>DBFABM010000066.1:0-28417 GCA_048194085.1 Collinsella aerofaciens
ACCCATCGAAACACATCTCCACCGTTCCTTCAACTGGGAAAATGCCGCCCCCGGGTCCCGGATGGGGCCGCGGGGGCGTTCGGCTAGCTGCGGGAACGGCCTATTCGCTTAATGTGTTCGGCTGAGATCGGAAATCAACCGTTTACCAAATGGATTTTCGGTAAAGGAAGCACGGCACGCCCGCAAAACCACTACGCCCCAAGTGCCGCCATGGGAATCACCGCCACGCCGTCGTCGCGTGTATAGGCAATGCTCCCCTTTCCAACCACGACCGCCAAAAACGCCGGCGCGGCATTCTGGGCGGCAGGATTGGAGAGCACTTTCCTCTCCAGCGCCTTGAGATTTCTCGCTCCATCGTCTGCTTTCGCATCACTCAGCTTGACCTCGATGGCTCCCCAGCGCCCGTCGTGCTCAACGATCAGATCGACCTCAAGGCCCTTCTCATCTCGGAAATAATGGACACTGTTGTCGACACCGCCGTAGGTGGAAAGGAACACGCGCACGTCGCGCAGGACGAGATTCTCAAAGAGCATCCCCAGCGTTTGCATATCGCCAAGCAGCCGCTCAGGGGTAGCCCCCAGCAACGCCGCCGCAAGTGACGGGTCACAGAAGTAGCGCTTGGGGCGCACGCGAACGCGGGCCTTCGAGCGCATGGGCGGCTCCCATCCGCACAGGTCCTCGGTCAGCTTGAGCCTGTTGAAGAGGTCCAAGTACGCAGCGATGGTCCTCTCGTCGGGGCCCGCCTCACCGTACGAGGCGTCCTTTACGAGCGTCTTGTACGTGACAGCCTGGCTCTCGTTCATGGCAAGAGCTCGCAAAAGGCCGTGTGCAAGCTCGGGCGACATGCCCTCGTCCAGCACGTTGACGTCGAGCACCGAGTGCACGTACTGGCTTGCCGTCTCTCGCGCAAGATCTTCCGAAAGCCCAAGATTTGCAGGCCAACCGCCCCTGCAGCACCAGCGGGCGACGTCATCCACCGTGCTCTCGCGACGCTGAGGGGCAAAATCCTCGCCCTTAAAGAGACTTGCCAGTGACACGAGCGGCTCGCCGTCGCCCGACTCACACAGGGCCATGGGGCGCATTGACAGACGGGCGATCCTACCCGTGCCGGAATGACGAACATGGCTGCGCTCCTCGCTTTTGAGCGCGGTCGAGCCCGTGAGCAAAAGTGTCCCCCGTTCGTTGCCGCTCGCGTCCACGAAACGCCGGGCGGCATCCCAAACCTCGGGCACCTCCTGCCATTCATCGACCAGGTGTGGCGCATCGCCGATGAGCGCCAGGCTTGGGTCGACCTCTGCCGCCGCACGCTGCGCAGGCTCATCGAGCCTGGAGACGCTCGCCGAGCGAGAGAGCGCCGTCCAGGTCTTGCCGCACCATTTGGGGCCGTTGATCTCCACACAGCCAAACGCCCGCATAAGGGTGTCGAGGCGCTCCTCTATGAGCCGGGGCCTATATCCCTTTTGGGTCAATCTCTTTGGTGCATCCATAGACGGCCGTCCCTCTCTATCACGCGATATGCGAAATTACGCCATTCTCAATGCTGATTTTACGCTACTTTCAATGTAGTTTTTACGCCATGACAGATGTAGTTTTTACGCCATTTTCATTGAAGGTTTTACGCTTGGCATCCTTAGCGCGACCCATTCCGAGCATCACATCAGAGCGTGCTTGGTTATCTCCGCTCGCACATCTCGGCAAACGAAATCAGCTTGGCATCTCCCCTGCTCGCCGCAGCTTCCTGACATCCTTGCGTAAAGCCTCGCTTCGAGAAGATCGCATAGCTTTTGTGCTGCCGCCTAAAGAGCTCGCTTCGATGCACGAGCTTTTGCAGCACGTCTTCGCCCACCGGTTCATTGCGCCATTTGCATTCCGCAAACAGCGCAGTGCCCTCGCCATCGTCAACAATCAAGTCGATTTCTTCCTGCGTATGCGTGCGATTATCCGTCCCCCACCAGCGCCCAACGCTTGCCGGAACCACATCAAGCTGGCCCGCCCGCGCGAGTTCGTACACGTATTGTCTGCATATAAGCTCAAAGACCGTACCCATGTAATCCGATACGTGCGGCTCAATGCGCTCATACGCCATCTCGGCCATATCGTTTTGAATCAGCCCGATGTTCTGCGGAACAAACTTGTACCAGAACCTAAACATCTGATCGCTCAGCAGATACACGGCTCGCTTATTGCTCGTCTCGTTTAGGGGCAGCTCGCGCTCGACAATCCCAAGCGACGCCAGCTTATCCACATAGCTCTTTACGTTGCTCGCAGGGATTCCCGTAGAGCTCGCAATCTCCGAGATCTTCGAGCGCCCCTGGGCAATTGCTTGCACGATCGCATCATATTGCTCGGGATTGCGGCACTCCTGCAATAGCAGGTTACTCGGCTCCTCAAAGAGATAGCCCGTAGGAGTAAGAAAAAGACGTTTGATGTTGTCCTTGAGCGGTGCGGCAGGATCGACTTTCTCGATATATGCAGGAATGCCACCCGTCATGCCATAGCAAACTGCAGCGTCTTCGCGACCCATGCTCTGCCACAGGCCGAGGGTCGTCATAAAATCGAGCGGCATGATCTTAAACTGGGCCGTACGCCTACCGTATAGTGGGCTCTCGTAGCCCAACACCTGTTCCTCCATAAACGAAAGAGACGAGCCGCACAGGATAAGCATGAGCTTGGTCTCTTTGTACAGGTGATCGATCTTGTCTTGCAGTAACGAGCTGATCTCGGGATTCGATTGGGCGAGATAGGGATACTCGTCAATCACGACAATCAAACGTTCCGTGCGAGCCATGGTGGCCAATGCATCGAACGCCTCGTCAAAACTACGAAACGACACGCCTGCAGCACCAACGGAGCCCGCAAGTATCGCCTGGCTAAAGCCATGCAGGTTTGCCTCTGCATTGGTACGACGAGCTTGAAAGTAAATAGCCTTCTTGCCTTGGATGAACTCTGTGATAAGACGCGTTTTGCCCACGCGACGGCGGCCGTAAATCACAGGCATCTCAAAGGAGCCCGTGCCATACAGTCGATTGAGCTCGGACATTTCCGCCGTTCTTCCGATAAACATAGGGCCATCCTTCCTTTACGTTATAGCTAGCTATATTATACCTTCCTATAATATAGCTAGCTATAACGTAATTCGACAAGTGGCGCACGCAAAAGGGGCGGCGCACCACCGCACGTGGACCGTTCCGGAAAATGTATCCCGTTCTGGAGCCAAAAACTGGGCCGTAGTTTCCGCCAAACATGCCATCCGGAAAGCGTGTCCCGTTCTGAGCCTGAATTCTGGGATGCACTTTCCGCTGAAGCTTCTACCGGAAAATGCATCCCATTCTGAGCGTCGAATCCGGGACGCAGTTTCCGCAGATACACGGCGACGATCCGCAGCCCATACCACATGCCTTCAAATATGCGATCCAGAAACACAAAACAGCAGATAGAATGCTCTTTTTCAAAAAGTACACGTCTCGAAACTTACCCAGTCTTCATAACTCGCTACCGTTCAAGGTCGCCGATTACCGCCCACCGATTCGGATGTAAAAATGTCGCCGAAAACAGGCCATCTACCTGCATGGTTAGATTTTGGTCAGCTTTTGGTCAGCTGAGCGGCAAGTTCCAGCTGATACGTTTTTGCTACCCAAAAGGAGGCGGTAGCTCATGACCCATTGCAATGACCAGCTCATCGACCAACTGCTCACTCAAGCCGAACAAGAGGGGCGCTGTCTGATTCCCCCGAGCACGGCGATCCGAAAAGCGCTCCTTCGGCGCACCGGCGGCACGGTTGTCTCGCCCATGCCGGGGTTGTTTGCGCGAAAAACGCGCTGGGATGAACTCAACCGAGCGCAACGCCATTGCGAAATCCTCCGCGCCCTTGCGATCATCCACCCCGATTGGACGTTCTGCTCGTTTTCGGCCGCCTGTCTGCTGGGGCTCGAGGTCTCGTGGCGACACCTGAATGTCGTGCATGTCTGCAGTACCACCAAGCCGTCGGCTCGTCCGGGCGCACATATTCAGCGGCACCAGATTGAGCCGGCCGGAGCAAAACGCAGAGCCGGCATATCGGTAACGCCGCCCATCCAAACGGTTACAGATTGCCTGTTGCAGACCGGTTTTGCCGACGGTATGCCCATTGCCGATTCGGCGATCTCAAAGCTCGTCCTTGTGCGGGAACAGCTGATGGAGGCCGTCGAGCAACGAGCAACTGCCCGCAATGGTCGCGCGATTCGTACGGCTCTCACAACGCTTCGATATGCCGACGCCCGCGCCGAGAGCGGCGGGGAATCGGTCGCCCGAGCCGTCATGATCGAGACGGGCTTTGCGCCCGATTGGCTTCAATACGAGCTGACGGACCCCTTCAATTCGGCCAAGCCCATACGAACGGACTTTGCCTGGGAGCGCCAGGCGCGGGAACTCACGCTGGGCGAGCTCGACGGGCTCATCAAATATACCGACCAGACCATGCTGGCCGGACGCACCACCGCCGAGGCGCTCGTTGCCGAACGACAGCGCGAGGCGCACCTATCGCTCTACGGCCACCCTCTGCTGCGCTTTACCATGAACGAGGTCCGCTCGGCAGGAATACTCGCCAAAAAGCTGCAGACGGCAGGCATCCGGCAGACCGCGCTGCCGACATGGCTCAACGATATTGAGCTGTAGGGGCTGCTGAGCTTATGCCCGCCTGCCCACCAAACTGGGACACACTTTCCGGTTGGCAGCACCCGCGGAAACCATGTCCCAAATTGAGCGCTCAAAACGGGATGTACTTTCCAGATGGCATGCCTAGCGGAAACCGTGTCCCGGAATCAAGGCCTAGAACGGGACAGACTTTCCGGTTGAAGCGCCCAGCGGAAACTGCATCCCGGAATAGACGCTCAAACTGGGACGCAGTTTCCGGTTTCCTGCTGTTCCGGAAAGTGCATCCCATTCTGGAGCCGAATTCCGGGACACAGTTTCCGCATGCGGAGGCGCTCCAAACAAAGGGCCCCGGCTCGCGATGGAGCCGGGGCCAAAGGCGCAGCGTATGTAGTTGATGTTGAGCGCGAACAGCTCGTCAGCAATGGCCGTCCGCGCCCTACCCTACCCGCGGTTGCGGGCGCGGCTGTAGGGCGTATCCACCATGGGCAGATCCGGACGCAGCTTGCCGTCAAATGCGCGATAGGCGTTCTGTACGGCGGGCGCCGTGGGAATCGTTGCGATCTCGCCGATGCCCTTGCCGCCGTATGCCACGGGCAGCAGCTCATCCTTCTCCACGTAGATGGCGTGGATATCCGGAATCTCGGGCGCACGGAACAGTCCGAGCGTGCCGTACCTTGCCTGGGGCACGCAGTCCTTGAGCGGCCAATCCTCGGTAAGCGCATAGCCCATACCCATGAGCACGCCGCCTTCGATCTGACCCTGGATGGAGATGGGATTGACCACCTTGCCGGAATCGTGCGCGGCATAGACCTCGCTCACGCGACCGTCATCATCCAGAATGACCACATGCGTGGCAAAGCCGTAGCAGATGTGGCTCTTGGGGTTGGGAACGTCGGCGCCCAGCTTGTCGGTCGGCTCCAGGTACACGTACCCAAACTCGCAGCCCTCGAGCGCCTTGATGGCGGCAGCGGGATCTTGAGGATGCATACCCTGGCCGGCGACGAGTTCCTGTGTGTGCAGCTGATAGGCGCGACCGTCGTCGTACTCGATCTTGATGCCATCACCATGGGCGCTCACAGGAGCATCGGGTGCATGCTTGCCGGCCTCGATGTCAAGCATGGCATCGCGCAGCAGGAAGGCGGCACCGCGCACGGCCTCGCCGGTCACGACCGTCTGACGCGAGCCAGACGTGGTGCCGGAGTCGGGAGCGTTCTCGGTAGAGCACTCGCCATTGGCGATGCAGCGAAGCGGCAGGCCGCATGCCTCGGCAACGTCCTGCAAAAAGACCGTGTTGCAGCCCTGGCCGATGTCGGACGTGGCAGCATAGACCACGGCCACGCCGTTCTCGACGCGAATCTTGCAGCGGCCGGCATCGGGCAGGCCCACGCCCACGCCGGCGTTCTTCATGGCGCAGGCGATACCGGCGTGTCCGGGATGCGCATAGTAGGCATCCTTGACCTCGAGCAGCGTCTCCTTCAGCGCCGTGGAGCAGTCGGCAATCTGCCCGTTGGGCAGAACCTCGCCCGGCTCGATGGCGTTACGGTAGCGGATCTCCCACGGATCCAGGCCGACCTTCTCGGCCAGCAGGTCGATCAGGCTCTCGAGCGCAAACTCGGACTGGCAAACGCCAAAGCCGCGGTACGCGCCGGCGGGCGGGTTGTTGGTGTAGTAGCCAAAGCCGCGAATGTCGGTATTCTGGTACTTGTAGGGGCCGACGGCATGCGTACAGGCGCGCTCGAGCACCGGGCCGCACAGCGACGCGTAGGCGCCGGTATCAAAGTTGATCTCGCAATCCAGGCCGGTAAAGTTGCCCTCGGCGTCGCAGCCCAGTGTAAAGGTGCCGTCCATGGCGTGGCGCTTGGGATGGAACGCGAGCGACTCGGCACGCGCGAGCTTGCACTTCACGGGACGCTGGAACTTATATGCGGCGAGCGCGGCCAGGTGCTGGATGGACACGTCCTCCTTGCCGCCAAAGCCGCCGCCCACGAGCATGGTCTCGACGACCACGCGCTCGGGCTCGCTATCCCAGCCAAACATGTGGGCGCACTCTTTACGCGTGTCGTAGGCGCCCTGGTCGGTCGACTGCACCTTGACGCCGTTCTTGTACGGGAAGGCGACGGCGCACTCGGGCTCCAAGAAAGCATGCTCGGTAAAGGGCGTAGTAAAGCGCTGCGTCACGGTGAACGCGCTCTCCGCCAGCGCCTTGGCGGCGTCGCCACGCGTCACGTGACGGCTCTGGCATACGTTGTCCTTGAGCTCCACCGTGTTGCCAAAGGCAAAGAAGCTGTCGTGCAGGCGCGGAGCGTCGGCAGCCCTGGCCTCGGCGATGTTGCGCACGGGTTCCAGAGGCTCGTAATCAACCTTGACGAGCTTCTTGGCCTTCTCGAGCGTCGCCTCGTCCTCGGCAACCACCAGCACGATGGCATCGCCCACGCAGCGGGTGATATCGCCCTGGGCGATCATGACGTCCCAGTCCTGGATAAGGTGGCCGACCTGGTTGACCGGCACGTCCTCGGCGCGCAGAATGCCCACCACGCCGGGCAGGGCCTCGGCCTTGGAGGTATCGATGGAGAGCACGCGGGCACGCGGGTACTTCGAGCGCACGGCGCTGGCATAGGTCAGGCCCGGCTGGTCGAGCTCGTCGATGTCGTCGGGGTACTTGCCCTCGCCGAGCACCTTCTTGCGCACGTCGATACGGAAGGCGCGCTTGCCCACGCCGTAGTCATCGCCGCGCTCCAGGTCCTCGTCGATCTGCTTTTCGCCGCGGAGCACCGCGGCTGCCAGCGAAATGCCCTCGATAATCTTCTTGTAGCCGGTGCAACGGCAGACGTTGCCGCGAATGGCGTACTTGATCTGTTCCTCGGTGGGCTCGGGGTCCTCGGCGATGAGTGCCGCACCAGCCATGACCATGCCGGGGATGCAAAAGCCGCACTGCACGGCGCCCACGGCGCCAAAGGCGTACACAAAGGCCTCGCGCACGTCCTCGGGCAGGCCCTCGACGGTTACGATGTTGCGGCCGGCGGCAAGAGCGGTGGTCAGCACGCACGCCTTGACAGCCGCACCGTCCACATGGATGGTGCAGGTACCGCAGGCACCCTCGGAGCAGCCGTCCTTGGCGGAATGGATATGCAGGTCGTCGCGCAGGTAGCGCAGCAGCGGTTTGTTTTTGGTCGTCGTGCACTCGACGCCGTTAACGGTAAAAGTGAATTCCTGTGCCATGGTGATTCCCTTCTACACGCCGGCGGCGATGCCGGTGCGGTCGTGGATGGCGCCATGAGGGCAGACGACGGCGCACATGCCGCACGACAGGCAGTCCACGCCGTCGATATGGGCGCAGTTGTCCTCGATGCGGATAGCGCCGGCAGGGCACTTTTTGGCGCACATACCGCAACCGATGCAGCTCGTGTCGCAGATCTTGCGGGCGATGGCGCCCTTATCGGTGTTGTTGCAGCGCACCAGAATGTTCTGGTAGCCGGGAACGAAGGCAATCACGCGCTGCGGGCACGCCATGCCGCACAGGCCACAGCCCGTGCACTTGGAGCGATCCACGCGGGCGATGCCATCGACCAGCGCAATGGCGCCGTGGGGGCAGGCCGCGACGCAAGCGCCACAGCCAATGCAGCCTTCGCTGCAGCGGGCGTCGCCGCCTGCGGAGGCGCAACCGCTTCCGCAGGCAACGTAGGCCACGTTATGTTGAATGGATTTGGCCATAAGAGACTCGCCTATTTCTTAAGAAGGTACGAATAGTTGTCGCGCACAGCCCTGATGGTCAGGCGGACGGCCTCGGGAAGACCGGTGTTGACGGCATCGACCGAGACGGTGCGGACCGTGCCGGCGACGCGGACCTTAAAGTGGTCCTCGTCCACCGCCAGGAAGCCCTCGTTCTCGGAGTTCTCCATGTCCTGCTCGCTCCAGAACAGGGTGAGCTTGTCCTTGTAGGGACGACCCTCCTGGTAGGGACAGAACACGGCGCAGTTGCCGCACTCGTTGCACATGCCATCGACATGGACGACCTGATGCTTGGCCAGGCCCGGCACCTTAATGGCAACGTTGGCGCGGTTGGGGCACACGTCGCAGCAGACCTCGCACACCGAGCCGCAGCCCAGGCAGCGAGTCTTGGTGCAGTTGCGCTTGTCGCGGCACAGCGACCCCTTGCGCTCGTAGCAAGTGTCCTCGCGGCCGGCCTGAGCATTCTGGTCGGCGTACTTGTTAAAGTCCACACCGGCGATGGCACGGGCGACCTCGGCGGCGTCGGCAATAGCCTCGACCACGGTAGCAGGACCGCGACGGCAGTCGCCCGCAGCCCAAACGCCCTCGACGCCGGTGGAGGTGGCGGCAAGACGGCCGCGACGGTCGTGCTCGACGCCCGCGGCATCGTACAGGCTGGCATCGATGCCCTCGCCCACGGCGCAGATCACCGTGGTGGCGGGAAGCTCGACGGTCTCGCCCGTGGCGACGGGGCTGCGACGGCCGCTTACATCCGGCTCGCCAAGCTCCATAACGTCGCAGGTCAGCACGGCGCCGTTAAGTGCCTTGGGGGCCAGCAGCTCGCAGAACTCAACACCGTCGGCAAGAGCAAGATCAAGCTCTTCCTCGTCAGCGGGCATCTGCTTCTTGGTGCGGCGATACACCAGGCGCACGTTCTTCACGCCAGTCAGACGCTTGGCCACGCGAGCCGCGTCCATGGCGGTGTTGCCGGCGCCAATGACCACGACGTCCTCGCCCAGCTCGAGCTTCTCGCCCTTCTTGGCGGCCTCGAGGAACTCCAGCACGTCGAGCTCGGCGCCCTCGCCCAAGCCTGCAGAGCCGGGCATCCAGGCACCGGTGGCCACGACCACGTCGGTAAAGCCCTGGGCCTTGAGTTCGTCGATGGAATCCACGCGAGCGTTGAGCTGCACCTTGGCGCCAAAGGCCAGGCAGAGCTCGGCATCGTGGGAGATATCGTCGCTCGCGATACGGAACTCGGGAATCACGTGACGGACCACGCCGCCGAGCGAGTCGCGGGCTTCAAAGATGGTGACGGGCACGCCGGCGCGCGTCAGGAAGAATGCCGTCGCCAGGCCGGCCGGGCCGCCGCCGATAACGGCAACGTTGCGCTCGCCGTCGTTGGCGATAGCCTGGGCACGCAGCTTGGGCAGCACGGCGGTCATGGCCTCACGGGCGGCCTTGAGCTTGCTGGCGCGGATCTGAGCACCCTCGGGCTCGTAGAACGCACGCTCGCAGGCACGGCCGCAGGGATGCGGGCAGATGGTGCCAGTGATGAACGGCAGAGCGTTGCGCTCGATGATGATGTTGAGTGCGTCCTCGTAGCGGCCCTCGTCAACAGCCGCCAGATAGGCGGGAATGTCCTGCTGGATGGGGCAGCTCGTGCGGCACGGCGTGGTAAAGCAGTCGGAAAGCGGGCTCTTGCCGGCGACCTTGCGGTCGGGCAGCGGGCGCAGCGGCTTCTTGTAGAGCGGGTTGGTGAGCGAGTCGGTCTGGATCGCAGTCACAGCCTCGAGAGAGACACCCGCGAACGGCTTGCCATCCAGGTCGGTAAACTCGCCGGCCATCTGGCTAAAGCGCTCGTAGCCACCGGGCTTGAGCACGTCGGTCGCCAGGGTGACGGGCCAAATGCCGGCATCGTACAGGGCGCGGATGTTGTAGACCGTAGCACCGCCGGAGTAGCTGATGCGCAGCTTGCCATCGAACTGCTCGGTAATGCGACGGGCAGCCTCGATGGTCAGCGAGAACAGCGAACGGCCGGACATGTACATCTCGGTGGAAGGCAGCTCGTTCCTCGTCACGTCGACGGGGAACGTGTTGGTCAGCTTGACGCCAAACTCCAGGCCGTGCTCGGCGCACAGGGCAATCAGGCGCTCGAACATGGGCACGGCGTCGGCCCACTGCAGGTCCTCGCGGAAGTGCGTGTCATCAAAGACGATGTAGTCAAAGCCCAGCTCGTTCAGACGCTGGCGGGCAAACTCATAGCCCAGCAGCGTGGGGTTGCACTTGATGTAGGTGTTGAGACCCTTCTCGGTAATCAGGTAGGTCGCGATGCGCTCGATCTCCGCCGGCGGGCAGCCATGCAGCGTGGACTCGGTAATGGAGTTGGAGACGCGCGCCGGGATGGACTCGACAAACGCAGCATCGACATGCTCAAACTTGTCCAGGTTGGCGAGCGCCCACGTGCGGCACTCGTTCCAAACCTCGGAGCCGCTGGCGTCCTTCATGCCCTCGATGTAGGCATCGACCTTGGGGCTCTTGATGCCCTCGAGGTCATAGCCCACGGACATGTTGAAGACAAAGCCGTCCGGGCTTCCCAGGCCGTACTCGCGAGCGATGAGGTGGCAGGCGAACCATGCCTTCACGTACTCGGCAAAGGCCTGCGGAACCTCGAGCTCGGTCGACCACTCGCAGTTGTAGCACTCGTCCTGTGCCACGATGCAGGGCTTGTTCACACACTTGGAGAGCTCCTCGCCGTCCATAACCTGAACGGTCTTGAGCTCAAAGAAGCGGGAACCGGCCACGTAGGATGCCACGATGTTTTGGGCAAGCTGCGTATTGGGGCCGGCGGCCGGGCCAAACGGAGTCTCGATGCGCTCGTCAAAAATGGGAAGCGCGCCCTCCTGGTTGGTCGTAACCATCTTGCGCACGCCAAAGACGGCGCCCTGAGTCTTGTGCTCCTCGATGATCCAGTTCATCAGCTGCGAAAACGGGATCGGCCTCATGATGTCGCTCATAATGAGTTCCTCTCTGTAACGCCCGGCGAGACCGCGCGGCGGGCGCAAATACGGTGTAGCGCTAGCACAGCGCCGGCGACCCCGCGGAGGCCGCCTATGCGCGCGCCGGATGTGGCGAAACATCCGACGCGCGCGAATCTACTTGTGAATTAGTAGGTGCGATCGTTGAGCGTGCTCCAGAGCTTCTTGGACTCGGCCATGGTCCACGCGTTGATCTTGTCCTCATCAATGCCAACGAACTCGCGATCCTTGTACAGGACGCGGCCGTTGATGATGGTGGTGCGGCAGTTTTTGCCCATCATGCCAAAGAGCATGTGGCCGTCGATATTCTCCTCGCTCAGCGGCGTAAAGGGCTTGTAGTCCATAACGATAACGTCGGCGGCAGCGCCGGCCTCGAGCACACCGAGCTTGCGATCGAAGTACTTGCTCGCCATCTTGGCGTTGTTCTCGAACAGCATGGTCATGGCCTCACACCAGCCCACGTTGGGCATGGCGGCGTTGTGACGCTGAATGATCAGGAAGACCTTAAGGCTCTCGAGCATATCGTGGGTGTAGGCGTCGGTGCCCATGCACACGGGGATGCCACGACGGAAGAACTCGAGCACGGGGGCGCAGCCCACGGCGTTGCCCATATTGGATTCGGGGTTGTTGACCAGCCAAGTGCCGGACTCCTTGACGATATCCATCTCGGCAGGCGTCACGTGGATGCAGTGGCCGAGCATGGTGTCGGGACCCAGCAGGTTGTGCTGCAGCAGGCGCTCGACGGGGCTGATACCACCGCGGTTGAGGCGGGAATCCCACACGTCGTTCATGCCCTCGCACACATGGATGTGGAAGCCGGTCAGGCCGTTGTTGGCCTCGGCCATCTTATCCATGGTCTCGTCCGAAAGCGTAAAGGTAGCATGCCCGCCAAACATGGCGGCGATCATGTGGTTGTCGTTATCGCGACGCTCCTTGGCGGCCCACTGGGCAAATTCGGCGTTCTCGGTAATGGCCTGGTCGCACTTTTCCTGGCCGCGGCGATCGGAGACCTCGTAGCACAGGCACGAACGCATGCCCAGCTCCTGAGCTGCATCCTTAATGGTAAAGAGGCTTCCCGGGATCTCGCAGAAGCTCGCATGGTGATCGAAGATCGTGGTGACGCCATCACGGATGGAGTCCAAAATCGTGGCATAGGCGCTGGCCTTGGTGCCGTCGAGCGTCAGGTTGTCGTCGATCTTCCACCACTGCTGCTCAAGATTCTCCAGGAAGTTGGTGGGGTTGCAGCCCTTAATGGCGAGGCCGCGGGCCAGACCCGAGTAGATGTGGGTGTGGCAGTTGATGAGTCCGGGCATGATGAGGTTGCCCCGGGCATCGACGTACTCGGCATCCGGGTACTTGGCCTTGAGCTCGCGCTCGGGGCCCACTTCGACGATCGTATCTCCGTCAATGGCGACCGCACCGTTTGGAATGAACGGGGTCTGAGCGTTGCGGGTAAAGACGGAACCGTTAGCGACCAGAAGCATAAATGCTCCCTTCAACATCAGAGGCGGGGTTTGACACCTCTGACATGGCGGAAGTGCGAAGCGCCGGCCTACACCGGAAACGGGCCCTCTCCCGTCAACGCTTCACCAAAGGGACAAGCCCTTTGAAGTGCGGCTTGGCGCCGCATGGCGTCGGCGGACGAGGCGATGCGTCCGCCGACGAATAGCACCGAATTGGTTACTTCTTGCTCTCGGGCAAGACCAGATCCACGGCAGCGTCCTTGGCAGCATCGATGTGCTGAGCCACGACCGGCGTCTGCGGAAGGATCAGGTTAAGGACAATGGCCATGATGGCGGTGGGGGTTACGGCATTGGAGCCGATGACGGTGGACACCCAGGCGGGCATACCCTCGCCGGCAAGGCAACCGCTGGCCATCCAGATACCCAGGCCAAAGACGACGGAGGTGCCGACGATGGTGGTAGTGCGCTGCGTGAGGCCCTCGCGGGTGAACATGCGCACGCCGTTCATGGTGATGGTGCCAAAGACGCCGACGGTCGCGCCGCCGATGACGGGCTGCGGGATAGCGGAAAGGACGGCAGAGAGCTGCGGGAACAGACCGGCGATGGCAAAGACGGCCGCAATGATCACAAAGACCCACTTGTTGACGACCTTGTTGGAGCAGATGATGCCCACGTTCTGGCCAAGGGCGCTGGTGGGAAGACCGCCCAGCAGACCGCCGACCATAGAGGTGAGGCCCTGGGACACGATAGCGCCGGAGAGCTCGCGCTCGGTGGGCATACGGTCGATGGAGCCCAGGCAGGCGGCGGAGACGTCACCGATAACCTGGATGGCAACCATGGGGAACACGACGGCGAGGGTAATGCAGACCTCGGGATCAAACTCGAGCGCGTAGGGCATGAGCTTGGGAAGAGCGAAGACCTGAGCGGTGGCGACGCTGGAGAAGTCGATCATGCCAAAGGGGATGGAGACGATCATGCCAACGATCATGCCAAAGAACACGGATCCCAGCTTGAGCGTGCCCTTGCCAAAGTTGGCGAGCGCAAAGACCACGGCGAAGGTGATAAGAGCGACGCACCAGGCCTGCGGGGTGCCCCACAGCGGCGTACCCATACCGCCGGCCATATACTTGACGGCCGTGGGATACAGCGAAACGCCGATGGAGAAGATGACCGTACCGGTCACGACGGGCGGGAACAGCCACTTGATCTTGCTGTAGGCCAGACCAAAGAGGACCGCGACGGCGCCGCCGACGATCTCGCCACCCAGCAGCGCACCAAAGCTAAAGCCCGAGGCACCCATGGCCTGCAGGGCCGGCAGGAACGCGAACGAAACGCCCATGACGATGGGCAGGCCGCCGCCGATGCGACGGAAGGGAGCGAAGGCCTGAAGGGCCGTGTCGATCGCCGAAAGAATGAGCGCGACCTGGATGATGTCGGTACTCTGCTGGCTATTAAAGCCGTAGACGCCGGCCATGATGACCGCCGGGGTAATGATGCCGGCAAACGATGCCAGTACGTGCTGAAGGGCACACGGGATCATTTCCTTAACGGGAGGCATGCCTTCGCGAGTGAACAGGGCTTCAGTGCCGTTCGTAACCGTCTCCTGGGTCATTTGACCACCAATCCTCGAAGTAGTTGTTTTCGCATCTGACGCTCTATTGTGACGCAGTGCGGGGTTGAGGTTGTGCCTTCATTGCATATCGTATTAAAGATGATTCTCATTCTCAATAATAATTTTTTGTTATCAGACTATTCTTCAGCTGAAATTACGCATTTCCGCAGGTCAGGAAAGTGTCTGGTCAAAATAACATCTAACATTTCTTTTGGTCAACCGTTTACCGCTAAATTCCTACCGTTCGTCTGCATTACGCAATGTACCTGCGGATATACGAGATGATGGGCAGCGTGTTACCATGAGAAAAAATTGTTATGAACATTTCCGATTTCACCCAAAGGAGTTGCCCGTGAACGAGACCGTACGTCGCTTTTTGCCGATGGTCGATTTTCTGGAGCAGATACTCGGCAAAAACAGCGAAATCGTGCTGCACGATTTCTCGGATCCCGACCACGCCATCGTCGATATTCGCAACGGCATCGTGAGCGGCCGCAAGGTCGGCGGTCCCGCCACCGATCTGGCACTCAAGATCATGCACGACGCCAAGTATCGCGACCTGCCGTTTATTACGGGCTACGAGGGGCGCGGTGCCGGCGGCAAGACGTTGGAGTCAGCGACGTACTTTATCCGCGAGAATGATGAGATCGTCGGTATGCTCTGCGTCAACACCGACCTCTCGACCGTGCGCTCCATCAACGCCATGGCGCAGCAGCTCATGGCGTGCTTCGACGCGGCGCCGACGCGCACGGAGCCCGCCCCTATCGAGGTCGAAAGCCTTTCGGAGTCTACACAGGAGCTCATCGACCGCAGCATTGCCGAGTTGCTGAGCGCGCGCGGGCTGGATGTAGCGTCGCTTGGTCAGAGCGACCGCGTGGACGTCATTCGCCACCTCAACGGTAACGGGGTGTTCATGCTCAAGGGCGCTGTTGCCTGCGCCGCCACCGCGCTGGGCATCTCGGAGCCCAGCGTCTACCGCTACCTGCAAAAAGTCCGAAAGGAAGGCTAACGAGCAAAATGAAGCGCGGCTCCACAAGCGATCCGTCACTTAACAAAAGACCCTGCAGCTCGCACGCGCTGCAGGGTCTTTTTGCATGTCATGTTTAGTTGTGGCCAACGCCTTAGAGAGCGGCAACGACCTCGATCTCGACCAGACCGCCAGCCGGAAGGGCGGCAACCTGGAAGGCGCTGCGCGCGGGGAACGGGGCCTCAAACTTGGAGGCGTAGATCTCGTTCACGGCGGCGAAGTCGGCGATGTCGGCCAGGTAGACCGTGGTCTTGACGACATCGGCAAAGGTAGCGCCGGCAGCGGTCAGCAGGGCCTCGACGTTGGCGAGGGACTGCTTGGCCTGGGCCTCGACGCCCTCGGGCATCTTGCCGGTCGCGGGATCGATGCCCAGCTGGCCGGACAGGAACACCATGTTGTCGGCCTGGATACCGGGGGAATACGGGCCGATGGCTGCGGGTGCGTTATCGGAAGACACGACGGTCTTGCTCATGTTTTTCTCCTTACGATCAATTGAGAGAGCGTGAGCGCGGTGTTCACACCGGGAGGCACAGTTCGGTCTGAACACCGCGCTTGATTGGGATAGTACTCAAGGTTTCTGTTTGATGCAAGAATATTATCAGCTTGCGAGAATATTTTATCGCCCAACGGTTTCCCCGAACCGCTGAACGGTTCTCATGTGGAGCAGCCAGTCCAAGCTGCTGAAGACTATGTCCTGCTTAGGCTGCGGGCATCGTCCATCGCAGCGACGCCACTATACTTTTGAATATCTGAGCATTTTGAAAGGCAGGATATGACCGCAACCGCCAGTCGAACCACCAACCGCAGACCCGAGCTTTTGGCGCCCGCCGGAGGGCCCGAACCCTTTGCCGCCGCACTCGCCGCGGGGGCAGACGCCATCTATTGCGGCATGGGCAGCTTCAACGCCCGCCGCAAGGCCACCAACTTTACCGACGAGGCCTTTGAGCAGGCCTGCCGCGCCGCGCATCTAGCCGGGTCGCGCGTCTACGTCACGGTCAACATCGTCATCAAGCAGTCCGAGATGGGCGATGCGCTGCAACTCATTCATCGCTGCTCCACGCTGGGCGCCGATGCCTTCATTATCCAGGACTGGGGTCTGTTCTTTGAGGTCAAGCGCACCATGCCCGGCATCGAGACACATATCTCGACCCAGGCGAACATCCACGACGACCGCGGAACCCTTTGGTGCCGCGAGCAGGGCGCCGACCGCGTGACTCTCTCGCGCGAGCTCTCCATCGACGAGATCGCCGCCATTCATAATGCCGCGCCCGATGTGGACCTTGAGGTCTTTAGCCATGGTGCCATCTGCTTTTGCTACTCGGGTCTGTGCCTGCTTTCGAGCTTTGCCATGGCGGGACGATCGGCCAACCGTGGCATGTGCGCCCAGCCCTGCCGCCTGCCCTACGAACTGATCGACGAAAACGGTCGCGCGCTCTCCCCCGCCGGCCGCGAGCGTGCGCTATGCCCGCGTGACACCAACACCTCGCAGCTTGTTCGCCGCCTGTATGACGCCGGCGCCGCGTCGCTCAAGCTCGAGGGCCGCATGAAGGCGCCCGATTACGTGTACTCCATCGTCGATGTGTATCGTCACGAAATTGACGACATGCTATCCGGAGTCACCGTTGCCAAGGACGAGGAAGCCGCCCGCCAGCGCCAGCTCAAGCGCTGCTTCAACCGCGACTTTACGCATGCCTATCAGGACGGCGCCTCGGGCGACGAGATGATGAGCTATGAGCGTTCCAACAACCGCGGCCAGATCGTGGGCACGGTGCTGGGCAGCCGCCCGGCCAACCGCGATGTGCGCGGCCTCAAGCCCGACGACCGCCGTCGCCGCGCCGCCATCGCCCGCATTGAGCTGTTTGAGCCCGTAGGCAAGGGCGACCTGTTGGAGCTTCGCCACGACGACGAGTTTGACCAGTTCCTGCCCACCATTGCTGCCGATGATGCCGCCGCGGGCGACATCATCGAATGTCGCGTACCCCGCAGCATGCCCGAGGGCTGCCGCGTCCGCGTGATTCGCAGTCAGCGTGCCATCGACGCCGCCGGCGCCGCGCTCAAGCGCGATGTGCTGCGCCGCCGAGCTGTTGATGTGTCCGTCGTGTCGCGCCTGGGCGAGCCGTTTACCGTCACACTCACCTGCTGTGACAACCCCGCGCTCGCCGCCACCGCCACAGGCTTCACCGTCGAGGCCGCCAAGACTCGCGCCGTCGAGGCGGCAGACCTGGTTGAGCATGTGGGCCGTATGGGTTCCTCGCCCTTTGAGGCTGCGAGCTTTGACGTTTCGCTCGACGCCGGCTGCGGCATGGGCTTCTCCGCCGTGCACAAGGTGCGCGCCGCCGCCTGTAAAGCATTGGAGGAGACCATTCTGGCGCCGTACGAGGAGCGCGCGAAAACGCTCGAGATTCCGTTGCTCGACAAATGTACGCGCGCCATGCCCGAGCATTACCGCGATGAGCCGCAGATCTGCGCCGCCGTCACCACGCTCGAAGCCGCCGAGGCGGCTCGCGCCGAGGGCGCCGCGCGCATCTATATGACCACCGACGCGCTCGAGGCTGTCGGACTCTCCCCTGCCGATGCATTTGAGCAGGGTATCGTGCCCGTACTCGACGAGGTCTGCCGCGCCGTCGACCACGAGCGCGTCGATCCTTGGATCAATGCCGGAGCCACCGTCGCCGTCGGCAATATCTCCGAGCTCGCCGTAGCCGCGCATGCCGGCGCCACGGCCGAGATTCGCTCTTGCCTGCCGGTGCACAACATACCCTGCATGGAGGCGCTTGCCGAGCGCGGAGCCGGCGCATTTTGGCTCTCGCCCGAGATCACGCTCGACGAGATTGCCTCGCTCGGCGCAGCCGCGCCCGCGGCTCTGGGCATCACCGTCTTTGGCCGTCCGCGCGTTATGACGAGCGAACACTGCATTCTGCAGGTTGCCAACGGCTGCATCCACGATTGTGTCAACTGCCGTCTGCGTGCCCGCAAGCTCTCGCTCAAGAATATCGACGGAAAGGTCATGCCCGTCCGCACCGACATCCACGGCCGCTCTCGCCTGTACGATGCCTACCCCATCGACCTCACGCCGCAGGTTCCTCAGCTGCTCGATGCCGGTGTGCGTCGTCTCATGGTTGACGGAACGTTGCTCGAGACGGATGAGGTGGGCCGTGCCGTCGCCCGCGTCCGTCGTGCCGTCGAAGCGGCGCAGGCGGGCCGTAAGCCCGCCGCCCGTCTGCGCGGGGCGACCTCGGGCTGCATGTTTGTGGGAATCAGCTAACCGAAAGGCTTACACGTGAACGAAGAACCTCAAGTCCTCTACTGCGACGCCTGGCTCATGGCCATCGACAAGCCCGCCGGCATGATCGTCCACGGCGACGGCACCGGCGAGCGCACGCTCACCGACTACGCCAGCGACCTGCTGCTGGCGATGGGCGACGGCTTTGCCGCGACCGACATGCAGCCGCTCAACCGCCTGGACCGCGACACCACCGGCGTGGTGTTGTTCTCGCTCGACAAGCAGACGCAGCCCGCCTTTGACCAGATGGTGATCGACCACGCTTTCGAAAAGCACTATCTGGCGCTCGCCGAAGGCAAAATCGACTGGAACGAAAAGCTCATCGACAAGCCCATCGCCCGCGACCGTCACGACGGCCGCAAGATGCGCGTCGGCGCCAGCGGCAAGCCGTCTCAGACGCGCGTGAAGGTGCTCAAGCGTCTTAAGAGCCGTCGTGGCCTGCCCACGCGCTCGTATATCGATGTCGAGCTGCTCACCGGCCGCAAGCACCAAATCCGTGTGCATCTGGCAAGCGAGCGCCATCCCCTGGTTGGCGACGACCTGTACGGAACGCCGCGCCCCTGCGGCCTGATGCTCCATGCCCACAGCGTGTCCTTTACGCATCCCGTAACCGGTGAGCACATCCACATCGAAGCCCCTTGTCCCTGGGAGCCCTAAAACCTGCCAAAAAGGGACAGGTTTATTTTGGCAGGTTTTATCTGGTCAAACGTCAAAACCACCACGATGGCTCAGCCGCGGCGCCAAAACGTCTCGACCTGTAACAGTTAGAACCCATTTTCCGGTCTATCTGTTACAGATCGAGACATTCGAATCCCCCTTAAGGGAAAATCTCAATCTGTAACAATAACTCGGTAAAATCGGTCCCAGCTGTTACAGATTGAGACAAAAAGACGGCGCGGTTCGGAAGTATCTCAATCTGTAACACCCAGCCCACTTTTAACGGTCCAGTTGTTACAGACTTAGACAAACCGGCAGACAACGAAAGCGGCAACGCCCGTGATGGACGTTGCCGCTTTTCTATTGGGAAAACTACTCGGTTTTCGTTACTAACCATCACAATGGGGACAGATACCTTTATGGTGGCTTTGACCTTGTCCTGTCCCCTGTCGCTAGACCGTGATGACGTTATCCATCGTCTGGTATTTGGCTGGCACTTCGCCCGCAGTAATAATCGTTGCATCGCGAAAGTCCGCGAACTTGACGGGTGCCACCATGCCAAATTTGCTGGCGTCTGAGATTACGAAGCGTTTGGCGGTATGGCGCATCGAGATACGCTTTACTTGCGCTTCCTCGATATCGGGCGCCGTGAAGCCCTGCTCGGCGGCAATGCCGTTAGAACCCCAAAAGCCACAATTGAAGTTGTAACGGTCTAGGGTTGCCAGGGCATCGGGGCCAACGAGCGCCTCGGTCTCGGGCTTGAGCTCGCCACCTAACACCACGGTGCGCATGCCGCGCAAAGCAAGGTGCTGAGCATGGAGCACGGAATCGGTCACATAGGTGACACCCTCAAGGCGCGGAAGATGCTCGATGAGCTTGAGCGTCGTCGAGCCCGAGTCGATGTATACAAAGCTCTCGGGCTCCACAAGCGCCGCCGCACGGGCGCAGATACGCTCCTTGTCGTCGTTATGGAGGTCACTGCGCTCATTGAGCGTTAGGTCGCGCGTCACGTGCGCGCGCTCAAGACTCGTCGCTCCACCGTGGACCTTGGCGATGCGGTGCGCTCGGTCGAGCGTCTGCAGGTCGCGCCGAATGGTGGACGCCGTCACGCCCAGGGTATCGGCAAGCTCTGGCACAGTAACCGAGCCAGCCCGCTGCACCATCGACACAATCGCGTTGAGCCTATCCTCCGCAAGCATTGCTTACTCCTCTTCGGGGTACACGACTCCCCAGTCGGCACGAAGCTTGGTCATAAGCTCCATAACGTCAGAAGCATAATCCAGCAGCTCGCGCTTGGAGTCGTCGCCGGCAACGGCCTGCTCAAGATCGGCCATCTCATAGCAAAGGGCGTAAGCCTCGGTGCCGGCGTGGACCTCCTCGCGGTGGCCGTCCGCAGTCCACACGATGGTCGCGTGATCGGCACGCGGATACTCGTTGACCTCGATATAGCACTTGTCAAAGCTGATGACCGAGCGCTTGGGCTGCTTGGAGTGGAGCGTAAGGCTCACAACACCCAGCTGCTGCTCGGCATTACGGCAGACGATGCCGCCCGCCACGTCGACGCCGGTCTCACAGGTGTTGCCCAGCGAAACGACCTCGGCGGGCTGGCTTGCCATAAAAAGGCGCATGACGGACAGGGCATACACGCCAATATCGAGCATGGCACCGCCAGCAAGGTTGCGATTGTAGAAACGATTGGTCAAATCGCCGTACTCCTTGTAGCTGCCAAAGTTGAGCTGAGCGAGGTTCATGCGGCCGAACTCGCCAGCATCCATGCGACGACGCAGCTCCTGATACAAGGGCATGTGAAGCACCGTGGTGGCGTCCATGAGGACCACGTTATGCTCGTCGGCAATGGCACAGGCCTCGTCGAGCTCGGCAGAATTTAGGGTAATGGCCTTTTCGCAGAGCACGTGCTTGCCAGCTGCCAGAGCGGCGCGCAGGTAGGTGATATGCGTGTTATGCGGGGTGGTGATATAGATCGCGTCGATATCCGGATCGGCATAGAGGTCCTCGACCGTGTCATAGACCTTCTCGATGCCATACTGCTCGGCAAAAGCCTGAGCCTTAGACAGCGTGCGGTTGACGACGCCCGCAAGCTTGCGGCCGGCAAGAGCGAGAGACTGGGCCATCTGGTTGGCGATAACGCCGCACCCGATCACAGCCCAACGAAGCTCGGGAGCCGTAAAGATATCGTCGGGGAATGGCTTGTCCTGGACCGAGGCAAACGCCGCCTTTGCGGCTGCCTCGGCGTCGAGCGGAGCCTGTTTGGAATCTGCCATGATGTGCCTCCTGAGTCATCGGAAGTCCTTCATTTCAAACAACCCTATAGTCGCACAATTGCGCGCGTATCTGCTCGTGTTTGCGTATTTATTTGCTTATCGGTCATTATTTAGCCATTGTTGGCAGATGTTTACGCAGTTATGCGCGTTGTCGCGCAAAACTATGCGCATAAATGCGCATGCGACAATCCTTGTGAATCATAGAGAGGCGGAACACCAAAGCCCTAAAGAACAGAGTAGGCCGTGATACTCCACCCCTCTGGGGGCATCAGACATCAAAGGACCGTCCCAAACTGCCGGCAAAAGGGGGACCTTCCTATGTGCCGACACCTAGAGACAGTCCCTATGTGCCGCTTTCGTTGAAGCCTATCCCAGATGACCAGATATACAGATCTAAAGACAGTCCCCATCGACTGGTCGTTTAAGAACGTCCCAAACGACTACTCATTTAAGTCTGTCCCCAATGACCACCAAACAACGGCCACTCATTTAAGTCTGTCCCCAATGAGTAGGGATAGAAAAAGGCCCGGGTGCCGTGGCATCCGGGCCTTTGCTAGCAACTTGATGTTGCGGGCAGCTTAGAACTTGTGGCCGCACTTCTTGCAGACGCGCAGCTTGTTCTTGCCGTCCTTCTCGTGACCGACGCGGGTAACCTTACCGCACTCGGGGCAAACGAGATTGACGTTGGAGGCGTCGATAGGAGCCTCCTGCGAAACGATGCCGCCCTGCTGGTTGGCAGCGTTGGGCTTGACGGCCTTCTTGACGACCGAAACGCCCTCGACAACGACCTTGTTCTCGGCGGGGAGAGCACGCAGGATAACGCCCTGCTTGCCGCGATCCTTACCAGAAAGAACCTGGACCTTATCGCCCTTCTTGATATACATATATCTCCCCTAACTACAGGGTCTCGGGAGCGAGCGAGACGATCTTCATGTACTTCTTGTCACGAAGCTCGCGAGCGACGGGCCCGAAGATACGGGTACCGACAGGCGAACCATCGTTGTTGATGACAACGCAGGCGTTCTCATCAAAGCGAATGTAGGAGCCATCCTTGCGGCGGATCTCCTTAACGGTGCGAACGACGACGCAACGGACAACGTCCTTCTTCTTGACGTTGGCGCCAGGGGTAGCCTCCTGGACAGCACCGATGAACACATCGCCGATGCCTGCATAACGACGCTTGGAACCGCCAAGCACCTTGATGCAGCGAATCTTGCGAGCGCCGGAGTTGTCGGCGACGTTCAGCATGGTTTGCATCTGAATCATGGTAGATGTTCCTCCGAACTAAGAACCGAAGAGAGGTGCGCAGCCTTTATACGGCCCGTGGTATGCAAGCCAGGCATACGCACATCTTCGGAAACGTACAAGTCGTAAGAGCGACTGCTTATTTAGCGCGCTCGACGACCTCGATGAGGCGCCAACGCTTCATCTTGGACATAGGACGGGTCTCCATAACGCGGACGGTATCGCCCACGCCAGCCGTGCACTCCTCGTCGTGAGCGTGCAGCTTCTTGGAGCTGGTCATCATCTTGCCGTACTTGGGGTGACGCTTGCGCTCGGTGATGGTGACAACAATGGTCTTGGCACCGGAGACGGAGGTAACGACACCCGTACGGACCTTACGCGAGTTACGCGAATCAGTCATGTTCTCTCCTTAGGTCCTACTCGGCGACAGCGGACTTCTCCGCTGCGATCTCGCGGGCGCGCTGCTCCGTGAGGACGCGAGCGATGTCCTTCTTCACGGTGTTGACGCGAGCGGTGTTGTCCAGCTGGCTGGTGGCCATCTGGAAACGAAGGTTAAAGAGCTCGGCGCGCATTTCCTTCAGCTTCTCAACGAGCTGAGCGTCCGAGAGCTCACGAATCTCTGCGGGCTTCATTAGTTCTCCTCCTTGGCGGCGGCGGCGTCCTCAGCAGCCCACTTGGCCTCGAGAGCGGCCTCCTCAGCCATCTCCTTCTCGATGCGCTGCTCAGCGTTCTTAGCAGCAACAATCTTGGTCTTGATGGGGAGCTTGTGCTGCGCAAGACGCAGAGCCTCGCGAGCGACCTCCTCGGGAACACCCTTGACCTCGAACATGATGCGGCCGGGCTTGACGACGGCCACCCACTCCTCGGGGTTACCCTTACCAGAACCCATGCGAGTCTCGGCAGGCTTCTTGGTGATGGGCTTATCGGGGAAGATCGTGATGTAGACACGACCGCCACGCTTCATGTAGCGGGTCATGGCAATACGAGCGGCCTCGATCTGACGGTTGGTGATCCAATGGGCCTCGAGAGCCTGGATACCAAACTCGCCGAAATGCAGCTCGGTATTACCCTTGGCCTGGCCCTTCATGGAGCCACGCTGCACCTTGCGGTGAAGAATACGCTTAGGGGCAAGCACTACTGACCCCTCCTCTCGGAGTTACGACGACGAGGACGGGAAGAGCCCTCGAGTGCAGGGTTGGGAACAGGCTGGCCCGGGAGCTTCTCGCCCAGGTAGATCCAGACCTTCACGCCGCAAGCGCCCATGGTGGTGCTGGCGACAGCCGTGCCGTAGTCGATCTTGGCACGGAGGGTGTGCAGAGGCACGCGACCCTCGCGGTACCACTCACGACGGCCCATCTCGGCACCGCCGAGACGACCGGAGCACTGGATACGGATGCCCTTAGCGCCGGCCTTGCGGGCAGACTGGACAGCCTTGCGCATAGCGCGACGGAAGGCAACGCGGCCCTCGAGCTGCTCGGCGATAGACTGAGCAACGAGGTTGGCGTCGAGCTCGGGGCGCTTGATCTCGACAACGTCGACGGAGAGCTGGCCCTTGGAGACGCCAGCGACCTTCTCGAGCTCGGTGCGGAGGGTATCGATCTCGGCACCCTTCTTACCGATGACAACGCCGGGGCGAGCGGTGAGGATGATGACCTTCACCTTGTCGCCAGCGCGCTCGATCTCGACACGGGAGACAGCTGCGCGGGAAAGACGCTTCTCGAGGTACTTGCGGATCTCGAGATCGTTACCGAGGGTCTTAGCGTAATCCTTCTCTGCGAACCAGCGGGAGCGCCAGTTCTCGGTGATGCCAAGACGGAAGCCGGTGGGGTAGACTTTCTGACCCATACAGCTTTACGCCTCCTTTCGAGGAGCAACGACGACGGTGATGTGGGAAGTACGCTTCAGAATGCGAGAAGCGGAACCCTTGGCGCGGGGACGGATGCGCTTAAGCGTCGGACCCTCGTCAACATAGGCAGCGGCGACAACCAGGTTGTCGGCACGCAGACCGTTGTTGTTCTCGGCGTTCGCAACGGCGGAACGGAGAACCTTCTCGACATCCACGGCGACGGCGCGGTCGCAGAAGTGGAGGATGTCGAAGGCCTGAGCGACAGGCTTGCGGCGGATCAGATCGACCACCAGGCGGGCCTTGCTGGGGGAAACACGCACGTACTTAGCGACGGCGCGAACCTCGGTGGCCTCAGTTTCAATAGACTTAGTTGCCATTTACGGTTAACCCCCTATTTGGCCTTGTGGCCACGGAACGTACGAGTCGGCGCGAACTCGCCGAGCTTGTGACCAACCATGGACTCGGTAACATACACGGGCACATGCTTGCGGCCGTCGTGGACGGCGATGGTGTGACCAACCATCTCGGGGAAGATGGTGGACGCGCGGGACCAGGTCTTCACGACGTCCTTCTTGCCAGCCTCGTTCATCGCGGTGATACGCGAGAGAAGGCGAGTCTCCACGAACGGGCCCTTTTTGAGACTTCTGCTCATAAGTGCTTTCTCCTAAAACTCGGTATCCGAAATTACTTCTTACGGCGACGAATGATGTGCTGGTTCGAGACCTTCTTCTTCTTGCGCGTACGAAGGCCCTTCGTCGGCTTACCCCAGGGGGTAACAGAGGGACGACCAGAGGTGTGGTTCTTGCCCTCGCCACCGCCGTGCGGGTGGTCGACAGGGTTCATGACGGTACCGCGGACGGTCGGGCGCACGTTCATGTGACGCTTACGGCCGGCCTTGCCGATGACGATGTTGGAGTGATCGGCGTTGCCGACCTCACCGACGGTGGCGCGGCAGGTAACGAGGATGCGGCGCATCTCGGAGGAAGGCATACGGACGATAGCGTACTTGCCCTCCTTACCCATCAGCTGGCAGGAGTTACCGGCGGAACGGGCGATAGCAGCGCCCTTGCCCGGCTGGAACTCGACGGCGTGGATGAGCGTACCGACGGGGATGTCGGCGAGGGGCAGAGCGTTGCCCGGCTTGATGTCGGCGTCAGAACCGGACATGATGGTCTGACCGACCTCGAGGCCCTTGGGGGCCAGGATGTAGCGCTTCTCACCGTCAGCGTAGTGCAGCAGAGCAATGCGAGCAGAACGGTTCGGATCGTACTCGATCGTGGCAACCTTGGCGGGCACGCCGTCCTTGTTGCGCTTGAAGTCGATCACACGGTAACGACGCTTCACGCCGCCGCCCTGGTGGCGGGTGGTGATGCGGCCGTTGTTGTTACGACCGGCCTTCTTAGGCAGGGGCTCGAGAAGAGACTTCTCGGGCTTGGTGCAGGTGATCTCGGAGAAATCGGAGATCGTCTGCCAACGCCTACCAGCGGAGGTCGGCTTAAGGTGCTTTACAGCCATTACAATCCCTTTCAATAGGAATCCGTTAGCCATCGCAGACAGGGATTCGAGGTTCTGCCTCGGGTGCGATGACACCGGACGTATACACGGTTCCGGGCGTGTCCATTTTATACGCCCAAAACCTTGAGCTCTCGCCTCCCCTATTTGGGAGGCATGAGCTCACTCAACAGCAGCGAGTCTTAGGCCTGGTTGCCAAAGACCTCGATGGTATCGCCCTCGGCCAGCGTGACGATGGCCTTCTTCCAAGAACGGGTCTTGCCGGCGACATAGCGCACGCGCTTGGTCTTGGGCTTGACCGTCAGGGTGTTCACGCGAACGACCTTGACGCCGAAGATCTCCTCGACAGCGTCCTTGATCTGATACTTGTTAGCATCCTTGGCGACCTCGAACGTGTACTTGTTCTGCTCCATGCCGGAGAAGGAACGCTCGGACACGATCGGACGGATGATGATCTCGTGGGCGGTCATTTATGCAAGCACCTCCCCGAAGTGAGCGGCGATGTCAGCGGGCATCAGCACGGCGTTGTTGTTGACGAGATCGTAGGTGTTGGCCTCGTCGGCAGTGATGATGAACGTCTTGGGAATGTTGCGGAACGACAGGTAGGCGTTGACGTCCTCATCGCGAACGATGATGGTCAGGCGCTTGCCCTCAAGGCCGAGAGCCTTGAGCATGGCGACGGCAGCCTTGGTGGAAGGCTTCTCGAAGCCGTAGTCGTCGACGAGCACGAGCTCGCCATCGGCCAGCTTGGCGGACAGCGCGGAGCGCATAGCCAGCTTGACCTCCTTGTTGTTCATACGCTTAGCGTAGGAACGGGGCTTGGGGGCGAAGACAACGCCACCGTGACGCCACTGGGCAGCACGGATGGAACCCTGGCGGGCACGGCCGGTGCCCTTCTGACGCCAAGGCTTCTTGCCGCCACCGGAAACCTCAGAGCGGCCCTTAGCGGACTGGGTGCCCTGACGCCAAGAGGCCATCTGGCACTTGACGATGTGGTGCATAACGTGGATGTTCGGCTCAATGCCGTACACCTCAGCGGCGAGCTCGGCCTCGGCGACCTTCTTGCCCTCGCTGTTCTTTACTTCAAACTTTGCCATTTAAGTGTTCTCCTTGGTATGACGCTGGGCTAAATGGGCTGGGCCCTTAGGCCATACGGATGGCGACGAGACCATTCTTGGCACCCGGGACAGCGCCCTTGACCAAGATGAGGTTCTGCTCGGCATCGATGCGGACAACGGAAAGGTTCTTGACGGTAACGCGCTCGTTACCCATGTGACCGGCCATCTTGACGCCCTTGAGGACGCGCGCAGGATAGGCGCACTGACCGATAGAACCGGGGTGACGCTGGAAGTGAGAACCATGCGTCATAGGACCGCGGCGCTGACCCCAGCGCTTGATGCGACCCTGGAAGCCCTTACCCTTGGAGGTACCGATGACGTCGACCTTCTCGACATCAGCGAAATCAGCGACGGTGACGACCTCGCCGACCTTGTGCTCCTCGCCGTTCTCGACGCGGACCTCACGAAGGAAGCGGACAGGCTCGACGCCAGCCTTGGCGAAGTGACCAGCCATGGGCTTGTTCACGTTCTTGGCCTTGATGTCGCCGAAACCAATCTGGACGGCGTCATAGCCGTCGGTTGCCTGAGTTTTAACCTGCGAGACAGCGCAGGGGCCAGCCTGGATGACCGTGACGGGAACGACGTTGTCGTCCTCGTCCCAAACCTGGGTCATGCCAATCTTGCGGCCGAGAATCATGCTGATCAAGATATGATCCCAACTCTCGCGTGGTCTTGGGACAATGCGTACACCACCGAGCGTACGCCCCTAGAGGACCACTACTTACACGACGTGCTCCCCAACCTTGTATTGCGTCCGGACTACCTGACAACCCTATTAAGCAGGCATTTTGTCCAGTCAGAATACTCCCCTGGTTTCACACAGCTGTTTAGTATACACGGCTGCGGGCGTATCCATCGAGATTCATATTTCACTCACATTGTTTACGCAGGTACGCAGGTAAAGTGCGTGGCACGTTCCCAGTGTGCGGCGGAGGGGGCGGGCCTGAGGCATATTAAGGTTGTCGCGAGTTCCGCACGAACAGGAGAGCACTTAATG
>DBFABM010000069.1:0-24621 GCA_048194085.1 Collinsella aerofaciens
CATCGATAACGAGTAAAATAATAAACACAGGCACGCGCTCAGACACTCGGGCACGACCGACAGGCTCGATCAAACGAGCGTGAATCGCATCGTCACCGAGCTCAAAGGAGACCTCCGAGTAACGGGCGCAGGGGTTAACAAAGTCAATCGCCGTAATGGCCAGGCCTTGAATCTCAAGATTCGAAGCGCATGTCTCTAAATCAGAAACATCTGCTTGGACATCACCGCGCCAGTCCCGATATTCTGCGAGCCTTGACGAAACCGTTCCAGGAATTCCCACGAGCCCGGGGACAATCAGCTCATTAACATTGCCCTCGCACTTAGACATGAGCCTCCCCTCCCTTGCAGAAAAACGGAATGATCAGATCGTCAAAATCCTGAATCTCCTCGTGGCCAAAGCCTTCAAAGAACTCATGACGCTTTTCGCAGGTCAGGTTGTTATAGACCGCAAACTGCGTCGCTGGCGGGCAGACGATATCGGCTGTGCCGGTGCCAAACAGCACGGGGCATTTGACCATAGGGGCAAAGTTCTTGGAATCGAAGTACGCCAGCTTGGCATAGGCTTCGTCAATACGAGTCGAGTCCTCGTCAAACCAGCGAGACCAATAGCGCAGGCCCTCGTAGGCAATGTCGTCTGCATCCAAATCCCAGACCAGGCGGAAATCTGACAGGAAGGGATAGAGGATGGCGGCACGATTGATAAGCTCGCTGTTAAGCGCACAGGTCGCAATGCCCAAACCACCACCCTGCGACGCGCCGTTCACAAACACACGGGAAAGATCGATGCCCTCGAGCTCGCGAACAATACGGCACAGGATGCGAATATCTTGGTGCAAGCGGACATAGTAGAGGTTGGCCGGGTCGCCGTCGATGCCGGCGACGATATGCCCGGCAACCGTTGTGCCCTCAAATCCACCAATGTCCTCGGAGGGACCTCCTTGGCCGGGGCAGTCGAGGGCGATGAGTGCCATGCCCATGCCCGCAAACGACGCCTGCTCAAACCAGCTGCGGCTTGCACCCGGATACCCATGGAACTGAAGCACCAATGGCACGGGCTCGTCCGAGACGGGTTTAAGGTGCTTGGCATGCAGGCGAGCGCCACACATGCCGGTATACCAGAGGTCGAAAAGTTGGCAGGTCGCGGCATCGGTGACCGATGCCGTGTCGATCGCATAGTCAAGCCCGACGGCGTCGGCCTCGGCCATGCGATCCTTCCAAAAGAGATCGAAATCTGATGGACGGGGCATGGCGCCTCGATATTCACCAAATTGATGTTGTAGCTCCTGAGCACTTGGCATGGCTCGTGAACCCAACCTTTCGAAATCGCAACGGAGGTGCGCCCGGCAAGGGAACCGGGCGCACGGGAGGGAAAGCGAGGCTATTCGCCGAGCTTGGGGTGCAGCAGCGACGGCGCAGCGCCGAGCAGCATCTTGGTGTAGGGGTCCTGGGGATGCTGGAAGACCTGCTTGGCCTCGCCCTGCTCGACGATCTTGCCGCCATTCATAACGATGATGTCGTCAGAGATATAGCGGACCGTCTGGATGTCATGGCTGATGAACACCATGGCCAGGCCGAGCTCCTTCTTAAGGTCGGTCAGCAGGTTCAGAATCTGCGCGCGGACCGAAACGTCCAGAGCCGAGGTGGGCTCGTCGGCGATGATGGCATCGGGGTTCAGCGACAGGGCACGGGCAATTGCGACGCGCTGGCGCTGGCCGCCCGAAAGCTGACCGGGAAGAACCTCGGCGGCGGAGCTGGGCAGACCGGTGAGCTCCAGGAGCTCTTTGACGCGCTTCTCCTGCTCGGCCTCGGTGCCCAGGTTGTGAACGCGCATGGGATCGAGCAGCTGCTCGCGAACGACCATGCGGGGGTTGAGCGCCGTGGCCGGGTTCTGGAACACGACCGAGATGACGCGGCCCATGTGGCGACGGTCCTCGGCGGTACGTTTGGTAACGTCCTTGCCCTTGAAGTAGACCTTGCCGCTCGTGGGGGCCTGCAGGCCGCACATGACGTTGGCGGTGGTGGACTTGCCGCAACCGGACTCGCCGACGATGCCGATCGTCTGACCGGGCATGAGCTTAATCGTTACACCCTGGACGGCGTGAACCAGGTTGGGGTGCAGAATCGAGCCGGTACGGGTCCTAAAGGTGACGTGGACGTCATCAAGGAAGATGATCGGCTCGACGCCGTTGACTGCGGTCTCGCTCATCTACATCACCTCCGCGTGAGGGGTCAAACCATTTGCCTTGAGCACCTCGTCGGGGAGCTCGGAATAGAAGTGCTCGGTGCCGGGCACGCGCTTGAAGACCGGACGGGTGTCCAGGCCAATACGCGGGTGGCTCGAGCGGGGCGCGAAGCGATCGCCCTTGGGGAAATCGCGCGGGCTCGGAACGGCGCCGGGCACCTGGTGCAGGCGGCCCGAACCGCTCTCGATGGACAGAACGGAACCCAGAAGACCGCGGGTGTACTCGTGGATCGGGTTAGTGAGCAGCTCCTTGGTGGGTGCCTGCTCGATAACCTGACCGGCGTACATAACCGTGATGTTATGGGCGACCTCGGCGACCAGAGCCAGGTCATGCGAAACAAAGATCATGGCAAAGCCGAGCTTGGCCTGAAGATCGTTGAGCAGCTTGATAACCTGCTTCTGGACGGTAACGTCCAGAGCGGTCGTGGGCTCGTCGCAGATGACCAGCTTGGGGTCGCGGGTAAGGGCCATAGCGATCAGGACACGCTGACGCTGGCCGCCGGAGAGCTCGTGCGGATAGCTCTCGAGCGTGCGCTTGGGATCGAGGCCGACGAGCTCCAGGAGCTCCTCGGCGCTGCGGGTTCCGCCGCGCTTGGTGAGCTGCTTCATCTGGGCAGAGATAAGCATGGAGGGGTTGAGCGAGGACAGGGCGTCCTGATAGACCATGGCGATATCGGTACCGCGCAGGCCGAACCACTCCTTCTTGCTCATCTTGAGCAGGTCACGGCCCTCCCAGAGGACCTCGCCGGAAAGGTGCTCGTCCTCATCGGTCAGGCCCATGATGGCCAGCGTGGTGATGGACTTACCGCAACCGGACTCGCCCACCAGGCCCATGGTCTGACCAGGACGGACGTCAAAGTTGACATGGTCGACGACGTTGATATCACCGTGATGCTCAAACTGGATGCAGAAGTCACGGACCGAGAGAATCGGTTCGACAGACTCGTCGGGCACATGGCGATCGTCACGCTTGAGCTCGACATCGCGCAGGGCGCCAAGGCGAGCGGAGAGGGACTGGGCCTGCTCCTTGTAGGCGCGAACGGGGTCGGAGACCAGCAGGTCGGCCTCGCGACGCTTGGAGGAATCGGTCGGATCCAGGGCGGCGGAGGGAGCAGCGGCCATGGCGTCGGTAATGCCCTCGGAGAGGATGTTGAGCGCCAGGCAGGTGATCATGATGGCCAGACCCGGGAACAGCGCCTGCCACCAACGGCCGGCAAGCACGCCGCCGCGGGCGTCGGCGAGGATGTTGCCCCAGGTAGCGGTGGGCTCCTGAATACCAGCGCCGATGAAGGTCAGCGAGGCCTCGAAGATGATGGCGTCGGCGACCAGGGTAACGGTGAAGACCATGATCGGGGCGATGCAGTTACGCAGAACATGCTTGATCAAAATCCACGGAGCCTTGGCGCCGGAAACGATGACCGCGCGGACATAGTCCTCGCCGTACTCGGACACGATGTTGGCGCGCACGATACGGGCAATCTGCGGAGTGTACATAAAGCCGATGGCGAAGATGATCGACGGCACGGAGTTGCCCAGGATGGAAACGAAGACGGCCGCGAGGGCGATGCCCGGGATGGACATGATGATGTCCAGGATACGCATGATCGTCTCGGAGACGGCCTTGCGCGAAACCGCTGCAAGAGCGCCCACGACCGAGCCGCAGACCAGAGCCATGGCAGTGGCGCCAAAGCCGATAATCAGCGAGTAACGACCACCGTAGAGCATACGCGACAGAATGTCGCGACCCTTATCGTCGGTACCGAAGATAAATCCGTTGCCGGGAGCCTGGCGAGCCGTAAAGATCTCGACCGGGCTATAGGGGGCAAGAAGGGGCGCCAGAATCGCAGTCAGGGCGACCAGCACCAGCACGACGGCGGCAATCTTAGAAGACAGCGTCATCTTCTTCCAGCCACCGAGCTTGAGCCCCTTGGAGGCAGCCTTCTCGAGCTGCTCGGTTTGCTTCTCTCGAATCTTTACCATAATCTACACCGTCCTGATGCGCGGGTTGATGAGCAGGTAGAGCATGTCAACCACGATGTTGATGATGATGAAGGCGAGAGCAACGACGATGACGACGCCCTGAACCAGGTTCGCCTCGTTGCCCTGAACGCCCTGCAGAATCGCGGTGCCCATGCCGGGGAGGTTGAAGATAACCTCGATGACGACGGCGCCGCCCATGAGGTAACCGATCTTAAGACCGAGGGTGGTGACCGGGGTGATCAGCGCATTGCGAAGAACGTTGATGCCGACGACGACCTTCTCGGGAACGCCGGCGCCACGAGCCATACGGACATAGTCCTTGTCGAGCTCCTCGACCATGGCGGTACGCACGATACGAGTCATCTGGCCCGTCAGCGGAAATGCCAAGGCGATAGCGGGCATGATCATACGTCCCAGATAGCCAACCGGATTCGTGGTGAAGTGAGGCAGAGCACCCGATGCCGGAAGCACCTTAAGGTAGGAAGAGAACAGCAGGATCAACAGAACGGCAAGCCAGAACGACGGGGTTGCCAAGCCGGCAATGGAAAAGACGCGGATCACTTGGTCCGGCCATTTGTCGCGATACAGTGCCGCGATGACGCCGAGCAAAAACGAAACGACCGCACCGATGGCAAGACCGATGAAGGTCAGCTGCATCGTAACGGGCAGGGCCGTGGAGATGCGCTTGGCAACGGAGTTGCGAGCAGCACCATAGGTGCCCATGTCGCCATGAATCAAATCGCCCATATAGCGCACGTAGCGCACGGGCCAGGGGTCGTCCAGACCATACTTCTCATGGTACTCGGCGACCGCCTCGGGCGAGGCACCGTCACCCAACGCCGTGTAGGCGGGGTCGGTCTTGGAGAACGACATAAGGAAGAACACCAGGACGGTGACGCCCAATGCCATGATCGGCAGCGCCACGAGACGCCTTCCAATCAAACGTAGCAAGTTGTTCACGTTCTCTCCCCTTTCTTTTGTCGGTAGGACCAACTGCTATATGAGTACGGATACTCATTACAAGACCCGAGCGACATCGTTGCCGCCCGGGTCTTTGTTTCAACTATGAGGATACGGTCCCAACGGCCGACATCCTGCATACAGACTCAAGCGAGTCTTACGCCTTGACGGTCGCAACGCCCCTGAAGGACATGCTCGTCGTGCCGATGCCCTTGAAGCCATCGAGGGCCTCGCCGTTGGGCGCAGTGGACGGATCGTCCCAGAAAGCGGAGACGGTCTTGACGTGAACAACAGGGTACAGAACGGCGTTGTCGGCAATGATGTCGAAGCACTCGTTCCACTTCTTCTGCTGCTCATCGCCCTCAGCGGCAAGAGCCTCGTCCATGAGACCGTGGAGCTTCTGCCACTCAGCGGACTCCTTCCACGGGCAACGGGTCTGCATCCAGACGTTGTCGCCGTACCACCAGTTGAGCAGCAGGTCGGGGTCGGCGCCGAAGCAAGAAGGATCGCCAGGGGCAAGGAGGATATCGTAGGCCTCGCCGCCGTCGATGGCAGCGTAGGTGGCCGGCGAGGTATCGGTCTGGATGGTCACATCGAAGCCGAGAGCGTCGAGGTCGTTCTTGACCTGGGCGGCCATACCCTTAATCTGCTCGTTATCGGTGGTGCGCAGGGTGATGGCACCCGGGGTGATGCCAGACTCCTCGATGAGCTTCTTAGCCTTCTTGGCATCGGTCTTGTACACCGTGGAAGCCTCATGATAGTTGGTGAAGCTCTTGGGCAGGTAGCAGCTGGCAGCGGTGGCAAGGCCGGCGAAGGTGTTGCTGACCATCTTCTCGGTGTCGAGCGCATACATGACAGCCTGACGGACCTTGACGTTGTTCCAAGGCTCCTTGGCGACGTTGAACATGATGAAGCGGGTGCCGAAACCCTGAACGTTATCGATCTTGCAGCCGGCGCTCTCGAGCTGGTCGACGGCGTCAGCGGTAACGAGCTCCATAACGAGCGTGGAGCCCTCCTGCTGAGCGGTAACGCGAGCGGTGGGGTCGGTCAGGATGCTGTACTGGATCTTCTTATCCTCGGCAGCATACTCACCGTTGTACTCGGGGTTGGGAACCAGGGTGATCTCGGTATCGGAGATAGAGTCGTACATCCAGGGGCCGGAGCCGATCGGCTGCTTGGCGCGATCCTCCTCGGTCTGGGTGGCCGGGGTAACGCGGACGATGGCCAGACGATCCTTGAGCAGGGAGAAGTTGGGGACCTTGGTCTTGATCGTCACGGTGCTGGCGTCCTTGGCCTCGATGGACTCGAAGGGCTGGAAGAACGGAGCGTAGGTAGCGGAAGCGGCGCAAGCGGTGTAGGAGGCAACGACATCGTCAGCGGTGACCTCGGTGCCATCGGAGAACTTGGCGCCCTTGCGGATGGTGACCTCGAAAGTGGTGTCGTCCACAGACTTGGGATCGTCGGTGGCGAGCTCGTTGAAGGTGCTGTAGTCGTGGTAATCGATGCCGTAGAGGCCCTCGACGACGTGCCAGTTAGCACCCAGGCCCACAGCGGAGCCGGTGCTGGCGGGATCGAAGCTGGACGGAGCGTAAGCGGAACCAGCGGTGATCACGCCGCCGCCACGGTTGGCGGAATCGGTGGAACTGGAAGCGGAACCCTCGTCGCTAGAGCTACCACCGCAGCCGGTGAGACCAAGCCCTGCGACAGCAGCGACGCTGCCGGTGAGGCCGAGGAACGAACGCCTGGACATACCCTTGTTGATGATGGCCATGTCTTCTCCTATCAATAGAGAATCTTACTCGGGAGCACCTAGACTTGCCCCCGCGCAACTTGCGGACGATATATACCTTACCTACCGACGAACCCAACTGAGGTGTCGCGCTCGGCGACCGATACATACATCCGCTTGAACGGTATTTACTACCGTTCACCGAATTCGTTGACAAACGATTCGCCAGACAGTATGTATCGGCGAGGTGAGATATCAGTCTTCGTCAACCCGCAGGATAGCAGGGTTGTTCACCATGACTAGTCAAACGTTTTAGCGTTAATAAAACCCGAAACCAGCATGCAATCATGGCGAAATAAATGGTTGAAAACCACGCAATCATGTATATCAGTAGTTTAGGCTCGTGTTTAGCTATCGGAATGGCCAGCCGCCGCCTCGGCGCGCTCGGCATTCCACGCAACGAGCGCCTCGTGGACCGCCTTGGCAACATCAGCAGGTATGCCACGAACTTCCGCGATCTCTTGCTCGCTCGCCGCGCGCAAACGCTTCATCGAGCCAAAATGGCGCATAAGGGCACGTTTTCTGGTGGGTCCCACGCCTGGAACGTCATCGAGTACCGAAACCGTCATGGCTTTATCGCGCAATTCGCGATGGAACGTGATGGCAAAACGGTGCGATTCATCGCGCACCTGTTTGATTAGATAGAGCGACGCGGACCCGGTCGGAAGCACGACTGGAGTCTCGTCCCAAGGCACGAAAACCTCCTCATCGGCCTTTGCCAAGCCACAAACTGGTATATCGAGTCCAAGAGCCTCAAGTTGCTTGATCGCAGCGGTCAATTGCGGCTTACCGCCATCGACAACGAGCAAATCGGGGCGCGATCCAAAGCGCTCGTCGGCCATGCGCTCGGGAGCATAGCGTCGTCCCAAAACCTCGGACATCGACACGAAGTCGTTTGCCTCGTCCAATTCGGCCTGAATTTTAAAACGACGGTACTGGCTCTTGTCGGCGCGTCCGTTGGTAAACACCACCATCGAGGCGACGGTAAAGGTTCCGTGCAGCGTCGAGATATCGAAGCACTCGATACGCATCGGCGGCGCTGGCAGCGCCAGCGCGCTTTCGAGCTCCAGGAGCGCCTGATTGGTGCGGTCGTCAGCGTACCCCGTTCGCATCATGTAGCGCATGAGGGCATGGCGCGCATTTTTGGATGCCATATCGAGCAAACGGTGCTTTTCGCCACGCTGCGGCCTATGGAGATGGCAGGAACGCTCGCGCTTGCCCGCAAGCCATTCCCCCAGCGCCTCCGCATCCTCAAGCTCGACGGAAAGGTTGACCTCAGCTGGAATATCAGCCGTCTCGTCGTAATAGCGCTTAAGAAAGCCCGACTGGAGTTCTTCCTCGTCAACATCAAAACCCTTGTCGAGAATGAACTCGCAGGTGCGAACTGTTCGGCCCTCGCGGACGACGAAGACGCAAGCGGCGGAGATGGTCTCCTCGCGATAGAACCCGATGACATCGATATCGACACTGGAGGGAAAAACGACTTGCTGACGATCGTCCAGACCCCTGATGACCTCCAAACGACGTTTGACGCGTGCCGCGCGCTCAAAGTCGAGCGCCTCGGCGGCATCCGTCATCTCGGAGGTCAGCTCATCGACGACATCCTTGCGATGTCCCGACAAAAAGCGCTCGACACGTTTGACGTTCTTGGCATAGTCCGTAGGAGAAATCGCGCCGACACACGCACCCGGGCCGCGCCCGACATGGTAGTCAAAGCAGGGACGCCCGTTTTGCGCGCAAATCATATTGACGATGTCTTCCTCGCCCTTGTGGGACTCGACGATACGGCGACAACGACGCCACTCCGCACAGGATGCAGAGCAGATGGGGATAACCTTGCGCAGCGTATCTATCGTCTCACGTGCCGCACGGCTATCGGTATAGGGTCCAAAATAGCGCGTTCCCGGCTTATGACGCTCACGAGTGTATTTGATAGCGGGATACAGGTCGCCCTTTGTAATGGCGATAAAGGGGTAGCTCTTGTCATCCTTGAGGTCGACGTTAAAGTACGGATGGTACTGACCAATCAAATTGCGCTCAAGCACCAACGCCTCATGCTCGGTCTCCACCACGATATAGTCAAAGCTCGCCACCAGCTGCATCATCAGCGGGATCTTTTGACGCTCATCCTGCAGTGTCACGTATTGACGCATACGGGCGCGCAGGTTTTTCGCCTTGCCCACGTAGATGACATCGCCCTTGGCATCCTTCCAAAGGTAGCATCCGGGCTGCGTGGGAACGCGCGAAACCTGCTCGGCAAGCGTTGGAATGATATCGTGACCGGCCACGCGCACCTACTTGCGACGAAGCAGCGCCGAGACCTCGGGCATCTTAAGGACGACGGCAAGGCCAAAGGTAACAGCAAGCGAGACGACACCCGCAACGCAAACGTAGCCAAGAGAAATCAGAATCGAGCCACCAAGTGCCCCGACAAAGTGCTCAAGCGCCCACATGACGCCGGCGCCCGCGGCAGCACCCAGGCCACCGAGCAAAAGGCCAAAGAAACCGCCATGCAGGATAGATTTGACCTGAAGGCCATGCAGGCGACGACGCAGCCACCACAGTGAGCATCCGACCAAGATCACGTAGTCGACGACATACGAAAGCGCGATTGCCGGCATACCGAAGCCCAGCACAACGCCAAACAGCAGAACCGAGCCGGCCTGGCCGATGGCGGAATACAGGCAATAGCGGCTATAGGGCTTCATGTCGAGCAAGGCAGAGAAGCTCTTCTGCATCAACACGACCACGCCGTAGAGCGGCAGCGAGAGCGCCAGGTAGACAAGGTACTCGGACACCAGCGTCACGCCGGATTCATCGAACTTGCCAGCACAGTAGATCATGTTGAGCGGACGCGCGAAGACAATCAGGTACAGCGCGAACGGAATCAGGAAGAACAGCATCTGGGCGACGCCACGCGAAATGCCCGTGCGAACGCTGTCGTAATCCTTCTCCTGTGCGTCGTGAGAAAGCTCGGTATAAAGCGCCGTCGAAAGCGAGGCGGCAATCAGCGCGTAGGGTAGCGTGTACCACAGGCGCGCATAGGCGATGACGGAAGGACCCGTCTCGGGCTGGACCACCAGCGCGGCAGCATTGGTGATAGAAGTCGAGACAAACATGCACACCGTGGCGAGCAGCGTCGGGATACCGAGCGCAATCGTCTGGCGCAGCGCGGGGTCCTTAAAGTCGATATGGATATGGGGATGCACGCCGTGCTTGCCAAGCGCGGGGATCTGACATGCCATCTGAACAAAGACACCGAGGGTCGTACCGGCCGCAATCAAGATGATGCCGGCACGTTCGCCAAACTGTGCGGACACGGGCGCAAAACCCATAAAGCTCGCAATGACGATCACATTGTTGAGGACCGGGGCAAACGTCGACCAGAAGTAGTCGCGGTGTGCGTTGAGAACGCCCGAAAACACCGAGCCCAAACCATAAAACAGAATCTGGATGGCAAAGAAACGGAACATGAACGCAGCGGTATCCATGCTGCCGCCGTCACCCGAAAGGAACGATTGCGTCCAGATAAAGCCCGGGGCGAACACGGTCCCCAGCAGCGAAATGCCACCCAGCACCAAAAGCAGAATGCCGAGCAGGTTGCCCACGTACTCGTTTGAGGCCTCGCGACCCTGCTCACGCCTCACGCCCATGTACACGGGCAAAAACGCCGTCACGAGCATGCCGCCCATCACGAGTTCGTAGAGCATATTGGGCAGGTTGTTGGCGACCTGATAGGAGGACGAGAGTAGCGACATGCCGATAGCGGCCGCCATTGCCCACGTGCGGATAAAACCGGTGACGCGAGACACGATAGTCAGGATGGTCATAAGCCCGGCGGAACGACCAACCGTGGAGTAGTCCGACGAGCCCATGTCGTCAGTGTCATCTCGCGACGAAGAAGCTTCGGATGAGGGTGTCTGAGGCGCAGATTCTTTTGCAAAATGAGCTCCGCGCTTCAATTCTTCCTGCGGCATCGCTCAGTCCTCTCTCGTAATCGCGGCAACCGTCGCCCCGCAAAATGCAATTAAATCATCGGGTGCAAGCTCGAGCTGATAACCACGCTTGCCTCCCGAAATAAAAATGGTATCCCAAAGGACACATGTCTCATCAATGAGCGTCCGGTAGCGTTTTTTCATACCGACCGGGCTGCAGCCGCCGCGAACGTAGCCAGTCGCCGCAAGCAAATCCTTCACATGCATCATGGCCAAGGACTTCTCCCCCGCGGCACGCGCGGCGGACTTTAGATCGAGCTCGTCGGCAACAGGGATGCAGCACACGACATAGTCGTTGGACGGTGTCACACAGACCAAAGTCTTAAATCCTTGACCGGGCTCCTCGCCAAGCTGCTCCGAAATCGCGACCCCCAGGCCCACCGACTCATCGCCATCGTCTTCGTACGTATGTAGAACATAGGAAATGCCGGCGCTTTCCAGCTCGCGCATCGCATTGGTTTTTGGCGTCTTTACAGCCTTTGCCATGACATATCCTTTCCCTCGCATTCGAACGCAAGGATTAAGTATATGTCCAATTCGGCTGCATACGTCACTTCGGCACAGCAAGCGCCATCGAATCACAAGGAGTCGATGGCGCCCATAAACTGAATCGCCAATTTATTGAGCATCAAGTTGAGCCTGGCGCTCCCGGTCACGCCTGAGCAACGGCGCCAAAAACTTGCCCGTATAACTCTGCGGACAGTCCGCAACCTGCTCCGGTGTACCCGAAACCACGACGGTTCCGCCGCCGTTACCGCCCTCGGGACCCATATCGATCAGGCGGTCGGCAACCTTGATGACATCAAGGTTGTGTTCAATTACCAGCACCGTGTTGCCCGCATCGACCAAGCGCTGCAGCACATCGAGCAGCTGGCGGACGTCCTCAAAATGAAGACCGGTCGTCGGCTCGTCCAAAATATAGAACGTCTTGCCCGTCTGGCGTCGATGAAGCTCCTTGGCGAGCTTTACACGCTGCGCCTCGCCGCCCGAGAGCGTCGTGGCGGGCTGGCCCAGGCTCACGTAGCCCAAGCCTACATCGTACAGCGTCTGGAGCTTGCGCTTAATCTGCGGGATATTCCCAAAGAAGGCCAGTGCCTCGGTAACGCTCATGTCGAGCACGTCCGAGATGGTCTTGCCACGGTAGGTGACCTCGAGTGTCTCGCGGTTGTAGCGTTTACCGCCGCAAACTTCGCAGGGAACGTAGATATCGGGAAGGAAGTGCATCTCGATCTTGATCTGTCCGTCGCCCTTGCACGCCTCACAGCGCCCGCCACTCACATTAAAGGAGAAACGACCTGGCGAGTAGCCGCGCGCCTTCGACTCCGGCGTACTCGCAAACAGTGCGCGAAGATCATCCCACAGGCCGATATAGGTAGCAGGGTTGGAACGCGGCGTGCGGCCAATCGGCGACTGGTCGATATCGATAACCTTATCGATACACTCGATGCCCTCGATTTTCTTATACGGACCCACAGGGCGCGTCGAACGGTGAATAGCATTCGTAAGGGCAGGCGCAATGGTGTCGGTAACTAGGGAGCTCTTGCCCGATCCCGACACGCCGGTAACAACCGTAAGCGTACCAAACTCGATCTTGGCAGTAACGGTTTTGAGGTTGTTGGCTCGAGCGCCCGTAATTTTAAGGCAGCCGCGACCGGGTTTGCGCCGTTCATCAGGCACCCGGATCATTCGTTTGCCGGTCAGATAAGCGCCCGTCATCGACTCAGTACACGCCATGATATCGACAGGCGTTCCCGCCGCGACTACGTGTCCGCCGTTGACGCCGGCGCCGGGCCCCATGTCGATCACGTAGTCGGCGGCACGGATTGTATCCTCGTCGTGTTCGACGACGATAACGGTATTGCCGATATCGCGCAGGCGCTCGAGCGTCTTGATCAGGCGCTCGTTGTCACGCTGATGAAGACCGATCGAGGGCTCATCCAGAATATAGAGCACGCCCATGAGACCCGCGCCGATCTGCGTTGCCAGTCGAATACGCTGTGCCTCGCCACCGGAAAGCGTCGCCGAGGCACGATCGAGCGTCAGATAGTCGAGTCCAACATCGACCAGAAAACGCAAGCGCTCCAGGATTTCCTTGACGATGCGCCCGCCGATAAACTGTTGGCGCTCGGTGAGCTCCAGGCCCTCAAAAAACTCGAGCGACTCACGGCACGACAGGCAACAAACCTCGTAAATGGACTTGCCACCCACGGTGACGGCGAGCATCTCAGGGCGCAAACGAGCGCCGTGGCAGCTCGAGCACGGTTCCTCGCGAATGTACTTCTCCAAGCGCGCCTTGGTGTTCTCGTTCGTCGTCTCGGTATAGCGTTCGTACAGGATGTTGCGAACGCCCGAAAACTTGGTATCCCACTGGCTGCGACGTCCGTCGAGCTTTTGGTAGTCGACCGAGATCTTCGTATCGCCCAGGCCATCCAAGAATGCACGACGCACGCGAGGGGGCAAGTCCTCCCACGGCGTATCGGTGCTCACCTTAAAGTGTTTGCAGACCGCAGCAAAAATCTGCGGATAGTAGTTCGAATTGCCAAACAGGCTACCAAAGACTCCGTCGGCAATGGACTTCGAGGGGTCCTCGATCAGCGCCTCGGCATCAACGGTTTTCTTAAAGCCCAGGCCGTCGCACTCAGGACATGCGCCATAGGGAGCGTTGAACGAAAAATCACGCGGCTGAAGATCGTCAATGGAGTGACCATGCTCCGGGCACGCCAAGGCCAACGAATACTCCAGCAGCTCGCCCTCGGTCCCCTCGGGAGCATCACGATCGGGCAGCATGTACACGTTTACATTGCCGTGAGCCAGCGCGGTCGCCTGCTCAACAGACTCGGCGATACGGCCCAGAGAGTTCTCACGGATCACGATGCGATCGACCACGACCTCGATATCGTGCTTGAACTTCTTGTCCAGATCGATCGGATCGTCGAGCGAGCGCACTTCACCGTCGACACGCACGCGGCTAAAGCCCTCGGCGCGAAGGTCCTCAAACAGTTTGGTGTACTCGCCTTTTCGCCCGCGCACCACCGGTGCCAGCACAAACGCGCGACGGCCCTCCCCCGCCGCCAAGACCTTGTCGGCAACCTGGTCGGTCGTCTGACGCTCAATGACGCGGCCGCATTCGGGACAGCGCGGAGTGCCCACACGGGCGAACAGCAGGCGCAGATAGTCATAAATCTCGGTTACGGTGCCAACCGTCGAGCGAGGGTTTTTAGACGTCGTCTTTTGGTCGATCGACACCGCCGGCGAAAGGCCGTCGATTGAATCCAAGTCGGGTTTGTCCATCTGGCCCAAGAACTGGCGCGCATAGCTCGAAAGACTCTCGACGTATCGACGCTGGCCCTCGGCATAGATAGTGTCAAATGCCAGCGAACTCTTGCCCGAGCCAGAAAGACCGGTAATGACCACGAGTTGGTCGCGCGGAATGGAAACATCGATATCACGGAGGTTGTGCTCACGAGCGCCGCGAATAACGATAGAAGAATCAGACATGGAAGCTCCTTGCCTCCTATTGCATCGAATCATACTGTCGATGAGTTTAGCGCACTCGACGCGCACAGATGTTCGTAATACAAGATTCGCAGACCTTTAGCTTTGCGTATCGGGCGCTTTGTTTCTCGAAATGCCGTGGAAAGGTTACAGTAATCTAATACTGAACTTAATTTGCTGTAACAGAGGAACGTCCATGACCGAAGATATCCCCCTTGAAATCACTTCGAGCGACATGGCCAATCTGCCCATATTCATCGCCGTCCTTATCGTGGCCGCCGTCGTCGTGCGCGTGTATTTTTCAATCAAACACAATGAAAAGCCGCCCATTGCCCGCGTCTTTTGGTGCGCGACGCTCCTCATCCCGCTCGGCGTGGTAGCTGCATGGATTACGAATCAATTGCTCGTAAATGAGGACAGTTCCCTATGGCTCCTTTCTTATTCGGCGCTCGGTGCTGCCGCCGTCATACTTCTTGTCGAACCCTTGGTTTCGGGACTTATCGACCAAACCGATCTTGCGACGGGAACGGTTGCCTGTATTTGCCGTGACATCCTTGTCATCGCCGCTGTTTCAGCGCTCTCGTTCGTTTCACTCGAAATTGCCTGTAACGAAACGTTCTATCGCATTCCCGCCAACTCATTCGGGTTTTCCGTCGGGCTGCTCGCGACGGTTCTGCTCTCCCTTTATTTGCTGGGACAGCGTCATGGAGGCGTCATGGCCCTCGTGCCCGTCGCCTGTTGCATCCTTGGCATTGCCGAGCACTTCGTCATAACGTTTAAAGGTGAGGCCATCCTGCCAAGCGATATCTTGGCCCTTGGCACCGCAATGGAAGTGAGCGAGGGATACGAGTTTACCTTTACCGCCGGAATCGTAACCTCTCTAGCCCTGCTGGAGATTTCCCTGGGGCTTCTTTCGCTTATCCGACCGAGAAAGCTCCGTACGCCCACCCATGTGTTCCCCGCAATCGCCGCTAACCTCTGCGCTTTTCTGCTAGTGACCGTTGTGGGGCTCTCGGGCTTTTCCAGCATCGACTTGGAGCAGGCGCTGAATTTTGGATTTGACCGTTGGCAGCCCATCACCACGTATGCGTCTCAGGGTTTTATCACTTCGTTCACCGAAATGGTCAACGAGTTGCCCATTGAGAAGCCCGAAGACTATACGCCCGATGAGGCGCAGAGCATCGAGCAGGAGCTCGCCGCCACCTACGACAGCACGTATGGCTCGAGCGAGCAGCGCGCGGCGGCCGTTGCCCAGTTCAATGAAATCAAGCCGACGATTGTTGCCGTCATGAACGAGAGTTTTAGCGACCTTTCGTGCTTTGAGCAGCTCCAGGCGGCCGGGTACACCGGCCCCGCATTCTACAACTCGCTTCCCGACACACTTGTTCGCGGCACCATGCTCGCTTCGGTCGCCGGTGGCGGAACGGCGAACTCCGAATTCGAATTTTTGACCGGAGCGACAACGGCCTTTGTCGGATTAGGCAAAATCCCCTATCAGCTATATCAGATGAATGGCGTCAACAGCCTGGCAAAGGACCTTAAGGAGCTTGGGTATACCGCTACCGCTATGCACCCGCAAAACCCCGTCAACTACCATCGAGATAAAATCTATCAGCAGCTGGGCTTCGGAGATTTTCTTTCAATCGGCGATTTCGAAGGTGCGCCCTGTTACCATGCCGGCGTATGCGACTACGCCACCTACGACAAGATACTCGACCTGCTTAGAACCGACGAAGCCCCGCAGTTCATCTTTGACGTCACGATGCAAAATCACGGCGGCTACGACTATGGCACCGTTCCCGCCGAGGAGCTGACAAACTATTGGGTCGAGGGAGCCAGCGAGGGTGCCAATAGCGCGCTCAACACCTATCTTACCTGCATCAACGCATCCGACCGGGACCTCGAGTACTTTATCAACGAGCTCCGCAATATCGGCAGACCGGTTGTCCTTGTCTTTTTTGGCGACCATCAGCCGAGCGCCGCAACGACTCTCAACGACGAGCTGTACCCTCAGGAAGATACGGCAAGCCACGCTTTCCGTATCTATCAGTCGACCTATTTCGTTTGGGCTAACTATGAAATCGCCGGCAATACCGAGCTCAACGTCTACGACACCGTCGGGGCAAACGAGATTGCAGCCATTACCCTTAATAAGATCGGCGCCCCGCTCACCGACTATCAAAAGGCTCTGCTTGCAACAAGGTCAGATGTGCCCACCATCAATGTCGCCGGCTACCTTGGTGCCGACGGGCTGCACTACGACTTGGAATCTGAAGACAGCCCATACGCCTCAACGATCGACAAGCTGCAGCGCATGCAATACCTCGAGTTCGCCAGCAAAGTTCAGTAAGCCCGCCCATTCGCTTGGACCTATCGTATTGCAAGCACGCTCGGCCCAAATGCATCGCAAATGACTCCCGCTCGCAAACGAGGGTACAATGACGCTCGTGTCACATCACGGGGCCCCGGCCCCAACATATACAAAGGAGTCATACATGGGTTGCGAGCACGCACAGGCCGCCGGTGGACAAACGTCGCCGTCGCAATTTGAGGAGAACACGCTGTCCGAGGTCAAACGCGTCATCGCCGTACTTTCCGGCAAGGGCGGTGTCGGCAAGTCGTTTGTCACCGGTGCCATCGCCACCGAGCTTGCCCGTCACGGCCACAAGGTCGGCGTCCTCGATGCCGACATCACCGGTCCCTCTATCCCCAAGATGTTCGGTATGAGCGGACGCCACGTCCATGCCCTTGGCAACCTTATGCTGCCCGAAATCTCCGAGCACGGCGTCAAGGTCATGAGCTCCAACCTGCTGCTCCAAAACGAGACCGACCCCGTCCTTTGGCGCGGTCCGGTCATCGCAGGCGCCATTAGGCAGTTCTGGAGCGAGACCTCGTGGGGCCCCATCGACTACCTGCTGGTCGACATGCCTCCGGGAACAGGCGACGTCGCTCTCACCGTCTTCCAGTCACTGCCCGTCGACGGCATCGTCATCGTCACGAGCCCGCAGGATCTGGTCTCGATGATCGTCGCCAAGGCGGTCAACATGGCCGAGAAGATGAACGTCCCCATTCTGGGCATCGTCGAAAACATGAGCTATATTGAGTGCCCCGACTGCGGCAAGAAGATCGAGGTCTTTGGCAAGAGCAAGCTCCCCGAGGTCGCAGAGCGCTATAACCTCGACATCTTGGGCACGCTTCCCATCAATCCGTCACTCGCCGAGGCCTGCGATAAGGGCGAGGTCGAGACCGCGCTGCCCGATGGCATGTTGCCCAAGGCAGTCTCTGCCGTCGAGGCCATTACCCCGCACGAGACCGACGAGGCCTAAGTGAACACGAGCGCCTTCTATGACGTCCTGGTAATCGGCGGCGGGGCTTCAGGCCTCGCCGCCGCCATTACGGCCGCACGCGCTGGCAAAAGCGTCTGCATCGTTGAGCGCGATGTCGCCTGCGGCCTTAAGCTCCTTGCGACCGGCAACGGCCGCTGCAACCTCTCCAACGAATCGATTGATCCACAGCGGTATAACCACCCCGCATTCGTTGAATCCGTTATGGGCCCCCGGCCCGAACAAGAGCTTATGGGTTTCTTCTCCTCGCTGGGCATCATGACAACCTCCGAGGAAGGCCGGCTGTACCCGCGCTCCCTTCGCGCAGAATCGGTGCGCGACGCGCTTCTCAACGTTTGCGACCGCCTAGGTATCACCTTAATCTGCGGAGCCAACGTTGCCTCGGCGCACAAAGCTTCCGAAGGCTGGACACTCCAAATAGACCGTCCAGCGCGGGCACTCAAGGCAAAAAAGCACGACGACCGAAAATCGGAGCTCCGCTCGATTCGGAAAGCGCTCGCCGATGTCCCTCGCAAGAACGAGGCCCTGGAGGCACATGCCGTAATTATCGCCACGGGTGGCAACCCCACCGGTATCGCCGATACGTTTCGCCTCCCCCTCACTTCGCTGCGCCCCATCCTCTGCCCCGTATCGGCAACGGTCGTCGGCGATCGGACGGCACTCAAGGCGTTGGATGGCCTGCGCGTCCGCGCCCGCTTGACGCTCGCCCGCAATCATAATGAGCTCTGGCACGAAGACGGTGAAGTCCTGTTTCGAGCCTTCGGTATCTCGGGCGTCGCTGTCTTCAACCTCTCCCGTCGTATCCAGCACGGCGATACGATCCTGCTCGACGTTTTCCCCGACCTCTCCAAAGACGAGCTGCTCGATATGCTCAACCGGCGCGTTGAGCTGCTCGGTGGCTTTTCGCCCCGCGATCACCGTTGGCTCGACGGTATGCTCGCCCCGCAACTCTCCCGCGTCGTCTGCACAGCGTTCGAGCAGTGCCATCCAGGTTCCAACGATGTCACCCACCTGGTCTCGATCCTCAAGCACTTTAAGTTGCTCGTCGAGGGAACCGCCGAGGAGCGCTCGGCGCAGGTCACGCGTGGTGGCGTATCTGTCGAGAGCATCTCAACACCCAGTCTACGCGCGCTCAGCGTTGTCGACGCCCCGCTTTACGTCTGCGGCGAAGCGCTCGACATCGACGCCGATTGCGGAGGCTTTAACCTTGCGTGGGCCTGGCTCTCTGGCATTCGCGCTGCAAGCAGCCTGTAGCCGCTCAGTCTATAATCAAAAACGCATTCGGGCCGTCTGGGATACCGGACGGCCTCTTTCTTGCCTCTAAGGAGACCTCGATGATCGAAATCGCCCAAGTCAACGCGTCGCTCGATGAAGCCGGCGATGAAAATGCCTGCCTCATTGTTGGCAAGCGAGTCGCCAAGCGCGTCCTACGTTGCAAGGACTCCGAGATCAAGTCCATCGAGCTCCACCGCAAGTCAATCGACGCTCGCAAAAAACGAGACGTCCATTTTATCCTGAGCTTTCGTGTTGAGCTGACTAGTCCCCACCTCGAGCGAGAAGCGGTCGACAGCGTTGCCGAGCGTGACCGCTCGCGCGTACGCGCGATAGAAGACGATGAGCCTTCATTCCCCTCCCCCGTCTCCGACGCACCTCAAGAACGCCCTGTCGTTGTCGGCGCCGGATGCGCCGGCCTTTTCGCTGCGCTCACGCTCGCCGAAGCAGGTCTTAAGCCCTTGCTCATCGAGCGCGGCGACCCGGCATTTCGCCGCTCGCAGGCGATCGACCTCTTTCTAAAGGAGCGCATCCTCGACCCCGAGAGCAATATCCAGTTTGGTCTGGGCGGCGCGGGGACCTTCTCGGACGGCAAGCTCAATACGGGAACCAAAAATCCCGCCCATCGCCTTATCCTCGAAACCTTCGTCGAAGCGGGTGCGCCCCGCGATATTCTGTGGGATGCCAAGCCGCACATTGGCTCCGACATCCTTCCCAAGGTTGTCACCGCTATATCCCAGCGCATCGAGCAGCTCGGAGGTGTCGTCCGTTATCGAACGAAGCTCGTCGATATTCGCATCGACGCGTCTGGCGCCATCACCGGTATTGATGTCCAATCGTCCCAAGACGCCGCTTACGAGCCAATCGAGACAAAGCACCTCATCCTCGCCTGCGGGCATTCTGCTCGCGATATTTTTGAGCTCCTTAAGGACCACAACGTGGCCCTCGCACAAAAGACCTTTGCCATGGGCGTTCGCATCGAGCATCCGCAACGCGACATCGACCGAGCCCAATATGGAGCCTCGGCGGGACATCCAGCGCTCGGGGCGGCCCCCTACAAACTTGTTGCCCATCTTCCCAACGGCCGCAGCGTGTTCTCGTTTTGCATGTGCCCCGGCGGACAGGTTGTTGCCGCCTCTTCAGAACCGTGCCATCTGTGCGTCAACGGGGCCAGTCTCAATGCCCGCGACGGACGCAACGCAAATGCCGCCCTGCTCGTTAACGTCACGCCTGAGGACCTTCCCAACGATGACCCGCTCGCCGGCATCGAGCTCCAGCGTGCCTGCGAGGCGGCCGCCTATCGCCTGGGCGGTTCCAACTGGAACGCACCGGCACAGCTCGTCGGAGATTTCCTCGCAGGACGCGCCAGCAAGGCGCCCGGAAAGGTAAAGCCCACCTATCCGCTCGGTGTGACCTGGACGGCAATTGACGAAGCCCTACCGCAGCATATCGTCGAGTCGCTCCGCCTGGGACTTCCCCTACTCGGAAAAAAACTACGAGGCTACGACCGTCCTGATGCCGTTCTTACCGGCGTGGAGACTCGTTCGAGCTCACCGGTCACTGTCACCCGAGACCGAACGTGCCATGCCGTGTCGACCCCGGGCCTCTACCCTTGTGGTGAGGGAGCTGGATATGCCGGCGGCATCATGAGCGCGGCCACCGACGGCATCCGTTGTGCTGAAGCCCTGATCGCAGACCTCTAACGCACAAATTCCAGCGCGCAAAAGACATAGGCCCCCGAGCTCCACAGGGAACTCGGGGCCTGTTCGCTATTTCTTAAACCGTGCACCCTGGCGTTTTCTGCCCGATGCGAACGTGGAACCCTTGCGGGCCTGCGAGCGTAAGCGCTCGATCGTCTCGTCCTCAGACGCACCCTCGAGCATCGCCCGAATCTGAACGACAGCATCGCGCAGGCGCGCCGCCTCCTCAAAGTCCATAGCGGCAGAAGCGTTACGCATATCCTCTTCCATGGTTTCGACGATCCGCACAAGCTCGTCATGCGGCAGTTCTTCCAACTGCTCCGCAAGTGTCTGCTCGGGCGCCACCGTTTCCGGCACACTGCCCTCGCCCGACTCATCGGGCGTATAGAATGCGCCATGGCCAAGAGAGTCGCCCTTCGAGCGTCCCTTGGAGCCCACAGTTTTTTCGGCCTCGGCAATAAAGCTCGAAATGTCGTTGATGGCCTTGCGGACCGTCTTGGGCACAATGCCATGCTCTTCGTTATATGTCATCTGAATCGCGCGACGGCGCTGCGTTTCCTCGATGGCTTCTTTCATCGAATCGGTCACGACGTCTGCATACATGATGACCTCGCCGTCGGCATTACGGGCCGCACGGCCAATCGTCTGAATCAGCGAACGGCGGTTGCGCAAGAAGCCTTCCTTGTCAGCGTCGAGAATTGCCACCAGTGATACCTCGGGAAGGTCTAGACCCTCGCGGAGCAGGTTGATGCCAACGAGAACATCAATCTTTCCCTCGCGCAGCGTTCGCAGGATCTCGACGCGGTCCATCGTCGCTGTATCGGAGTGCATGTAATTGACCTTAATGCCGGCATCAAGCAGATGGTCGGTCAGGTCCTCAGCCATGCGCTTGGTGAGCGTGGTCACCAGCACGCGCTCCTTGCGCGCCACGCGCTCGCGAATCTCGTCCTCAAGATCGTCAATCTGCCCACGAACCGGACGCACATCGATCTTGGGGTCGAGCAGGCCAGTCGGACGAATAATCTGCTCCACGTCGTTCTGGCTAACCCGCAGCTCATAGTCGCCCGGCGTGGCCGAAACGTAGATGAACTGGGGAATCCTCGCCTCAAACTCATCGAAACGAAGCGGGCGGTTATCGAGTGCCGAAGGCAGACGAAAACCATGCTCCACCAGCGTCACCTTACGCGAGCGGTCGCCTTCGTGCATGCCGCGGATCTGCGGCACCGTTACATGGCTCTCGTCGATGATGCAGAGCATGTCCTTAGGAAAGTAATCGATCAGGGTAAACGGCGGCTCGCCCGGTTTTCGACCGTCCAGATGACGCGAGTAGTTCTCGATGCCGTTACAAAAACCCATGGTCTCGAGCATCTCGAGATCATAGTCGGTGCGCTGCTGCAGGCGCTGTGCCTCGAGCAGTTTATTAGTCGCCTTGAGCTCGGCCACACGCTTCTCGCACTCTTCACTGATTGATTTCAGAGCCGCTTTGACCTTAGGCTTCTCGGTCACGTAGTGTGATGCCGGCCATACGGGGATGGCCTCGTACTCACGAAGCATCTCACCGGTGACCTCATCGATCTCGGCAATCAGCTCGACCTCGTCGCCAAAGAACTCAAACCGCAACGGATGCTCGGCATAAGGCGGATACACGTCGACAACATCGCCGCGCACGCGGAACGTGCCGCGTGCCAGGTCATAGTCATTGCGATCATATTGAATGTCGATAAGCGCATGGATAAAGTCATCGCGCTCGAGCGGCACCTTCTTGTCGACGTTTGGAGCCAGACCCGCATAGTCCTCAGGAGAGCCAATGCCATAGATACACGAGACCGATGCGACAACGATCACATCGCGTCGAGAGAGCAGCGATGCGGTCGCCTGATGTCGCAGCATCTCAACCTCTTCGTTAATCGAGGAGTCTTTCTCGATATATGTATCGCTTTGCGGCACATACGCCTCGGGCTGATAGTAGTCGTAGTACGAGACGAAGTAGACCACAGCGTTGTTGGGAAAGAACTCTTTGAGCTCGCTCGCAAGCTGAGCGGCGAGCGTTTTATTCGGAGCCATGACCAGCGTCGGCTTTCCCAGGGCCTCAATAGTCTTTGCCATCGTGAAGGTCTTGCCCGAACCAGTCACGCCCAGCAAAACCTGATAGCGGTCTCCGTCCCTCACGCCCTGCACAAGCGACTCAATGGCCTTAGGCTGGGAACCGGCAGGCTCATAGGGAGACACGACCTTAAACGGCACGTCAGAGCCTTCAACGCCAAAGCGCTTAAGTTCACCACCAACGCGTTCTACTTCAAATTCCGCCATGGATACTCCTAACTCATATATCTGCAGTATACGCAGGCGGCAGGCATAGTCCTATACGAACCGATCGGGATAGAGGGTCTTGTAGCGAACCCAGGCATTATTGACACGAATCAGATACGCCTGCGTCTCGGGAAAGGTGATTGCATTATGAAGCGACGTACTCTGCTGCGCCCATCCGTCGACATTGCCCATGCCGGCGTTATAGGCGGCAATGGCACTGTCAGTCGACCCGTTAAAATACGCTAGAAGATACGAGAGATACGCACAGCCAAACTCGATATTCGTAGCCGGATCGTTAAGGTTGTCGGCCGAATACTCGCCACCGTCGACAAGGCCCTTGGCGATCATATCCTGGGCAGTCTCGGGCATCAGCTGCATCAATCCCTGAGCACCCTGATTCGACTCGGCCTCGGGATCCCAATTCGATTCAGACTTAATGACAGCGCACACCAGATACGGATCCAGATTATGCGAAATACTGGATTGCTTTACATACGCCTCGTAGTCAATCGGATACAGCGGCTTAAAGAAAGCGGCAGGAGCATACGAGTAAACGAATGAGATAAGGCCGAAGGCAAAAACGGCAGCCAGCGGTATAAGGCGATACCACGTAAGGAAACGTGTCTTAGGCATCGGCCTCCTCCTTATCCACTACATCCCCGAGCCCATGGCGCGAAAGCCATGCGTCCAGTTGTTCAAAGAGCGAGTTATCGTCTGCCGCATTGTCAATCACAGTTGTAGCGAGATTGCACAGCGCAGACTCTTCGGGCTGGCAAGCAGAACGGGCATCGAAATCAGATGGCTCCATGCCACGTTGAATAGCGCGCTCGCGACGAACTGACAAAGGGGCGCTGATGACCAAAATTTCATCAGCCAAGCCAAATGCATCCTCAAAACCAGTCGGAGCAGAAACCTCGACCACCGCAAAAGGATAACGGGGAGATGAAACCGTACAACAAACCTGATCGAGAATCCTAAGCGAAAGCTGTTCAATCAGAACGGGATGCACGATGCCATTGAGCCGTGCGACCGAATCAGGAGAAGCGAAAGCTCGAGAAGCGAGGATGCTGCGGCGAATGCCGCCTTCCTCATCCAAAATGTCCCAACCGAATTCATCCGCGAGTGTATTGACGATATCAGAGCCCGGCACATACAGCGATTTTGCAAGCTCATCCAGATCGATAAGCATAGCGCCACGAGATTCGAAATAGCGGCAGGCAGTCGACTTACCCGAAGCAATATTGCCCAAGACAAATACGGTAAACATCAAGCCCTCCCTAACGCCAATGCGAGTAATTATCGCTCAAATACACTAGATGGACTCAAAATACAGCCAAACAGTAAGAGCACATACGGGGGAGCTAGGTCCCAAAGTACAACGTGTATACAACGCAAAAAGGGGGAGGCCGCGAGGCCTCCCCCTTCTCAGTTCAAGCGTACGGCTCGGTGCCGTCCACCGGTCAGCGGCGCCCTGGCCTCCCACGGGCTGGCCCCGCAGTACTCTCGGCGCGATGGGGCTTAGCTTCCGGGTTCG
>DBFABM010000071.1:0-8553 GCA_048194085.1 Collinsella aerofaciens
TCTACGCCCGCAACACCGTCACCAACGACGTGCTGTACAAGGAGGGCCTGGACCTTCTCGTCGTGCCCTCCGCCGAGCTCTCCCGCGGCCGCGGCGGCCCGCGCTGCATGAGCATGCCCTTCTGGCGCGAGGACCTCTAAGTCTTTCCGTTTCCGGTGCGGTCCCCCTACAACCGCACCGGCTTCGCCCGTTAAACGGGCAACACTGATACTTACGTAATTCATTTCTTCGAAAGGAATCGAACCATGGGTGTTAACCTCTCCGGCCGTAGCTTCCTCAAGCTTCTCGACCTCACCACCGAGGAGATCGAGTACCTGCTCAAGCTCTCCAAGAACTTCAAGGATATGAAGCGCGCTGGCGTTCCGCATCGCTATCTCGAGGGCAAGAACATCGTTCTGCTCTTCCAGAAGACCTCCACTCGTACCCGCTGCGCCTTCGAGGTCGGCGGCATGGACCTGGGCATGGGCGTGACCTATCTCGATCCCGGTTCGTCGCAGATGGGCAAGAAGGAGTCCATCGAGGACACCGCCCGCGTTCTCGGCCGCATGTATGACGGCATCGAGTTCCGTGGCTTTGCCCAGGACGACGTCGAGGAGCTCGCTGCTAAGTCCGGCGTGCCCGTGTGGAACGGCCTGACCACTGAGTGGCATCCCACCCAGATGCTCGCCGATATCCTGACCGTCCAGGAGAACTTCAACTACGACATCAAGGGCAAGACCCTCGTCTTCATGGGCGACTGCAAGAACAACGTCGCTCGCTCCCTCATGGTCGTCTGCTCCAAGCTCGGCATGAACTTCGTGGCCTGCGGCCCCGAGGAGTGCATGCCCGCCGACGACGTCATCGAGGCCTGCAAGCCCATCGCCGAGGCCAACGGTTGCACCATCAAGCTGACCACCGACGTCAAGGACGGCGTCACCGGTGCCGACGTTATCTACACCGACGTGTGGGTCTCCATGGGCGAGCCCGACGAGGTCTGGGCCGAGCGCATCGCTCAGCTCACCCCGTATCGTGTCACCTCCGAGGTCATGGCTATGGCCAACCCGGGTGCCATCTTCCTGCACTGCCTGCCCAGCTTCCACGACACCAACACCACCATTGGCGCCGAGAAGTGCGAGCAGTTCGGCATCACCGAGCAGGAGGTCACCGACGAGGTCTTCGAGAGCCCCGCTTCCAAGGTCTTCGACGAGGCCGAGAACCGCATGCACACCATCAAGGCTGTCATGTACGCCACGCTCAAGTAAGAGCATCTAGCATCTCGCTCGGGGTGTATTGCTGCACACCCCGAGCAGTTTTATCTGGTAATAATCTCGCATCAAGCGGCAGGCACGGCACGGAAGAGCCGCTTCTGGCGAGATCAGTAAATGATTTATGAAGGGGGGATGAGAACTATGACTGAGACCGCTAAGAAAAAGCGCGGTATGCCTTCATCGTTCACCATTCTTCTTGCTCTGCTGGCAATTGTCGCAGTGATTACCGTTATCGTCTCCGGCACGTCCGGCGGCGCGGTTACTGCCGCCCGTCTGAGCGATTTCTGCACCGCCCCGATTAAGGGCTTCGCTGACGCTCTGCCCGTCTGCCTCTTCGTTATGATCCTGGGCGGCTTCCTCGGTATGATGACCGAGACCGGCGCTCTGGACAACGGCATCGCCGTCCTGGTGCAGAAGCTTAAGGGCAACGAGATTATGCTCATTCCCGTGCTGATGCTCATCTTCTCCCTCGGTGGTACCACCTATGGTATGTGCGAGGAGACCGTTCCCTTCTACGCCCTGCTCGCCGCTACCATGATGGCTGCTGGCTTCGACCCCATGGTCGGTGCCGCTACCGTCCTGCTCGGCGCTGGCTGCGGCTGCCTGGGCTCCACGGTTAACCCGTTCGCCGTCGGCGCTGCCGTCGACGCTCTGACCGGCGTTGGCATTGAGGTCAACCAGTCCATCATCATCGGCCTCGGTGCCGTCCTGTGGATTGTCACTACCGCTATGTCCATCTTCTTCGTGATGAACTATGCCAAGAAGGTCAAGGCTGACAAGGGTTCCACCATCCTGTCGATGCAGGAGCTCAAGGACGCCGAAGAGGCTCACGGCAAGGCTGCTTCCGAGGTCCACAAGGAGGTCAAGCTCACCGGTCGTCAGAAGGGTGTTCTGATCGCCTTCGCCTTCACCTTCGTCGTCATGATCGTCGGCTTCATTCCGCTGGCCGACCTCAACGAGGGCGTCGCCAACTTCTTCGACGCTGGCGCTGTCTACGACGCCGACGGTAACGCCGTCGTCCAGGGCTGGTCTGCCCTGATCACCGGCCTGCCCATTGGCCAGTGGTACTTCGACGAGGCTTCCACCTGGTTCTTCCTCATGGCCGTCCTGATCGGTATCATCGGTGGCCTGTCCGAGAAGCAGATCGTTAACACCTTCATCACCGGCGCTGCCGACATGATGTCCGTTGTTCTCGTCATCGCCCTCGCCCGTGGTATCTCCGTCCTCATGGCTAACACCGGCCTCGATGTCTTCGTCCTCGACGCTGCCGCCAATGCCCTGGCTGGCCTGTCCGGCGTGATCTTCGCTCCCATGAGCTTCCTGGTCTACTTCGGCCTGTCCTTCCTGATCCCCTCGACCTCCGGTATGGCCACCGTCTCCATGCCCATCATGGGACCGCTGGCTGTTAAGCTCGGCTTCTCGCCTGAGGTCATGGTCATGATCTTCTCCGCCGCCATCGGTGTCGTGAACCTATTCACCCCGACCTCCGGCGCCATCATGGGCGGTCTCGCCCTGGCCAAGATCGAGTGGACGACCTGGCTCAAGTTTGCCCTTAAGCTCATCGTCGCGCTCTCCGTCGTCTGCGCCATCATCCTGACCGTCGCCTGCGTGTTGATCTAAGTACCCAACGGGTACCCCACGGAAACCTTGACGATCCTGTAAAGGATCACCTGGTCATCGTCTGTCCGGCGGGGTAAACCCACCGGTAGACTCCTACCTTTAGCCCCCTTCCGTTCCGTGCGCGGGAGGGGGCGCTCTTGTGTTCCGGCGTTTTACCAAACGCCGGAACCACTCGACGCTGCAAGCCCGCCAGAGCGGCAATCTGACGTTCAATCGTCGGGCATGGCCAAAAGGCCTATGCCCTCCTCTTTCACGTCACCTTGCTCGCTCTGGCGGGCTTTCGCTGACTTTTGCTCCACCTGCGGCGCTGCCATTGTTGGTGTTATGGGGCGGTGCAATGGGGTCAGGTTAGTTTGCACCAAATATGTCCGACAAGAGGTTTGACGGATGTTTGGTTGGTGCCTGTTGATGGTCTGGGTATCGGGGAGGGCGGGCTCCGTTATAATCGCCTAGAACATTAAATGGAAACGGGACGGGAGCCATATATGCGCCAGGGTTTCGACAACGCGAAGTATATCGAGCTGCAGGCTGCTCACATTAAGGAGCGCATCTCGCAGTTTGGCGGCAAGCTCTATTTGGAGTTTGGCGGTAAGCTATTCGATGACTATCATGCGAGCCGCGTGCTACCGGGTTTTGAACCGGACAGCAAGTTCCGCATGCTCAAGAGCATCGCCGACGATGTCGAGGTTATCATCGCGATCAACGCGAACCACATCGAGAAAAACAAGGCTCGTGGTGACCTGGGCATTACCTATGACGAGGATGTGCTGCGCCTGGTTGACCTGTTCCGCGGCAACGGCTTTGCCGTCGCGGCTGTGGTCATCACCCAGTACGCTGGCCAGCCTGCTGCTGATGTGTTCCGCAACCGCCTGAACGCGCTCGGTATTCCCGCCAAGCTGCACTATCCCATCGAGGGGTATCCGCACGATGTCGATCTGATCGTGTCCGACGATGGCTACGGCAAGAACGAGTTTGTCGAGACCACGCGTCCGCTCGTCGTGGTCACCGCTCCCGGCCCCGGCTCAGGCAAGCTCGCCACTTGCCTCTCGCAGCTCTATCACGAGCACAAGCACGGCACCGCCGCCGGCTACGCCAAGTTCGAGACTTTCCCGGTCTGGAATCTGCCCCTCACGCATCCGGTCAACATCGCCTATGAGGCAGCAACGGCCGATCTCGACGATGCCAATATCATCGACTCCTTCCACTTGGAGGCCTACAACAAGACCACGGTCAACTACAACCGCGACGTCGAGGCCTTCCCGGTGGTCCGTGCTCTGATGGAAAAGATCCTGGGCAAGAGCCCCTATCAGAGTCCTACGGACATGGGCGTCAATATGGTCGGCTTTGCCATCACCGATGACGATGCCTGCCGCGACGCTTCCAAGATGGAGATCGTCCGCCGCTACTTTACCGCGGTCGAAAATGTGCGCCGTACCGGCGTGGGCGATGAGCAAGTCGACCGTCTCAAGATTATTATGAAGAAAGCCGGCATCGATAAGAACTACTCACCGGCGCGCTCGGCGGCCCTCACCAGGGAGCAGCTGACGGGTGGTCCCGTGGGTGCCATGGTCATGCCCGATGGCTCCGTGGTGACCGGTAAGACCTCCACGCGCCTGGGCGCCGCAAGTTCGCTCATTATGAACGCCCTCAAGCATGTCTCGGGCGTCGACCTTGAGCTCGAGGTCATTAGCGATGAGGCGATCGAGCCCATCAGCAAGCTCAAGACGCATTTCCTGGGCAGCAAAAACCCTCGCCTCCACACCGACGAGACGCTTATGGCGCTGTCGATCACCTCGGCCACGAGTGAGACGGCCGCTCGCGTCCTTTCGGGCCTGGAGCAGCTGCGCGGTTGCGATGCCTTCTTTAGCGTGATTATCTCGCCGACGGACGAGACGGTACTGCGCAAACTGGGTATCAACGTGTGCTGCGAGCCCAAGTTTGAGCGCCGCGGTTTCTTCCACCGCTAAGTTTGAAGCACCGCGGTAATTGCATTGCATTTTGGCCGTATCGGGTTGGCGCCCGGTACGGCTTTTTGATCAATAAAGCGCCTATTTCGGCGAAAAATAGCTGTTTACCTGCCTAGAAACAATTTGAGCGGTATACAATAACCGTAACTGTTTCATCCTTAGCGGGATGCCGCATGATGGATATTACCTGCCATCGTGAGGTGTGTCGGTCGCGCACGGCGCGTTAGATGCTCGTGCTCGGTTTGAGGAGGCTGCTATGGCGGGCAAGGGTCGTGCGAGTGTCAACGATATGAAGCGTGTCGAGGTGCTGGTGTTGATGGAGATCGACCAGCAAACCGAAGACAATGGCGGGCCGTATGGTTTCTCGCGCAAAACGCTTGCCGAGCGCGTGGGGGTTTCGCCGTATCGTGCCCGCGCCGCAATCGATCGCTTGGATTCCGAAGGCATGATTGATGTCGTCTCGCGTTATAGCGACGACGGCGGTCAGCTTGCAAATGGCATTTGCCTCACCGAACGTGGCGAGTGGTATCTTGAGGGCGTCCGTACCGGCATGCTCGTTCAAGAAATGCTTGAGGACGAGGTTGCTGATCGATAGCAGCATGTAACCCTTGCCATAGCGACGCCGCCTGGGAAACCGGGCGGCGTTTTGTTTCAAGATTGAGAAATGCAATCGCACGCGAGAAAAATTGCGAACGGTCCGCGGCGCGAGTATTACAATGAAGACCCGTAAGATGTGGATAAACAACTTCTACGGGAAGCGCAGGTAACTCAATATGACCAAGCATGTGTTCGTAACCGGTGGCGTGGTTTCGTCCCTGGGCAAGGGTATTACCGCGGCCTCGCTGGGCCGTCTGCTCAAGTCGCGTGGCTACAAAGTAACGATGCAGAAGGCCGACCCGTATCTGAACGTCGACCCCGGTACCATGAGCCCCTTCCAGCATGGTGAGGTCTTCGTTACCGAGGATGGTTACGAGTCCGACCTGGACCTGGGTCATTACGAGCGCTTTATTGATGAGAACCTGACCCGCGATTCCAACTTTACGACCGGCGCCATCTATAAGAGCTTGATCGCCCGCGAGCGTCGCGGCGACTTTTTGGGCGGTACCGTGCAGGTGATTCCTCACGTCACCAATGCCATTAAGGACAAGTTCCGCCGCATCGAGGAGCAGACCGGCTCCGATGTAGTCATCACCGAGCTGGGCGGCACGATCGGCGACATCGAGTCCCAACCGTTTGTCGAGGCCATCCGTCAGTACCGCAAGGAGGCCGGCCCCGAGAACGTCTGCTACATCCACGTGTCGCTTGTTCCCTATATCGCCGCCGCCCACGAGGTCAAGACCAAGCCGACGCAGCACTCCGTCAAGGAGCTCCGCAGCTTTGGTATCCAGCCCGATATTATCGTTCTGCGCTCCGACCACCATATCGATGATGCCATCCGCGGCAAGATTGCAAGCTTCTGCGACGTCGACACCGACTGTGTCTTTACCAACGAGGACTGCGCGAGCATCTACGATGTTCCGCAGCTGCTCGCCGAGCAGGACTTTGACCTGCGCATTTGCGAGCGTCTGGGTCTTGACCCGCGTGAGCGCGACATGAGTCAGTGGAACGAGTTCCTGCGCAAGCAGAACCATGCCAACCAGCACGCCGACAAGGTGAAGATCGCCGTCGTGGGCAAGTATACGCAGCTGCCCGATGCCTACCTGTCGGTTATCGAGGCCCTGCACCATGCGGGCGTCTTCTACGATCGCCACGTTGATGTACAGCTGGTCGATGGCGAGAGCCTCGACGAGCAGAACGTCTCCGAGGTCCTGGGTGACGCCTCGGGCATCCTGGTCCCTGGCGGCTTTGGCAAGCGCGCCCTGGAGGGCAAGATCCTCGCGGCCGAGTTTGCCCGTGAGCACAAGATTCCGTATCTGGGCATTTGCCTGGGTATGCAGGTGGCCGTGTGCGAATTTGCCCGCAACGTGGTCGGCCTTGCCGGTGCCAGCTCTTCCGAGTTCGATCCGGATGGCCCGTATAGTGTCATCGACCTGATGAGCTCGCAGGAGGACGTGACCGAGAAGGGCGGCACCATGCGCCTGGGCGCCTATCCGTGCAAGCTTGCCGCCGATACCCTCGCGCGCGAGGCATATGGCGAGGAGCTCGTCTACGAGCGTCACCGTCACCGCTTTGAGTTCAACAACGCCTTCCGTGACCAGCTCGAGGGCGCTGGTCTGGTTATCTCTGGTCTTTCGCCCGACGAGCGCCTGGTCGAGATGGTCGAGCTGCCGCGCGACGTGCATCCGTGGTATGTGGCAACCCAGGCTCATCCCGAGTTCAAGAGCCGCCCGACCAACCCGCAGCCGCTGTTCCGCGAGTTCGTGCGCGCCTCGATCGGCCAGCATGAGGGCGTCGATCGCTTGCAGGTGACGCCCAAGAACCTCGCTACGGACTAAGGGTGCCGGCGAATAAGGAACATACCGAAGCTACTCCCTCGTCGCTCGCCGTGGCGGCGGGGGAGTATCTCGATTACCTCGCGGTCGAGCGGGGTTTGGCGCGCAACACGATTGCGGCCTATCGTCGTGACCTGACGACGTACTGCGCCTATCTGGAGCGGGCGGGTATTGTGTCTTTTGAAGAGGTGACTCGTCAGGTCGTGGAGGGCTTTGTCGCCGACCGTCGCGATGGGGGCTATTCCGATGCCTCGGTGGAGCGTGCGCTTGCGGTCGTAAAGGGCCTGCATGCCTTTTTGGTGCGCGATGGGGCTGTGGCCCAAAATCCAACGACGGCGTTGCGCCTGCCTAAAAAGGCTGAGCGTTTGCCGGAGTATCTATCGGTGGAGGATGTCTCGGCGCTGCTCGATCAAGACTTCCCCGAGGGCGAGATGGGCTTGCGCGACCATGCCATCTTGGAAGTGCTCTACGGATGCGGTTTGCGTGTGAGCGAGTTGGTGGGGCTCGATGTGGGCGATATCCATATCGACGATGGTTTTGTGCTCGTTCGCGGTAAGGGCTCAAAGGAACGCCTGTCCCCGCTGGTGGGAAGCGCGGCGCGAGCTCTGATGCTCTATGTAACTGAGGGGCGTTCTCGCTTGGCGGCCCATGCCCGCGGAACCGAGACCTCGGCGGTCTTTTTAAATAAGAACGGCCGCCGTCTGTCGCGCCAGGGCATCCATGCCATCTGTGAGCGCTACGGGCGCCAGGTGGGGCTGGTGGGACTCCATCCCCACACGCTGCGTCACTCCTTTGCTACCCATATGCTTGCGGGCGGCGCAGACCTCCGTGTGCTACAGGAGATCTTGGGACATGCCGATATATCGACCACGCAGGTCTACACGCATGTCGATCGTACGCAACTGACCGAGGTCTATCTGGCGGCGCACCCGCTGGCGCATCGTTAACTCATCGCTGACCTGCAAATTTATAGGTATTTGGGGACGGGCCCCAGATTGCCACGGCGTGCTTTTGCGCGCGCATGGGCAATCTGGGGCCCGTCCCATTTTTCGCCACTTGGCATCGCGGTGGTGGGCCGCACGTGCCTTGGGTGGGGGAGTTTGGGGGCGATGTGAACGGCATATAAAGGGACGCAAAATCGCCTCAAGGTCAACTTGAAGGTTGAGGTTGAACGGCGGGGTGCCACAGGTGGCATCCCGCCGTTGCTGTAAACACAACATATTGTGTTTTCGAACATATGCTCGGGGGTGTTTTGCAACATATAGGGGGTGGAGTGGTGGGGTGGGG
>DBFABM010000073.1:0-43509 GCA_048194085.1 Collinsella aerofaciens
CTCGGTTCTATAAATCGGCACGTCAGAGGCATCAGCCGGCAGCAAGAAGTTTTTCACTCAGAGCCGCACGGGCAAACTCACTTGGCGTCATCCCCTCGGCAGCCGCCCGTCGACGAATGGCCTCCTTCATTCCCAGAGGAATCTTGACCGACAGCGTTGCCGTCCCCTCACCTGAGAGCGGGGGCCGTCCATGCACGATCCCACCAACGGTGTGTTCGCCATCCGGAAACTCTCCGCGCTCGTACGACTCGCACCACGCGTCAATCATTTCATCCGTTACAACCTGACCATTAGCGGCCGTATACGTCTTGCCCATCATCGACCCCTTTGCCGAGCCTGTTCAATCTCCTGCCAAAATTTCTTCTGGACTGGAGACAAGACATGAATGATAAGCCACCCACGGACAAGCTCGACCGCGACAAGCTCCACGCTTCGTCCGTCTGGGAGCCATCCAATCGCAAGCCATCTCGGCGGCTCGTCCTTCGACTCGCGACGAATGCACTCAGTAACCGCAAGCCAAGCGCTAAGCACCTGCTTTTCCGTCAGGTGCTTTTTAGCGTTGGGATGAATCTCAACATCCATGCATCTTCTCCTCCATCTTACCCAATTTCGTATGACGAAAGTCCACTGTCGCCAATTCTTAAGCCGGCACGCGTTGGAGAGCAGGGGTCGAAACAATGATTGAAGGACGCTCTAGTACGGCCCAGGCGCCGGGGCAGGAGCACATGCGCCAAGGGCGGACGTTTTCGTAGCGCGCGAGGATATTGCCGTCGCGATCGATGAAGGCGATGTCGATGGGATAGGCCATAAAACACGTATGGACCGAAGAGCAGCGTGGAAACGCCATGACGAGCGGCAGGCCGTTGGCGGCAACCGGACGCCGTCCCAGCATGCCGCGCAGGCGCACGACAAACGACTCCGCCACCACAAACTCGGCCGGCGTCCAACCCAGCCTATTGAGTGCCCGCGCGTAGACGATGTAGGACGAGACCGCGGTCACATGACCACCCCCGGACGCCATGGATCGACCGTCACCGCACGCTCGTGCGACAACGTTGTCGGCGCCCCCAGCGGAACGCCAGCGATGCTGAGAGAAGTCGGCCACGGCTCATAGTGCATGGTGCAGGTGTAGGTCCTAAACGTACCGGATAGGGAGAGCAGGCCACCATCCGATGCCTTCGCGCCTTGCTCGCTCGACACTTCGATCTGTAAGTCATAGCCTTCCATGGCATTCAGAATTTGAGTCTGAACCGTCGCCGAGGCATCGGCAGAGCTTTCGTCGCCCTCCCCCTCAGACGCCACGACATGCGCTAGCACGATGTCGGGCACCACGCGGTCGAAGCGCGCGACAGCGCTGGCAAAGATCATGACGTTGTACACGATGAGTGCCAGCACCAGCAAAACGGGCGTAACCACTGCCATCTCCACCGTCGCTTGGGCGCGCTCCTCGCGCAGACGCATGCGGATACTCATTACGACCCACCGCCCAGAGCGCCAACCAGCGTGGCGACATCGACGGTGAGCGGGATGGAGCCGCCGCCGGGCAGAGGAATCTCCGCAAGTGTGAACACCGTACCGCTAATGGTGCGTTCGACTTGATATTCCAACGCCTCGCAAAGCGCCTTGGGATCGGTCACGCCCAACGGAATACTTCGCAGTTTGTCTTGCGCTTGAGAGAGACCCGCAATGTCAGACCCCGGACTCTTAATGATATTGGCGGAATCGGTCAGCACCGGCTTTCGCAGGCGCAAGTCGCACGGTTCCAAACCCAGCGCCGCCACGGACGCCGAAACGGTATCGCCGAGCCACGATGCGATGGAGCCCAACGCGCCGCTGCCCCCTCCTAGGCCTTTAATCATCTCGTCCATAAGTTCGTCGGCTGAGCCTTGGATATCACCGTATCCCACGAGTAGCCGTCCCCAAACATCCATGACGCCGTCGAGCACGCCGGCAACGCCGCCCGAGCGTTCCTTCAATGTCGAGAAAAATCGCGAAAGCACGTTGTTTTGCGCCGTCGCCTCATCGGGCGCCAGCACCGCGGCAGAGATAGCACCGCGATCGCCAAGCCTGACTGCCGCGTTAAACGAGGAGTTAAGTTGATCGGGGCTGGTAATGTCACCCGAAACTGCAAAGGCGACCACGCCGTTGCGGCCAGGTGGGGCGATACGCGGGCGCTCGCCGGAAAGCGCTTTAATGGCCTGGTCAAACGCATTGCCCGCACGGTCGGCCTCATCCTCGGTCTGACGCTCAAGTTCGAGTTCTTTGTTGCGGCATTCGACGTAGTCTTCCAGAGCCTCTTTGAACTTATCGAAGTGGTACTCGAAGCCCCTTTCGACAGAAGTCGTTGCAATCGCAACGTACCCTAAAGACGACACACCGAAATGGCATTCGCTACACGTTTCGTGACCGTCAAAATCTGCGACGGATGCCAGCCCACCCGGCTTTCCTTTTTTGTAATTTGGACAGTCAGTCCCATAATGCAAATAGGTAACTTTATCTACTTCACTCGTGGGCCAACGCGCATCGGTATAGAGTTCAGTCGTCCGCGCCTCATCTGGATTTCGCGGAAGGAAAGGGATGCGGGCGGAAACTTTGCCGTCCTTTTCAGTTATATATGCCCGCTCGACTTCTTCGCCCGCATAAGCGAAGAACACCTTTCGTGCAGCAGAATCTGCCTGTTTTTCCGGACCCTCGCCAAGCGGTTTCTCATTTGCCAGGCGCTGGCGATAGTAGGCCTTCGCGCGATCGAGCGCCACTTGCGGTTCCCACGTAACGCTCGAAGCGTAATGCGGATTTTGAGCACCAGAGAGATCCGTTAGACTTTTCACACGCTCCCACATGCAAGAACAGCTGCTGACCGAGCCCTTGTCAGACCCGCCACAATCAGCCAGCCAAGCGCGCTCTTTAGCCTTCGCCGTGTCCTCAGAAGCCTTCCGCAGCTCCTCGGCCGCACGCTCTAAATCATCTGATGTGTCTTTAATGGTATCGGTCGAGATCTCTGACCCTTTGAGCGCAGCGAAGTCCGACTCGGATGTCCTGGGCACGGCAAGCGCCGTACCGGTATAGGCCACACTATCGGTATCCTGCGCCGACACCGCCTGCGTGGCACGCGCGGCAATCAGATACGGCAGAGCCGTCTCGATTTTCTGCAAGCCTTCCGATGCGCTTTTGGCAAACTTGTTGCGCGTTTTAATGATCTCAATCCCGGTGTCGACCATATTGCCGGCAACTGGTTCGGCACCTGGGATGAGAATGGCAACCAGGCCCGTCCCGATTGTGGCAAACCCCGCTAGCCCCAGACTCAAGATGCTCGCATCAACCACCGTGGCAGTCGTGTGATAGGACGACACCACGTTGGCACCCGCCAGCGCGCCGCTATCGGCCGCCACCTGGGTATCCCCGGCACGCGACATGCTCCATATCGCCGCGGTCGACGAAAACAACAACGTGAGCACCACTAGGATGACCACGGCAGAAGAAAGCGTGGTGTAGGCACCGTCTTCGATAAACAGGTCGATACCGGCGCGGCCCATAAAGCCGCCTCGCTTGCGATGGCAGCTCGGACGGCGCGTCAAAACGCATCTAGACCAGAAACGCTTAATCCCATGCAGCAATCCACGAATCATAATCTCCCTCCAGCCATTCGGGACGCGATTGATACGAGACATCGACCTTGAGCTCAACGTAGCCGCCCTCGGCGGTACCACCCATAGCCTGCGCAAACGCACCGATCACAGGCAACGGCTTGACCTCGCCGGAAACGGACACGGACGAGACACCACCCGCACCGGCCCGGCCAAGCTCGATATCCCACGACAACGGCCCGCCGGCATGAAAGATCGAAACGTTGGGCACTGCGGCAAGCCGGCGGCGGGTGAACTCCTTAAGATCGTCGTCCTCCGCCGTCGTCGTGGTCATGAGCCGCGCGGTCTCGGCAGCGGCAGACTCCATGACCGCGCGCGTATAGAGCAAACACACCGGTTGCAGTGCGAGAAGAATGAGCATCAGAAACGTCGGCAGCAAAAAAGCAGCCTCGACCGTAGACTGCGCCCGGTCCTCGCGCGCGATATCAATACAACGCGATGTCCTTAGCGCCCGCAGCGGCGTCGATAACCGACGTCGAGGCAACGCCATGGGATGCCGCCCGCTCAACCAGCGCCGCCAAGTGCCCATCGGTGCCAGCACGCCAAAGCCCCGCAATCGCCAGCACGATCGATAACAGCGCCACCGTGACGATGGCGTATTCGACCGTCGCCTGGGCAGATTCCTCGCGCAGGACGTCATGCATTTCACGACCCCTCCTTTGAGCTTATTGTTTGCGGGGCCAGGCGCACCGCGCGCAGACGACACGAAGCATCGCCAGTATCCGCGGCAACCGTCACCATATCGACCCAGCCGCGCCCATCGCGCACAATGGCGCCCCATACGTTACCCTTAATATCGAGATAGCCGCTCAGGGCGAGCTGGGCCGTTGGCACCTCGCGGTAGGCGCGTAACATATCCGCCGCTGCCTCGGTCATCGGTCGGTCCTCGGACCATGCAAGCCGGACCGCAATCGCGTTGTCCTCAGGCGAATCCGTCGCAGTGCCAGACCGCTTGTCGAGCATCCGCAGAAAGGTTTGCGCCGTGACAGCGACATCCGAATCGTCCGCATCTCGCATCTCATCTTTTTGAGACGCCACCGTCGAATCTGAGCCCGAATCGAAGGCGGCCCCAGGACGCTGCTGCCGCGCGGCGTTTAGCCCCCAAACCGCCACTGCCACCGCCACAACCACACAGGCAAACACCAGCAGTGCGCCGGCAGGCCGCCTACCCTCTACAGGCTGTTGATGCCCTCGCTGATAGCGTTCCATAGATCTTGGACCTTGCCCTTAAATGCGACAATGGCAATGATGGCGATCACCACGAGCACGCCGACCAAGATGGCGTATTCGGTGGTGCCCTGCGCACTCTCCTCCTGCAGTAGCTCCCCGGCATGCTGGCGAGCGCGAATTGACTGGCAAACAGCCCAGCTCCAGATCTTGCCAGCAACGTCAGTCATCGTGTTCATGTATTCCTCCCTACATCATCCCGCCTGCTCCCAACAGCGGGCCCAATATGGACAGAAGCAACGCCGGCAAGATGAGCGTGCCGGTGGGAATCAGCAGCTTGACGGGCGCACGCTCAATCTCGCGCTCGACCGCGGCGCGATGAGCCGCACGGATCTCGCGACTTTGAGCGGCCAACGTCTCGGCAAGTGGGGCACCCAGGGCGAGCGCCTGCCCCACCGTGATGGCAAAGGTCTCGAGCGCTCGCACGTCCAGGTCGCGCGCGGCGGCCAACAACTCGTCCTCACGCGTACCCACGCCCACTTGCCACGCCATGCAGGCCCGCTCAAGGCGAAGAGCCAGCACTGACCGACGGTTGGCGCAGAAAATCTCAAGCGCCGCATCAAACGAAAGACCGGCCGAAAGACCCAAGCGCACAACATCGATCATCTCGGACACTTCGCCGAGCGAAACTCGCGCCGGGCCGCCCGCTCCAACCGCGCCCTTCACTCGCGCGGTCAGGGCATCGGCCACCGAGCGACCCGCGGCAGCGACCAGCACCGCCTCGCGCTTGCAGGCCCCTGCGATCTTGCGCGCATCCGCCCGATCCAAACCCGTCGCGACAAATACACTCAGGGCGCACAGGCAAGCCGCAACTGCAACTGGGGCGCTCATAGCTCCACCCTCATAATGCGCCGGATAACCACCAAGGCAACGACGTTGAGGGCAAGGCCCAGCACCATAGCGCCTGCACCGGCAGGCGTCGCGAGACCGCGACGAAAATCTGCCGAAAGCAGCGCCAGCACCGCGCACATGCCTGCCGGCATCGCCGCGACCATATGCGCCGACATGCGAGCCTGCGACGTCTTGACATCCAGGCGGCGCTTGAGCTCAATGCGCTCCCCTACCATGCTCGACGCCTCGGACAGCAAGTCGGCAAGCGGAGCGCCGGTGCGCTGTGACACCTTAAGCGCCAAGGTCACAAGCGAAAGACCGGGGGCGTCGATGCGCACGAGCAAGTCATCGAGCGCGTCGGTCGCCGAGATACCGCAATCGATCGCCGCCGCCACCCGCAAAAACTCGGTATGCACCGGTTCTTGCGCATGAGCGCCCACAAAGCGCATGCCCTGGGCCAGCGAATGTCCCGAGGCAAGCGACATGGAAAGTGCGGTAAACGCCTCGGGCATGGCCTCTTCTGCATCGTGTTGCTCGCGCCGGCTCTCAAAGCCATCCCGAGCGGCGCCAGCGGCAATCGGAGCAACAAGTCCCAAGGCAAACCCGAGGGGCGATAACGACACCATCGTTAGCAAAACGCAGCAGACACCGCTCGATAGCAGCAGAAACGCCAAACGCTCCGAAGCATCCTCGATCACGAGGCCAAGGCGACGCGCCGGAGCCAGCGATGCCCACGAACGGGCAATCTTTTTCAGCAGATCGTTTTCCACCAACTCACGCGGCAGCTTCTCTGCCACCGTCTCGAACGCCTGACGCGCCAGCTCCGCCGGCGGCACCTGCGGCACACGAGGTTCCGCCCCGCACGCCGTCGCGACAGAAAACCCTGCCAAACCCCCTACGACGAGGGGCACAGCGACCTCCATTCGTCCACCTCCTCTTGTGTGAGCGTCCCCGACCGCAGGCCTTCTGCGATAAACGGCGGCTCGCGGTCAAGCGTCCAGGTGCGCTCGGCGGCATCGAAAGTCACATAGCGCTCGAGCTCTACGCCGCCCGACGCGGCGCGACGCACCCCCGAATACGAGGAGACGAAGCGCCTGCCATCGGCGTGGCGCTCGGACATCACGATGCCGTCGAGCGCCATGGCAATCTGCTCCTCGATGAGCTCGCTCGGCAGATCGATGCCATAACGTGCAAGCAACGTCAGACGCACCACGGTCTCCTGCTCGGAACCCGCATGAAGCGTGGTGAGCGACCCGTCGTGGCCCGTGTTCATGGCCTGCAACATGTCGCAGCACTCGGCACCGCGCACCTCGCCCACCACGATGCGGTCGGGGCGCATGCGCAGGGCATTGGTCACCAGGTCGCGGATCGTCACCGCGCCCTCGCCCTCAATTGAAGCCTCGCGCGCCTCTAGACGCACCACGTGCGGATGATGCGCAAACTTGAGCTCGGCAGAGTCCTCGATCGTCACGATGCGCTCGCCGGTGGAAATCTCACATGACAACGCGTTGAGCAGGGTGGTCTTACCAGATCCCGTGCCTCCCGCAACCGCCAGGTCCTGTCGCAGCGACACCGCGCACGACAACAGCTGCGCATACCAAAGCGGCAGCGACCCCAGCCCCACAAGCTCGTCCAGCGAGCAGATGCGGTCCGAGAACTTTCGGATGGTGAGAATCGGTCCGTCAATCGCCACAGGCGGAATCACCGCGTTGGCGCGATAGCCCGTTTTGAGGCGGGCGTTGACGATGGGGCTGCGCTCGTCGATACGGCGGCCAAGTGGCGAGATGATACGGTCGATAAGCACACGGATCTGCTCATCATCCTCAAACGCATGCTCGATGGGGTGCAAGACGCCGCCGCGTTCAAAGAAAGCCGAGCGGCAGCCGTTAATCATGATCTCGGTAACGGTGTCGTCCTCGATGAGCGGCTGCAACGGCCCCAAGCCCACCACGTCATCCAAAATCTCGTCAATGATGGTCTCGCGCTCGGACGTCGCGAGATCAGTCGGCTCCTCAACATTGAGCGCCGCCTCCACCGCGGGACGCAATTCCGAGCGGGCAAGTGCCGGGTCGATATAGGCGCTGATACGCGCCACTTCGTCGTAACCCATGCGGTCCATCACGGCGCGCTTGGTGCGTCGTTTCACCGCGCGGCGACGCCCCGCATCTACAGGCGCTGCCCCCGCTGCAGCGCCGGCAGCCTTAATCCTCGTTTGCAGGCTCATCGCTGATCACCCTCGCGCGACCAGGGAAGGCGGATACGCGGGCGTTCGGTGCGCGTTGCACGGTCGGCGACCATATCGCTCCAAGGGCCGACGGCGCACCCCAGTTCCACGAGCATCTCGCGCGTGGCCTCGCGCACGCTGGTCGCAAAAGCGCTGGTCTGCCCCACTGCCTCATCAGCGCGCCCAAACGCCATGAGCGCGGCGAGATCCTGCCCGCCATCGGCGATACGAATCTTGGAGCTCAACGCACAGGCAATCTCAAAGCGCATGGCGACGTCCTCGTCTGCCCCGCGCGCACCGAACCGGTTGAACACGGCGCTCATGCGCGTGCGCGGCACACCTACTCGACTTGCCAGTTCAATGACGCGCGACGCCGATGTCGCGGACGACACCGCAGCATCGCCAACGATCAGGCAACGGTCGCTCGCCGCCACCGCAGCCGCCACGGCGTCGCCCCAAAAGACCGAGGTATCGATAAAGACCACGTCGGATTCGCGACGCAGAACATCAAGCAGTAGCTCCACCGGACATGCCATGAGCTCGGCTTGCTCGGGCGCCGCGACGGGACCCCAGAGCGTAACGCCCGGCGCCACGCGCATCGATGCGGCCACGATATCCGGCTCGGCAAGCGCGCCCGCCACCGACGGCTCGATAAGTGCCGCCATATCGCGCGGAGCATCGACGCCTAACAAGTCGTAAAGGTTTCCAAACATCAGGTCCAGGTCGAGCACGGCGGCACGCAAGCCCAACAGCGACGATGTGTGTGCCATGGTGGCAATGATCGTCGACTTGCCGCAACCGCCCGAACCCGAAATGGCGCAGATGACCGGAGCTCGATGCTGCGGAGCGGCAGCGTCTGCCGGCGGCATCGGAGGCGGCGGGGCGGGCGTCGGTGACAGCGTCCCCGTCTCCCCCGCCGCAACCACACGCTGCGTCCAAGCCGGCATGGCAGCTTGTTCGGTCTGCGAGGCAGGCTCGTTCTGTGCAATCTGCTCATGCTGCATCAGCGACAACTCGCCGCACCCGGCAAAGCCCTCAACTTCGTCGAGTTCATCCGCCAGATTCACGCCGTGCACGTATCCCATATCTACAGCCGGGGAGTCGCCAGCATGCTGCGCCGGCTCTCCAGCGTCATCGTATACAAGGGGGTTCCGGGGGCGCCGACCATGCTCGGCTTCCGCTTTTCCATAATCATCAACACGCGGGCCTCTTGTAGCGCGAGGCGCCCCGGGTTCCCTATCAACAAAAGCATCGGGCTCAATCGTCATGCACCGATCGGAATCAACCGCTCCCTCGCCCGCGCGCCCGTTGCCGCATATACTGTGCGCAGCGATGACCTCGGTCGCCCCCGCGCGAAACAGCCCCTCGATATCCGACGGATCGAGCGCTTCTATCAACACGACCACGCGACTCACGCGGCCTTCGGCCGTCAGGCGCGCAACAGTCTTGCGCACATCTTCGGTATCAAACAGAGACGCCGCGATGATGGCAGCCCCGCGGCGCGACGGAAACGCCCGCGCCATGGAAACCAGCCCGTCCAGGTCACCCACGCGAAGCACCTGTGCACCCGCATCACGGCCCTCGACTTCCTGCTGCAACAGCCCGTAATCGCCGCACGAGCAGCACGCAAGCCAGATCGCCTTCATCACTCGTCGCCTCCGCTCTTTTTGCCGCGCGCCGTGGCGGGAATCGTCAAGCTGACCGTTCCTTTGCCCGAGGCTCCCAGCAGTTCCTTGACGTCTTCGGGGTCAGCCGCCAGCGTCACCCATTCGATCTTGCCCTCGCGCGTGGCACCGGAATTCTCACTGGTATCGATCACGTGCGCGCCGCACAGTCGATCGGTTACGCCATCTTTTTGCACGTACACGTCCACATAGCTGCCCACGCCCGTGGCACCGCCGACCGAGTGCTCGGCATCGACCGCCACCGAAACGGCGACCTTGCCCTTAGGCACCTCGAGCTTGTGGCTCTCGGCCTTGGTGTAGACATTGCAGATCACGGCGTTTTTGGGAATACGCGAAGTCGTCACGTCGCCGCGCACCTGGCGCAGCTCGGTCGCCGCGTCACGCGGCAGCAGGCTCGTCAGCCATTCCTGGGTTATGACATTGGTCTCATCGAGGGTCTCGCCCACATCGATATCGCGCGCCGCGACGCATACCTCGACGCGATCGCCACCGTACTTGGCCAAGGTCTCAGCCTGGACCTGTTCGGCTTGCGAGCGGATCGACGAGCCGTAAACCATGCAGAGCAGAGCAGCGAGCACGCCCGCGACCAGACTGATGGCGATGCGCTTGCTCTTGTTCACGGCCGCTCCTCTCATGGCAGTGCCGGGCGAATGCCCGTACCACCATTGTCTGGGCGGTCAGAGTGCAAAGCGGCGCAATCGCGATCTTGGTTTTCGATGTCAAACCAATCGCCGACCAAAAGCTGACCAGCCCGTCAAGCTCATGGCAAGGTTTTGGTCAGCACGTCAGCAAACTGCATGTTTCGAGGCTTTTCCGCAGCAAAAAAGCCGTCTCCCGAACAGTTGGGAGACGGCTGTCATAGGAAAAATCAATTACAGATGAACATCGGGATCGAGTATTTGAGCGCTCACGCGCATGGATGACGCCAGGTTTTGGAACGTTTCCAGCCGCAGGCTGTCGATCTGCCCGGCGTCCTCGGCCTCGCGAACGGCGCAGCCCGGCTCATGGGTATGTGTGCAATCGCCAAACCGGCACGCGCGCGATGCCTCGACAATCTCGGGGAAGGCGCGCGCCAGACCCCGCTCGTGACCCACGAGCGGTAGACTGCGCAGGCCCGGGGCATCGGCGATCACGCCGGCGTCGCCCGGCAGCGCCACCATCACGCGCGCGACGGTAGTGTGACGGCCCTGGTCGTCGCGTTCGCGCACACCGCCGGTCGCCAACGTATCGTGGCCCAGCAGTGCATTGAGCAGCGTCGACTTGCCGGCACCCGACTCGCCCAGAATCATGGCGCAGCTCCCGGCAGGCACGCAGGCACGGACCTCGTCCAGGCCGCGGCCCTCGGCAGAGGACGTCACGATCACGCGCACGTCCGGACCCACCAGACGGCGCACGCGATCCAGATCGCGCTCGAGCTCCTCGGCATCGCAGCGGTCAGCTTTGGTAAGCACCACCACCGGCTCGGCATCGCAGTCAAGCGCCAACACCAGCGAGCGCGCCACGCGGTCGAGCAGCACCTCACCGGCACCGAGCGCCTGCACGATTAGCACGCAATCCACGTTGGAGCAGAGCACCTGGCGCTCTCCACGGGCACGGCCGCGCCAACGCTCAAAGCTCGTACGGCGCGGCAGCACGCACTCAATCACGCCCATATCGTGCCCGGGAGCGCGGCGCACCGCCACACGGTCGCCCACGGCAGGCAGCAGGACCTCGTCCTCGCCGCGCGACTTGGCAAACCCCACTGCATGCTCGGCGCGGAAGGTATCGTCGGCAGTCGCCACCAGCGGAAACCCGCGATCCAAGCGCACCACGGCACCCAGCCGCATCTGCTCGGGCTCCTCAGCATGTGCGCAAAAGTCGTCAAATGCCGCCTGCTGAGCCCCATCGACCGGCAGGTCATCAAACGCCGGAACGTCCTGCAGCGCGTCAAGCCCCGGTACGCTCGCCAACAACTCCTCGGCAGACGCGGGGGCCTCGGTCGCAAGCTTCCGACGACGATCACGCTTAGCCCGCGCCCCCGTCGTCTTTTTCTTCGCCTTAGCCTTAGCCTTGCCCACAAGCGCCTCCCAGCACCATAAATCACAACTGAGCAGGTATTTTAAATCAAAAAGAGCTGGCCGGGCAAAGCCCTAAATCAAAAAGAGCCGGTCGAGCAAACGCTCGATCGGCTCACAAACTTTCCCTCAGCCCTTTATCATCCGCGCGGGAGAAAAGCCAGCAAGGATACCGCAGGGCCCGCCCCGGAAGCCCTTTCTCCCGAACGATCCCGCAGCGCGAAGCGCGAGGACCAGTGAGGGAGAAAGGGCGTGGGGCGGGCCCGGACAGGTTAACTTACTCCTTCTCGACCGCGCGCATGATCGCCTTGTAGATCTCCATCAGCGGGATAATCAGGAAGGCCAGGCCCAAAGCGGCAAGAACGCCCTTGAGCTCAAGCGTCACAGGGCCGAAGAACATCTCGGCAAGCGTCGGCTGCACGGTCACGATCACCGTCAGCACCAGTGCCAGCGCGGCGGAAGCCCACAGCCACTTGTTCTGCTTCTTCATGGTGAACAGCGACGCACGACGGCTGCGCATATTGAAGCAGTGGAAAATCTCGACCATGTTGAGCGTGATGAACGCCATCATCACGCCTTCCTCGTCGGCATTGCCGGCGATCATATCGGCGATGTGGATGTAGCCCATGTCAAAGTACACGCCCACAAAGAAGCTCGCCAGCACCAGCACGGTGATGATCAGGCCCTGGACCACGCAGTCCAGACCCATATGTCCGGCAAAGACGCCGTCCTTGGCGTTGCGCGGCTTGCGCTTCATGATGTCGCCCTCGGCATCCTCCATGCCCAGCGCGAGCGCGGGGAAGCAGTCGGTGACCAGGTTCACCCACAGCAGCTGCACCGGCTGGAAGATGGTAAAGCCGATGAGCGTGGCGATAAACACCGAGAACACCTCGGCAAGGTTGGCCGAAAGCAGGAACTGGATGACCTTGCGGATGTTGTCGTAGATGCGGCGCCCCTCTTCGCAGGCACCGATGATGGTGGCGAAGTTGTCGTCGGCAAGTACCATGTCGGCGACGTTCTTGGTGACGTCGGTACCGGTGATGCCCATGCCCACGCCGATGTCGGCGCGTTTGATGGACGGGGCGTCGTTGACGCCGTCGCCCGTCATGGCCACGATCTGGTCGCGCGACTTCCAAGCCTCGACGATGCGGGTCTTATGCTCGGGCTGAACGCGGGCGTACACGCCGTAGTCCTCGATGTGCGCGTCGAGCTCCTCGTCGCTCATGCGATCGAGGTCGGCACCGGTGATGGCATGGCTGCGATCGGTGACGATGCCCAGCTGCTTGGCGATGGCCACGGCGGTGTCGATGTGGTCGCCCGTGATCATGACGGTGCGGATACCGGCGTCGTGCGCCTCGCGGATGGCGTCGGCGACCTCGGGGCGGACCGGGTCAATCATGCCGGACAGGCCGCAGAAGACCAGGTCGTGTTCGAGCGCAGCGGGGCTGCAGTCGGCCGGGACCTCGGTGTAGGTGCGGCTTGCCAGCGCCAGTACGCGCAGGGCCTCGTCGGCCATGGCCTTGTTGGCGGCCACGAGCTCGGCGCGACGCTCCTCGGTCAGGGGGACGACCTTATCGCCCTCGTAGATATGGGTGCACAGGCCGATCACCACGTCGGGCGCGCCCTTGGTGTACTGCTCGTACTCGCCGTCCAGGGTCTCGACGACCACGGACATCATCTTGCGGCCAGAGTCGAACGGGGCCTCACCCACGCGCGGGTGCTCGGCAGCCAGGCCAGTGAGGCCCGCCTTGCCGGCATCGTTGACGAGCGCGCACTCGGTCGGCTCACCCACGGCCTCGCCCAGCTCCTCGTCCCACTGGGCGTCGGAGCACAGCGCCATGCCGGCCAGGAACTTCTCCTTAGGCGCAGCGAGCTCGTGCTTGACGACGGTCATCTTGTTTTGGGTAAGGGTACCGGTCTTGTCCGAGCAGATGGTCTGCGTGCAGCCAAGGGTCTCGACGGCAGAGAGCTTGCGGATAATCGCCTGGCGCTTGGCCATCTTGGTCACGCCAAGCGACAGCACGATGGTCACGACGGCGACCAGGCCCTCGGGGATGGCGGCGACGGCAAGCGAGACGGCGACCATAAAGGTATCGAGCAGGGCGGTCGGGTCGGTAAGAACGTTGCCCACGCCGTGGCGGATGATATCAACGCCAAAGATGACGACGCAGATGACGATAACCATGATGGTGAGGATGCGGCTGAGCTCGGCAAGCTTCACCTGCAGCGGCGTGAGCTCTTCCTTGGCCTCGGCCAGGGCGCCGGCAATCTTGCCCATCTCGGTGTTCATGCCGGTACCGACTACGACGGCGCGGCCACGGCCGTACACCACGGTGGAGCCCATGTAGCACATGTTCTTGCGGTCGCCGAGCGGCACGTCGTCGGTGCCGGCGGCGAGCTCGATCACGTTGGCATGCTTCTCGACGGGCACGGACTCGCCGGTAAGGGCGGCCTCCTCGATCTTCATCGTGGCGCTCTCGAGCACGCGGCAGTCGGCCGGGACGGAGTCGCCCGCCTCGAGCATGATCACGTCACCGGGCACGAGCTCGGCGCTCGGCAGGTGCACGAGCTTGCCGTCGCGCAGCACCTTGGACTGCGCCGCGCTCATCTCCTGCAATGCCTCGAGAGCCTCCTCGCTTTTAGCCTCCTGGACCACGCCCAGCACCGAGTTGACGATAACGACGAACATGATGATGGCGACATCGGCAAAGTCCGCCTCGCCCTTGACCATGCCCGTGAGCGCGCTGATGACGGCGGCAACGATCAGCATGATGACCATGGGGTCGGCCATCTGCTCAAAGAAGCGCTTCCACAGCGGCGTCTTCTCGGCTTCCTCGAGCTTGTTAGGGCCTGTCTTAGCGAGGCGCGACGACGCCTCGTCGTCGCTCAGGCCGAGGTTCTCATCGACACCTTGGTCGCTGAGCACCTCCGCCGCGGCGGACAGGTATTCCTTTTGCATATAGAGTCCCCTCCTGGGATTCGGGCCACTCAGCAGATTGATGCCCGATCATAATTCCCAGGAGAAGGGCAAGGGCTCATCAAGGCTGCCGTGCTGAGCGGCAGTTGATAGTGGAGCTATGGTACCCCAAAGCAACGCGTCTAGCCAAAACAATCCATTTGGAAATATGGTCCATAAGCAACGGTGCAGACCGTGTGATGCTCAATACTGATAAAACGTTTTTTCTTCGGCGCATCATCAAATTGAAATATCGCCCAGATAGCAGCGGTTAGAACGGTTGGTAAAGTTTTTGCATATACCGTTTTTCCGCAAAAAATGAACTTCTAATTCGGCATACGGTCGATTTTTTGGGGTATTCGGACGCCATTTCGTTATAATCAACTCGGTTTTATTTCTTATGGTTTATCTATCAGCGCAAGACGATGTCAGATGGAGGTCTGAATGTACAAGCGCACCAAGATTGTATGCACCATGGGTCCCGCCTGCGATAGCGACGAGACCATCCGCGAGATGATCAAGGCGGGCATGAACGTCGCCCGTTTTAACTTCTCGCACGGCTCCTACGACGAGCACCACGGTCGCATCGAGCGCGTCCGTCGTATTTCCAAGGAGCTCGGTATGCCCGTCGGCATCCTGCTCGACACCAAGGGCCCCGAGGTCCGCACCGGCCTTCTGGTCGACGGCAAGAAGGTTGCCGTCAAGACCGGCGACAAGATCGTCGTCACCGCTCAGCCCACGACCGAGGATTTCCACGGCACCTCTGAGCACATCTCCCTCGACTACCTGGCTCTGCCCTCCGAGGTCGAGAAGGGCTCCCTCATCCTGATCGATGACGGCCTGGTTGCCCTCGAGGTCGAGTCCGTCGACGGCCAGGACATGACCTGCGTCGTCAAGAACGACGGCCTGATCGGCGAGCGCAAGGGTGTTAACATGCCCAACGTCAACATCTCGCTGCCCGCTATCACCGAGCGCGATCGTCAGGACATCCTCTTTGGCCTGACCGAGAACATCGACTACATCGCCGCTTCCTTCATCCGTGACGGCGAGTCCGTCCGCGGCATCCGCGAGCTTTGCCGCGAGAACGGCGGCGAGCACGTGACGATCTTCCCGAAGATCGAGTGCGCCCTGGGCGTCGAGAACTTCGACGAGATCCTCGAGGCTTCCGACGGCATCATGGTCGCCCGTGGCGACCTGGGCATCGAGATCAAGCCCGAGCTCGTTCCGCACATCCAGAAGGAAATCATCGCTAAGTGCAACGCGGCCTACAAGCCCGTTATCACCGCTACGCAGATGCTCGACTCCATGCAGCAGAACCCGCGCCCGACGCGCGCCGAGGTTGCCGACGTTGCTAACGCCATTTACGACGGCACCGACGCCGTTATGCTCTCTGGCGAGTCCGCTGCCGGTAAGTACCCGGTCGAGGCCGTTAAGATGCAGGCCAGCATTGCTCTCGAGACCGAGAAGTACCTCCCGGCTCACGCTCCGCTCGAGGTTCCGGCTGACGCTCACGGCACCCGCGTCGTCAACAACGTTGTGGGTATGTCCGCTGTGAACATGGCCACCACCGTTGGCGCCAAGTGCATCACCGTGCCGACGACCACCGGTCGTACCGCTCGCCTGATTTCGCACTTCCGTCCCAACATGCCGATCTGCGCGTTCTCCCGCCACGAGTGGGCCGTCCAGCAGATGATCATGTACTGGGGCGTTATCCCGCATCAGGCCGAGATTACCCAGGGCACCGTCAACGGCACGATCGTCAAGGCGATCGAGACCGCTAAGGAGCTCGGCTACGTCGAGGCCGGCGATCTGACCGTCGCTACCGCCGGCGATCCCCGCATGAGCGTCCAGCTCGAGGACAAGGTCTCCTCGACCAACGTCGCATACGTCGCTCAGGTGCGCTAAATCGTACTTGCAAGCAGATTTGCATTGCAAAGGGCCCGGAAGGCATTGCCTTCCGGGCCCTTTTTCTGTGCCAATGCCGCCGCACGGCAAAACACGCACTCATTTCTTTACCAAAAGCGCGAAATCCACCCTTCGAGGCCCAAAAAATAAAGCCCCAAGCGCTAAAAGTGTTCGCCCGGTGGCAAACCCACACCTCACACAGGGCTGATAAATCGTTTTAGCAAGAACCAAATCGACCTGGTTTTCGGAAGTATGCGGCAAATTCTGGAACCTCCGAGCACACCCTGTTTTTTCGCAACAAAATGCCTGATAAACTAGCCTCAAAAGCCAGGTCCGCTCATAGGGTTCAGATTTTGCCGCATACTTCCGGATTGACGCTGGCATCACTCGCTTCAAAGAGATGATTTCGGCCAGGAGGGCATTATGGACCTGACGCTTTGTGGGCAATCCGCCTTTAACTACTACCGCATCCCGCCGCAGGTATTAGGCCTTTACCCTGCCATTAGCCTTGGCAATATGGATCGCAGATGTTGCGGCCTCGGAAGTCATGCAGTTGTAAAAGACCTGCTTCACGCACCGCTTCACAGGCTTGTATTCACTCGGGCACAATCCGGGTCGCGAAGCCTGTTTAAATCGCACCTCCTGACCCAAGAGCCGCCTCCCGGGTCGTTTAGGCAAACCGAGCATGGGTTTGATGTCACATCGCCCGAGTTCACGCTGCTCAACCTTGCTACGCAGGCCTCACGCAACCAGCTGCTTATGGCGTGTTATGAGATGTGCAGCTCGTTTGCTGTGTATACACCCTGCAAACGAGCGCAACGGCAACTTGATGAAGCTATTTCGCTTAAGCTCATTCCACCCAACTGCGGCTGGGAGCGAGTTATCGACGTCAACGGCAAGGACACCGACCTGTGGAAGCGCACGCCGCTTCTTTCCGCAGCGGATATCGCCGCGTTCGCCAAGCAGGCCGCAGGCCTGCGCGGTGTTAAGCAGCTCCGCTGGGCCGCCGAACGCATGACAGGACAGACCGCCTCGCCCTTCGAAGTACAGACCTCCATGCTTATCTCGCTCCCCCGCGACGAGGGCGGCATGGGCATCAACATCGCAAACAACGTGCGCATCCCACTCAGCGACGCCGCGCGCTCGCTGTATGACAAAACCTGCTGCTACGCCGATATCCTCATCGAAAGCGCCACCGACAGCATGGGTGTCATCCTTGAATGCCAAGGCCGCTCCGCCCACGGCAGCGAAGCCGCGAGCCTCTCCGATGCCGAGCGCGCCACCGCGCTCACAAGCATGGGCTACGACGTCATCCAAATTACCTTTGGCCAGATTAAGGATGAGAAGAGCTTCGACCACATAGCCGAGCTCATCCATAAAAAGGCTGGACTTTCCTACACCCCAAAGACCAAACAGGAGCGTATTGCCGAAGATACCTTACGGCAAGAGCTACTTGTCGATTGGGTTGAGCTATTCACTGCCGGGCCGGCCAGCTAGCAGCTCGCGATCAGGGGCAGAGCAGGCACACCGGGTGATGCGACGCGGGCGGCAAATCCCGCCTCGGTCAGCTCGATGACCTCGGTAAACGTTGCATCGAAAAACTCCTCGGTTAGCAAGCGATACGGCGGATGATCGGGCTCGCCGGGGTTTTCGCGTACAATCTCGTGCATGACGCCAATGGTCTTGAGCACATACTCCTTATGGATGGGATACTGACCAAAACGCGTCGCCGCAGTATACAGGCGATCGGTCGCACGCGGGATAGAAACAATGCCAAGCGTCTTGCCAAACCAGTCAAAGTCACCTTGCTTTTTAATGCGGAATTCCTCGCACGGCTTGCCGCCGTGCGCCTCCAGGTACTGATTCACGCGCGTATTCCATACGGTATCGGCCACCAGATGCGACCAAACGCCCAGCGTCAGATCGAGCAGCGACTGCGCCACGTCATCGGGCGCGAGCGAAAGCTCGCTAGCACCGGGACCGGCGACCGGCTCGGCGTCCTTGTAACGTTGGGGATAATGCACCCGATTGAGTCGCTCGCGCTCCTCGGCGATCGAGATCGCGGCAGCCGGCGTACCAACAGACGCCCCTTTGAGCAGCGGCGCCACATAGGTATCCCAGAACTCGTGCTCGCGCGGCTTAGGGATAGGCTCGGGCTTTGCAAAGTGCGTAATGCGGTACGGGATGGGATCGGCGATGCCAGGGACCATATAGCCCACGAAAATATCCGGAACCACGCAGCCAAACAAAAAGGCATTGCGGTCGCGCACGCTATTGGCAAGCGCACCGGTGCGCTCCAGCAAACGCTCCGTCTGAGCGATATGAATGTTCCAGCTTGGCATAGCCACCCCCATAAAAACCTGGATAACTATACCATCACGGCAAAGCCGCGCGGGCGGCTACGCACGCTCTACGCAGCAACTAGTCCGTAGCACCGCTTTCGGTTCCATACGACGGCGAAGGCGCCTCGACCACATGGTGATATCGATCGATATAGATTGCACGGGCACCCAGGCGTCGCACCAAATCCTGGTGATGTGTGCTCATCAAGACCGTCTTACCCGCCGCGACGTAGGCCAGCAAGAAGTTGACCACGATGTCGCATGAATCCTCGTCGAGCCCATTAGTAGGTTCGTCGAGAACCAAGATATCGGGGTTCATCGATACGACTGCCGCCAGCGCCACACGCTTCTTTTGCCCACCCGAAAGCTGATAGGGCGAGGCATCGACCAGGTCGGCAACTTGAAACAGTTCTATGGCATCGTGCACGCGACGGTCGAGCTCGTCTGCCGGCAGCCCCATCTGCGCGGGACCAAAAGCAACTTCCTCACCCACCGTAGCGCAGAACAACTGGGCGTCGGCATTCTGGAACACAAAGCCCACGCGCTGATGGAACCGCTGGGCCGTCGCGGAATCCTTGAGATATGCCGCATCGACCATACACCCGTCAAACAGGTATGCCCCTGCGTCCGCGAGTTCAAGGCCGTTAATAAGACGCATAATCGTCGTCTTACCGCAGCCGTTGGGACCGAGCAGGGCAACGAGTTCACCACGATCGACCTGCAGCGACACGCCATCGACAACCGTATGCCCCGCATAGGAGAACACCACGTCGCGCAACTCAATAAGCGGCGCGCCCTCGGCGCCGCCCGCACCGTTCGTGCCCGCCGCACTATTCATATCGATCGTCAAAACGTCGCCCTTCCCTACTCACATCGACGGCTAGACCGCCCGCGCTACAGTACCGCACACAACACGGCGAGCAACGCCACGCCGACCGCATAGACCGCATCGCGCCAGCCAAAGCCGCTCCGCGCGGGAGCCGGATACGCGCCGGCAAAGCCGCGGCAGAGCATGGCCTCATCCATCGCGCGGCTGCATTCCATCGCCTTGATAAAGGTCATGCCCATGATACCCGCGATCGAATCGGTACGCGAAAATCCCTCAGGCGCACGGCCAACGCTGCGCAGCATGACCGATTCGCACAGATCGTGCGCCGTGCGTCCCAGCACCTCGATATGCTTGAGTGCCATATCAAAGGTAAAGATGACCTCGTCGGGCAGGTGCAGCATTTTGAGCGCCGCCGACATGCGGCTCCAGGTAAGCGTCCACGAAACGCCCAGCACCAGCGACACATTAATGAAGGTCTTGAGCGCGATCTTGAGCATGGCGCCCGTGGCAGACGCGCCCAGCAGCAGGGCAGGCAATGCCAGAACCACCGCAAGCCCCGTGGCGCCGAGCGCCGGTACAATGGTCGCACGCAGCCCGCGTACGGGGCGCACGGCAACGAGCACCAGCGCAATGGCCGCCATCAACATGAGGTACAGCGGGCTCTGTGTCAGACACACGCACAGGACGCAGACGAACATCCCCACCAGGCGCACCGGAGCCGAAACGCAAGAAAGGGCGCGGTCGACCAGCGACCCGCCCTCGTGCGCGCCTCCACCCAGGCGAACCCGCTCAAGCAGGCTCGCCAGGTGCAGGACGTTCTTTTGCATCACACGATGCCGAGCCCCCGCAGGCTCGTATCGCTCCTCGGTCGCAAGCCAGCTAGGCAGCTCGGCTATTGCCATGAGCACCGCTTTCCTTGACCGTAAGCGAGATCAGGCGGAATGCGATGGTGAGCACCGCCACGCCAATCACGCCGGACAGGATATACATGGCAGCCTGGCCGGCAAAGCCAAGGCCTTGCTCCTCGGAATAGGCCTGCAGGTAATCGCCCGTGGGCAGCGCATCGGCAAAGGTCGGAGTATCGAGACCGACCGAAGCCTGCAGGCTGTCGTCACCAGCCTCCTGAACGGCGGTCGCGGCGCCCTCGGCGTCCCACTCACCCCAAGCGTCACCCGTGGCCAGCAGGCCCAGCGGCGTGGCCACGACAAGCACGGCAACCAAGATGAGCGTGGGGACCAGCGAGGTCTTCTTGGCAGCAGCGCCCTCGGCAGCAAGCTGGCCATCGACGGCCTCGGGCCCGACGATAATGCTCGGCGCCGTCTTCTTAATGAAACCGTAGATGGCGGCCGTCGCCACGCCCTCGATCACGCCGGCAACCAACATATGCGGGATCAACATGGCCGGAATAGCCACGGACAGCGGGAAGGGGCAGTACAGCGGAGCGCCCGAAGCGTTGGTGAAGAGCATCGGCTGAATACCGAACTCGACCGCCGCGCACAGGGCCGCCAGGCACAGGCCAACCCAGCCGCTCACGATGGCAGAAACCGAGGTGCCCCAGCTCTTGTCGTGCAGACGGCTGTTGAGCGCACGAAACACGATAGCAGCGACAAACGGCAGCACAAAGGCCATGTTAAAGCAGTTGGCGCCAAACGACAGAACGCCGCCGTCGCCAAATAGCAGCGCCTGCAGCGCCAGCGCGACCGAGACAGCGATAGCCGCGGCCTCGGGGCCCAGCAGCAGCGCGATGAGCGCGCCGCCGACGGCGTGACCTGTGGTGCCGCCGGGCAGCGGCACGTTGAACATCATGAGCAAGAAGGAGAATGCGGCGCAGATGCCCAGGAACGCCATATGCTCGCGATCGAGCGTGGCACGCACCTTCTTGATGCAGTGAACCCAAACGGGCACCATCGCCACCGCCATGACGGCATCGGTCTGCGGGGACAGATAGTTATCTGGAATGTGCATGTACGCCTCCCGGTTGTCGGCGCACAGAATTGCAACGCCGCTTAAATCACTTTGACAGTGTTACGTATTGTCAAATTCGTAACACGACGCGGGCTATCATAGCAAAATGGCGCACTGCCGACAAAGCAGCACGCCGTTATGTAATGCGCGTGTCATATATACAGGCTCAACGGTGCCTCATACCGAGCATAGCGGTCACGTAGGACTCGGCGGCAGCCACCGCCGACCCATATCCCAGTGCAGGACCTAGCCGCGGACCTCGCCGTTTACGCCCTTGCACACCTTGGTGACAATCTTCTGGTGCGCCTTCTCGACCTCTTCGCTGGTGAGCGTGTGGTCGTCGGAGCGATACGTAAGCGCAAAGGCCATGGACTTCTTGCCCACGCCCACGCGGACCGGATCGCGGTAGACGTCGAACAGGCGCACGCCCTCGAGCAGCTTGCCGCCGGCGCTGGTAATGCGGCGCTCAAGATCCTCGCAGGTCACAGCGTTGTCGACCACGATAGCAAGGTCGTGCTCAACGGCAGGGTACTGCGAGAACTCGCGGTAGTTCTCCTGGTTGCGGGCGCCCTTGATCAGCTTGTCCAGGTCGAGCTCAAAGGCAACGACGACCTCGTCGATGCCCATGGCTTCGCGCGCCTCGGGGTGAATCTCGCCGACCCAGCCCAGCACGGTGCCGCCGGACAGAACCTCGGCCGCACGACCCGGCTGCAAGAAAGCGTAGCCCTCGCCCTCGACGGGACGGAAGCGAACCTTCTCGATGCGCAGCTGGGCGAGCAGCTCCTCAACGATACCCTTGCCAAAGAAGAAACGCAGCTTACGGTACTTCATGCTCCAAGACTGCTCGCTCCACTGGCCCGAGAGTACGCCCGCCACGGACTTGGTCTCCTTGGGCAGACTGGCGTTCTCGCGGCCGTGGAACAGGCTGCCGACCTCGTACAGGTGCACGTTGGGCGTGCCGTGGGCCTCGTTATAGGCCACAGACTGCAGCAGGCCCGGCAGCAGCGAGCGGCGCATCTCGGTCTGCTCGGCCACCAGCGGGTTCATGAGCACCACGGGGCAGCCGCGGCCTTCGGTGGACATGCCGATCTTCTCCAAGTCGCCCGGGGCGGCAAAGCCAAAGGTCGTGGTCTCGTTGAGGCCGCAGGCGCGCAGGATCTCGCCGACCTTGCGGGTGAGCTTCTGCTCGCGGGTCAGGCCGCCAATGTGGTTCTTGGCAGCCGGGATGGTCGCCGTCACACGGCCCATGCCCCATAGGCGCAGGACCTCCTCGATCAGGTCAATCTCGCGCGGCAGGTCGGGGCGGAAGCTCGGCGGGGTGACCATAAAGTCTTCGCCGTCGCGCTCGACGGTGCAGCCCAGGCGGGTGAGCGAGCGCTCGATAAAGTCGGGCTCGATGTCGGCGCCGCAGATGGCATGCACGCGGGCCAAGCGTAGCTTGATGCTATCGATGGTCTTGGGCGCGGGGAAAACGTCGACGTAGCCGGGAGCGACCTCGCCGCCGGCGATCTCCTCGATGAGCGCGCACGTGACGTTGGCGACATCCACGCAGCCGGTCTCGTCGACCTGGCGCTCAAAGCGAATGGAGGCGTCGGAGATCAGCGAAAGGTCGCGGCTGGTGTGCGAGGTGCGACCGGCGTTGAAGCAGGCACTCTCGACCATCACGTCGACGGTGTCGTCCTCGATCTCGGAATCCATGCCGCCCATAACGCCGGCCAACGCCACGGGACGCTCGCCGTCGGTGATGAGGCCCATGCCGGCGTCGAGCGTGCGCTCCTCGCCGTCGAGGGTCGTAAACTTCTCGTCCTGTTGGGCGGCGCGAACCACCACGCGACGATGGCCATCGCGCTCGGCAAAGGTGTCCAGGTCAAAGGCGTGCAGCGGCTGACCGGTGAGCATCATCACGTAGTTGGTAATGTCGACGATGTTGTTGTGCGGGCGCACGCCCAGGGCGTTGAGGCGCTTGACCATCCAGTCGGGCGAGGGGCCGACCTTCACGTTGCGCACGATGCGGGCGACATAGCGGTCGCACAGGCCCTCGTCGGCGATCTCGACGGAAAGCTCGTCGTCGGTCGCGCGGCCGGTCTCGGCCTTGATGGCGGGCAGCTCAACGTGGAAATCGCGGTCGAAGATGGCGCCGGTCTCGCGGGCCATGCCGATCATGGACAGGCAGTCGGGACGGTTGGGCGTGATCTCGCAGTCGAGCACGGTGTCGCTCGAGCCCACATACTCGGCAAACGGCATGCCGCAGGGCGTATCCTCGGGCAGGATCATGATGCCGGAGTGGTCGCCGCCCAAGCCGAGCTCGCGCGCGGAGCAGTTCATGCCCATGGACACGACGCCGCGAAGCTTGCTCTTCTTGATCTTGACGTCGCCGGGCAGGACAGCGCCGATCATGGCCGTGACGATGTGGTCACCGGCCTCGAAGTTCTGCGCGCCGCAGACGATCTGCAGCGGAGCGGGGTTGCCGTCGGCGTCGAGGTTCTTGTCGCCCACGTCGACCGAGCACACATACATGTGGTCGCTATCGGGGTGCGGGGTCTTGGTGAGCACCTGGGCGGTCACCACGTGGTCGAAGGACTCGCCCACGGTGTCGATCGCCTCGACCTCGGTGCCGGTACGGATATATTCGTCCGAAAGGGTCTTGGGATCCTCCGGAATATCGATCATGGTCTTGAGCCAGTCGTAAGAAACGCGCATATAGCTCTCCTAGTTCTTAATCTCCGCATAGGGAGGGGTATCAAATGAAGACGTTCGCCTTAGGGTTGTCCAGGTGCCCCAGGTTGGCGTGAAAGAGGAGCGACGCGTACTAAAGGTACGCGAGCGACGGTTTGAACGCCAAGATGGGGTGCCTGGGCAAGCCTAAAATTGGTTCAGGAAGCGCATATCGCCTGTCATCAGGGTTCGCAGGTCCGGCAGGTCGTAGCGCAGGGCCGCGACGCGCTCGGCGCCAATGCCAAAGGCGAAGCCGGTGTACTTCTCGGGGTCGATGCCGCAGTTGATCAGGACGTTGGGGTCGACCATGCCGCAGCCCAGAATCTCGATCCAGCCGCTGTGCTTGCAGAAGTTGCAGCCCTTGCCGCCGCACACGTGGCAGCTCACGTCCACCTCGCAGGAAGGCTCGGTGAAGGGGAAGAAGTGCGGGCGGTAACGCGTCTTGCGGTCCTCGCCAAACATGCACTTAACAAAGTAGTCGAGCGTGCCCTTAAGATCGCCAAAGGTAATGCCCTCGTCGACGACCAGGCCCTCGATTTGGTTGAACTGCGGCAGGTGGCAGGCGTCGGCCGTGTCGGGACGATAGACGGTGCCCGGGCAGATCATATAGATGGGCGGCTTCTGCGACTCCATAGTGTGGATCTGCACGCCCGAAGTCTGGGTGCGCAGCAGCACGTCGGACTCGCCGTGGGCGTGAGCCTCGGGGTGCGCGACGCTGCCGGGGTTGTTGTCGACCACGTAGAAGGTATCGCGGGCCGAGCGGCTCGGGTGATCCATGGGGGCGTTGAGCGCGGTGAAGTTGTAATAGGAGGTGTCGACCATGGGGCCGGACTCGACGGTGTAGCCGATGCCGCAGAAGATGTCCTCGGCCTCCTCGATGATCTGCTTGATCAGGTGCTGGTGACCGATCTGCGGACGGATGCCCGGCAGCGTGATGTCGACGGCCTCGTGCTCGAGTGCGTGCTTGAGGGCGGCGGCCTTCATCTCGGTGGTGCGCTCGTCGAGCATGCCCTCGATCAGCTGGCGCATCTCGTTGGCGCGCTTGCCCATCACGGGACGATCCTCGGGGGCGAGCTTGCCCATCATGCGCATCAGGCCGGTGATACGGCCCTTGCGACCGAGCAGCTCAACGCGCGCAGCCTCGAGCTTGGCGGCGTCGTCGGCGTTAGTGACGAGCTCCTTGGCCTCTTCCTCGAGTTTGACCAGATCATCAATCAGACTCATGTCTTCCCTTTCGTCTCTCGCGTTCCCCGCTTGCCGAAGCGGCTGCCGCCGTCTGACGTTGCGAAAACGCGGCCCGGTTCGGTAACAAAAAACCGCCCTCGGGCATGTGCATTGCCCAAGGACGGTTGAATTCCGCGGTACCACCTTGTTTGACCCGGCGGATGTCTGGCCCGCCGCGCCCACTCTTTGCCCCTTGTCGCGAGGCTCACGGCTTCCCTACTGGGGCTTCGCCGCCGCTGGCCGCGTGCCCGTTGAGGTTGCTGCTCGGGAGTGAACGCTTGGCCCTTGCCACCGCAGGAAAGCTTGCAGCCCATGACCTTCCCTCTCTTGCCGGCGACGCGGCGGGCAAAACCCTCTCCGTCAACGCATTGGGCTATAGGATAACACATTCTGCGAGCATATCGCCGCGTTCCGTTTTGTTCGCGCTGGGTACAAGGCAGGTAGCTGTGCAAACTGGCCGCGCGCCCACCCGAGGCGCTCGGCCTGCGAGATTAAGGATACGGTATGGGAAAGAAACTCGATAAGAAGGCCCAGGCCGCCGTGGCAAAGGCTGCCAAGGGCGTCAAGGCCGCTAAAGTCGACAAGGCCGTCAAAAAGTTCCGCAAACTCGAGGGCAAGCTGTGGACTCGCGAGTACCTGCTCAAGATTGCCGAGTTCGATGGAGCGACGATTGCTCCTGCCAACGGTGCTGCCGCCCGTGCCGACGCCATGGGCACGCTTGCCGGCGAGCATCACAAGCTACTGACCAGCGAGAAGTCCGTTGAGCTCGTACGCTCGTTAGCGCGCGAGACGGTTGCAGGCGGACACGTAGACGACCCGCAGCTGCTCGACGAGATCCGCGCGCTCGGCCGCGACCAGCGCGAGGCAAGCGTTATTCCTACCGAGGAGGCCGAGGCCTGGACCAGGCTCACCTGCGAGGCCGACGCCGTGTGGCGCAAGGCCAAGACGGCCAACGACTGGGCGAGCTTTGAGCCCTATGTGGACAAGATTGTGGGCCAGCTCAAGCATCAGGCCGAGCTTATGGACCCCAAGCGCGACCCATACGACGTTTGGCTCGACCAGTACGAGCGCGGTCTTTCCGCCAAGAGCTTCGATGCGTTTTGTGACGAGGTCAAGGCAACGGTCGTGCCACTCGTGCACGCCATCGGCGAGCGCGGCCAGCAGCCCGATGCCGACTTTTTGCACGCCCGCGTGCCCGAGGCCGCCCAGCGCGCCATGAGCTTCGACCTGATGAAGCTCGTCGGCCTGAACCTGAACGACACCACGCTTGCCTTTACCGAGCACCCGTTTAGCGAGGGCTTTGCCGTGGGTGACGCGCGCATCGCGACACACATCTACGAGGACGATTGCATCTCCAACGTCTACAGCATCATCCACGAGGCGGGACACGCCATGTACGAGCTGGGCGTCAATCCCGCCTATGCGCGCACCTGTCTTGAGGGCGGCACCTCCATGGGCATCCACGAGAGCCAGAGCCGCTTTTTCGAGAACACCGTGGGTCGCAGCCGCGCCTTTATGGGACCGCTGCTCGAGGTGCTGCGCCGCCACGCACCCGAGGTCTACGGCAACGTAGACGAGGACACGCTCTACCGCGCCGTGAACATCGCGCAGCCGTCGTTGATCCGCACCGAGGCCGACGAGCTCACTTATCCGCTGCACATTATGGTGCGCTACGAGATTGAGCGTATGCTGTTTGCCGGCGAGGCCACGGCCAAGGACATCCCCGCGCTTTGGAATCGCTTTATGGACGAGTACCTGGGCATTTCCGTTCCCGACGACACGCACGGCTGCCTGCAGGATACGCACTGGAGTGGCGGCTCGTTTGGCTACTTCCCCACGTATGCGCTGGGCAGCGCCTACGACGCCATGTTTGTGCCGGCCATGTGCCGCGACGGCGTCGACCTTACCGGCGCCTGCGCGAGCGGCGACCTGACACCCGTCCGCGCCTGGCTGGGCGAGCACATTTGGCAGTGGGGCCGCGCCAAGGACGCGCCGGAGCTCATCAAGGGCGCGTGCGGCATGGCGTTCGATGCCCGCTACTACTGCAGCTACCTGCAGGACAAGTTCACCACGCTCTACGAGCTGTAAGGCATAACCGACACGCCAACGCAAAGGGGACGCCGCGGAACCAATCCGCAGCGTCCCCTTTCCACCTAGTCGTTTAAGAACGTCCCCAATGACTACCTTACAGAGCCTCGAGCGCGTTGGCGATGCGCTTCATGGCGGCATCGGCGGATGCTTGGTCGGGGGCTTCGGCCAAAACGCGAATCACCGACTCGGTTCCGCTCTTGCGCACCAGCACGCGACCCTCGCCTGCCAGCGCAGCCTCGGCCTCGGCGATAGCGTTCTGCACACCCATGTTCTCGAGCGCGGCATCCTTGTCCGCCACGTGCACGGCCACCTGCGCCTGCGGCAGTAGCTTGCACGGAGCCGTGAGCTGCGAGAGTGTCTCGCGCTCGGCACGAATCACTTCCATCACGCGCAGCGAGGTCATAATGCCGTCGCCCGTGCGCTCGATATCGCCAAAGATCGTATGGCCCGTCTGCTCGCCGCCCAGGCTGCAACCGCCCTCGCGCATCTTGGCATACACGTGACGGTCGCCCACGCCGCTGGTCACGGCGCTCAGTCCGGCAAGCTCCAGCGACTTGACCAGACCAAAGTTGCTGGCGATCGTCGGCACCACGGTACCGCCCGAAAGGCGACCGTGCTTGTTCAGATACACGCCGCACACGTACAAGATCTGGTCGCCGTCTACCACACGACCGCGCTCGTCCACAGCCAAGCAGCGATCGGCATCGCCGTCATAGGCAAAACCCACGTCCAGGCCCTGCTCCACCACGTGACGCTGCAGGCGCTCCATATGCGTGGAGCCGCAGTCGACGTTGATGTTAAAGCCATCGGGCGCGGCGTTGATCACGCGTACGTCGGCACCGAGCGCGTCAAACACCGGCTTGGCCACCGAGGAAGCCGAGCCATTGGCGCAGTCGATACCGATCTTGACGCCCTGCAGCGAAAAGTTCGCGCTGGCGATGAGCGAAGCAATGTAGCGGTTGCGGCCCTGCATGTAGTCCACCGTGGCGCCGATGTGGTTGCCCGTGGCCAGCGGCACCTCGCTCTTGCCATCGATATAGTCCTCGATGAGCTCCAGTACGTCCTCGTCCATCTTAAAGCCGTCGCTGTTGACGAGCTTAATGCCGTTATCGCAAAACGGGTTGTGGCTCGCGCTGATCATGATGCCGCAATCGAAGCAGCCCTCCACGGTCTGATGCGCCACGCCCGGCGTCGGGATCACGTGCAGCATATAGGCGTCCGCACCGCTCGCGACCAGACCGCTCACCAGCGCCGCCTCGAACATATAACTCGAGCGACGTGTGTCCTTGCCCACGATCACGCGCGCCTTAGCACTGCGGTTGGCGCCGTAATACCAGCCCACAAAACGGCCAATCTTATAAGCGTGCTCTACCGTCAGCCCAACGTTGGCCTCGCCGCGAAAGCCGTCGGTGCCAAAGTACTTCATGCGCTCTCCTTACAAAATAGGGGCGAACAGATTGCCTGTCCGCCCCAAAATGGTACTCGATTATCTGCGCTACCAGAAAAACCCTACGCCGACGCGCTGTCGCGAGCCGCCTGGCATGTAGGAGTCTGACGCAGCGTAAGCGGCTTGTCCCCCGCCTCGGCCGACGTGGTCAGCGTATACGTGATCGTCGTCGTCTCGCCAGCATGCAGGTCAACGGTGCCCGAATAGAAGGGGATTCCATGCCACGCAGCGACGCCAAGACCAAACTGGGTGCCCTCGACGGTCAGATCAGTAATGTTGCCGCCCGTCGGGGCAAACAATGAGACATTCAGACGCTCGTCGTCGCGCGCGGCATCGGGCGCGCTCGCCGCGACGTAGTCGGGCAGCTTGCCTGCCTCCTCCCGCGTCATGATGTTCGTCAGGGTAACGGTGATGCGATAGGAGCACGTGCCGTCGCCGTTCTTGATCCCCTGGCCAATCTGCGTATCGGCGTTCAGGTACCAGTCGAGCTTGGAGAAGCTCAGGTTGTTAAAGTAAACGCCGGCAACAGGATCGGCACTCGGGTCATCCGGATCGGGCAGCGAAGCGTCAATGCCCGTCTCTTTGATGGCATTCTGCTCATCATCGTTTCTCATCCACGCGATCAGACGGCCCTCTTCGGCACCGCGCTCAACGGCGCTGACAAGCTTCGTAACATCGACATCGCCGATACCGCCAAGGATCTTGTCGAAGGCAGCGCTGGCGACGGATGCAAAGATGCCGTCCGACTCCTCGACCGGATAGTTCCAGTACACATCGTGCATGAGGACCTTTGCGGCGTTGGTGCCGTCGACAACCGTTCCGTCGGGCAGCGAGACATTACCGACCAGGCCCAGCAGATACTGCAGGAACACCGGGTCGATACCGATGACGCCATCAACGTCCTGTCCATACTGGGACTTCCACAGCGCGGCGACACGCTGCGAGTTGCGGGGCCAATCAGGCGAATAGGTATTGCCCGAGTTGTACAGGTTACTGTGGTTGCCGAACAGCGCCTCATCCTCTTCGTCGACGCTCTCGACTGCCTCATCCTCACTGAGTCCAATGCGGGGAACAAACTCGCCAATCGACATCTGGCCGTCGGTGACCGAAATCAGGCCCTGCGAACCGCCAAAGCCGCCGCAGGCACGAATCTCGACGTTGTTCATGGCGTACATAAGATAGTTGCGCGTCTGGCCGTTGGCGCCGAGCATCTGGGGAAGGACGGGGGCGACCTTCTCCGCCGCGTCAACCGCACCGTTGAGGGTGGCAAAGCCGTCCTTGGCCTTATCGACCAGCTCGGTCACCTGGGAAATATGAGTATCGCCAATGCCCTGGACCTTCTCGTTGGCGCTCTTGAACACCTTCGAGCTGCTGGAAAGCGAATCGGCGACCGCCTGCAGCGCGGACACGTTAATCATGCCGTCCTGGAACAGCTTGCCGGGCGTAGCCTGCGAGAGGTTGTCGGCCATGGGAACCAGCGCATTGCTCGAGACATCGGACAGGGCGTCAATCATGGTGCGGGCCGCATTGATATCGCTGCCATACACCGGGATAAACGAAGCCGCCGCCCACAGCGGGCTCGAGGTCTCCGCCTTCATGCTGTTACAGAGCTCATCGATCTTCTTCGCATCGTCGGGCAGCGTCGAAAAATCGCCCGACGTGACCTTGTCCTTAAGGCCACCGACGATCTCGACAGCCTCCTTCGCTTCGCTCTTTACGGTCTTTGCCGAGTTAAGCAGCATAAAGCCGCTTGCGCCAAGCACAACGAGAAGCACCGCGACTACAGCGGCAATAATGGCGCCAGTGTGACGCTTTTTGCGCTCGCCCTTGCGATGGCGATGACGGACCAGACCGTCAGAGGTCGAACTCGACGAAGCGTCGCTACCGTAGTTCAAACCAAAATCGTAATAATCTTCCTTGGAACCCGAGCCCGCAAACTCGGCACCGCTATCATCCAGGCGGGCGAACGTGCCAGTCTCGGAGGCGCCGGTGTAAATCGTGCCAAGGTTACCCGTAAGCCCCGCGCCACCGGCAGAGGGAGTATTGTTGGCGGCCTTGCCGGCATTAACGTTGCCGGCGCCATTCGCGGCGTTGGCAGCACCCGCGTTGTTCGCGGGTACCGAAGGAGCCCCGCTCGGCTGCGACGTGGAGGTTGCACCGTCCGCAAAGACATTTCCTCTTGCACGGCCGGTCTTTTTTGCCTTTTGAGACTGCTCGTACAGAGCGGTAAACATCGCCGTCTCGCCCGGGGACACGCGCTTACCGGAACCGCCCTGTCCAGCGCCGCCCGGCGTGCCGGCCTTACCAGCCCCGTTCGGACGCGGCGGAACTGCAGGGCGGCCGCTATCGCTGCCCTTAAAGTGATTACCAGCCATAAAGAAATCCTCGCAATTGAGTCGCAATGAAAAAGTCCATAACGTTACTAGTTTATGGCATTTTGAGCATCGACAGCTAAACTCCAGACACGGACATCAATTGGCGAAAATGCGGCACAACACCTTTTCCGTCTTGGCGGCGGCGCCAGCTACACCGTGAGGAACATCATCACGATGATCATGACAAAGCCGATAAGGTCGGTCGGCAAAAACACCGTCCCCAGCATAACGGCGCTGGTGATGGTCGCCGAAACCGGCTCCACAGTTCCGATGAGGCTCGCGCGCACCGAGCCGATGTCCTTAACGCCCTGCATATAGAGCATGTAAGCAAAAAACGAGCCGATAACCACGAACACCGCGAGCGCCTCGATGCCGGCAGCGTCGAGCGCCGGCATATGCGCCCAGGGCTGCACGAAGACGCACGAGACCACGCCCGCCGTGAGCATTGCCGAGCCCGTGACGATGGGGCTGCCGTATTCGGGCAGGATCTTGGCGGGAATCACCGCCATACACGCGGCGCTGACCGCACACATAAGACCTGCTGCCAGGCCAAGCGGCGAGATATTCAGGCTGGTGGGGTCGCCGCCGGTGGCGATTAAAAAGGTTCCACCCAGAGCCAGGCCAATGCCGATGACTTCGCGAGTACGCGGCATGCGGCGATCGGTCACGCAGGCGTAGCCCATGATGATAACGAGCTGCAGGCACTGGAGCACCGTCGCGGTTCCGGCGTTCGTCAGGCGCACGGCCGAAAGATAGCAAAACTGGTTGAACAGCAGGCCAAAAGCGGTAAAGAGCAGCAGCTGCTTGCGATCAGCGGGCGTCGTCCAAAGCTTGACCAGGCGTGCGCGGTCGCGCGTGACCACCACGGCCATAAAGAGCAGACCGGCGAGAATCTGGCGCACACTCATAAGCCACAGGGTATCAACGTGATAGGTATCGAACAGGAAGCTCGCGCTGGTACCCGAAAAACCCCAAAACGAACCACCCACCAGCGTGGCCAGAACGCCCGTAATCATCTTGCGCGTCGACGCACTGTTCAGGCGGTCGCGCCATGCACGGCGGGTACTGCGGCTGAGCTCGTCAGTGCCCTCGGGCACATCAATGTTCGATATATCGGTCATCGGCACCGAAGCCCCTGCGCCTTCGACCTGCTCGACACACTCTTTGCTCATTCCACTCCCCCGAAACAGTCTGGAAGCAATTCGGCTTACCTTACCACGGCAAAGGCACCAGCTGGAGGCTTGTCCGTTTATCGGTAGGACAATTCCGCAGACGTCTTTCCATAGCTCGATACCACAATGGGCTTGCATTATGCAACAGCCAAATCGCGGCAGCAGGCTCTTTTGAAATGGATATGACAAAGCCCCCGAATTCCACAATGTAAGCGATTTTTAAAAATGTTCTTGCCACCGAGTTCAGGCTCCGTTATATTATCCCTTGCGCGCTTGCGCACCCTTGATCGGGCGTTTAGCTCAGGGGGAGAGCGCTTCCCTGACACGGAAGAGGTCAGAAGTTCAAATCTTCTAACGCCCACCAAATGTTCACAGCTCAGAGGCTATGTCTCTGAGCTGTTTTGTTTTATGTCGCCAAATCCGCTGGCAACTCCAACCGTCATCGCAACGTAACATCAATTCACCTGACGAATGGCTGCCAAACAAATTCAATACCCCAACATCAACAACAGCCGGGCACAAAACTGCGCCGCAAACTGCTCCAACCACCCTGCCCATGTACAAAACCGCGTCAGCGACCCAAGTGCCTATCCCGGCTGACTCCGTAGTCAATCAAAACCGCCCCAATAGCCACCGAGGCCGAGACCAACACGTCTCGAACCCATCCGCACCGCAACTTCTCAGCAAAACGCCGCGATGTCTGCGCCCTGCGGTATCCTTGAGCCACTTGCACCTGCAGCACCAAGGAGCCGCCATGCGCACCGAGCTCGATGTCCCCTTTTCGCACAAAGAAGAAGCCAAGGCGCTGGGCGCCAAATGGGACCGGACCAAGAAGATCTGGTATGTACCCAGCGGCGTCAACCCCGAGCCCTTTGCCGAGTGGCTGCCCGGTGTTGACCGATCCGACCCCTCAGCGCCGTATATATTTCTAGTACTGGGCAAGCGCGAGTGCTGGAAGTGTCACAAAGAGACCTCGGTCGCGGCCTTTGGCATTCCCTATCGAACCGATAACGACGAGAGCATCGCCATCGCACACGCGCCCAACGAAGCCGGGCACATTGTCATCGACACGGCCAACGCCAACGCACTCGCCATCGTGCCCGCTCTTGGCTGCGTGCCGGGCGAGATCCGCGACTACCTTCATAAGCGCTGCGGCTACAAGCCCGTAGGCGCGCGAGCCTCCAAAGCCCCGTCGCTCGGCAACACGTGCACCAGTTGCGACGCGTTGCAAGGCAGTCGCTATCTGCTCGAAGAGCCCTCGTCCCCGTTTGCCCTCACCGCCATCAACAAGCTGCCGGCACTGGAGTTTGTTCGCGTCGAAGTTGCCGGCGTCTTTGGCATCCCAGCCACGCGCACCGACTTTGACCAGGCGCTCTTTACCTGGGCACGCGACCATCACGCCGAGTTCCACAGGCAACTCGGTGAGGGGGTTTATTTGTAGAGACGGAGAGGCCTTCACAGCCAGCTCCTCCGCATCACCTATCCCTCGTCGCCGGCGTCGTACACGATATCGAGGCCACAAACAGAGCATTTCTCCGGATACACCGGCATATGAACGCCCGTGCGTTTCCTCACTTCGTCACTGAGTTTGTCGTGCGCATCGATGAACCGAATGTCGAGACACGGTATTTGCGAGCCGCAGCAAGGGCAGGCAACGACAAACGACCCGCAATCAACCTCTACGCTCGGAAACATATTGTTGTCGATAAGGGCACGCGGCAGTTTTCCGTACTTCCCCATCGCGACATCGCCTCGCCAGCTCATACACGCTCCCCTCTCGCTATACAAATCAGGAAGAGCATGCACCGACGGGCGTGCGCGAGATTGCATCGCCACGCGATCCGATCAAACGACACGATCGTCAAAGAATGCCAAAACCAAATACGCTAATACGGCAGAAGCCCCGCCTTTTCACGCTTCTTTTCCGAGTGATCGAACTCAATGCGATGGGCCTCAAGAAACACCGTATTGGGTCCAAACCATCCGTTTTCGGGCTCGAACCGCTCAACAAACGCAAGGCCGAGCACCTTATAGCCCACCTCGGTTGCAAATATGACTCCGACTGGGACGCCACATTCCATGCAGTTGAGCATTTTGCGATTGTAATTCTGGTCTCGAAAACCAACGGTACCCGGCGCTTGAACCGAGTACTTAATGACCCACGTACCGTCATCCAAATAGAGCGGAGGCACATCGTTGATGCTCTCGGTTTGCCGCTGGCGCGCTTGTACCCCGCTACCCCACTCCTCTGTATACTGATGTAGCACGTGTTTCATCCGGGCTTGTTGGGCCGGGTCGTTCATGGGAGGGTCTTATGGCTGCCTCGAATCCGCCTAAGGGGAGCGTTTCTTCTTCGTCCATCAAGCCGGTTACGCGCAAGGCCGTGCGCTGCCAGCGCGAGGTCGCTTGGCTTGTCACGCAGGCGGCGGGCAGGCTTGTGGCGAGCACGGAGGACGTCAATGCGCCTACGCCGAGCTTTGTGTTAGCGGCGGCGCTGGATTTTGTGCGCCAATTGGAGCTTGCCGCGCAGGATGCCAGCGGCCACCTCGACTACCAGAATGTTATGGCGCCCGACCTGCAAACGTTCTGCCACATGGCCAAGTTGCCCGCCGCGCCCAATGCGCTTTCGGACGCAGGCTACATGTTTACGCTCTCGGGCGCGGACCTTATCCGCGACATCTATGCATACTGCAGCGAGCTCGCCGAGCGCCACGTCTTTGACGCGGCTGAAGTCAAACCGGGAAATGTCATCAAGCTGGTTCTTAGGCTGTTCTTGATAGACGGGTTCGGGGCCATGCCGGCGTAAGCCGAGTCTTCAGCATCACCGTCGACTGAGCAACAACCGCTTTACCTTAGTGGGCGCCAATTGAGGGTCGATTATCGGATCGCCTCGTCCACTAACGCAAGATGCCTTAGACGGTCGAGGTACGGCGCAGGTTTTTGGCGACAGCCGCGACAGTATCCGAAATCATCTCGTCCAACTATCCCTCACAGATTGTGCGGTCCATGAACCTCAGCGACCCCGCCATGCCCTTCTGAGTTCCCGCATGGACAGCCACGTCAATGAAGAGCTTGGGATAGAACTGCTGAGGGTAGGTGCCCACAACTAGGAGTCCAGCTTTGGTGACATTGCCCTGGGAATCAAGGATATTTAGGCGCTCCAGCTTCGTTTGTTTGTCCGGCGCGCCACGCATTGCCCGGGGCGTCAACGAGAAAGCCCGATCTATCGTACGGTCGACCAGCGTCTCGTCGAGATCGTCCGCGCCCGCACCCGCCACCGCGTCGCGATCGCTCGGAGTCGCTCGACCGTATGACGCCAATGCGAGCACCTCGGTCGATGAAAGCGGCACATCTTTGTCATCGATGCGCTTGTAGCTGCCGCCCTAGGCGCCCCGCTCTATGACATAGCAGGGCTTGCTCGACGGATCGAGCTCCTCAATCGTAATGACGAGAACGATGACGCCCTGAAGCTCCACTCGCTCGATCCTGCGGAGAATGCCGCGGATAGATTTCCCTCGTCTCTCAGTTATCTCTCATATTTTTCTCTCATCTTCCTGTCATCTCTCATATTAGAGACGAATGAGAGACGAGAGATACGCGAGTGATGGACGAGTGAGGATTTTCGGACGGTCGGATATCGAGAGTGGATATTTGGACGGTTTTTGGGGCTTTTGCGGCAGATTCCGTCCAAATATCCACTCTCGTTTGGCGAGTGTCCAATTATCCATGCTCATGCAGCGGGCACGCGGGGCCTTTGCCCAATCCGCCGGCATCGTCTCCAGTTCGTTGCAGAGCCGCGGCCCCATATGGGTATACTCTCGGGGATTCGACTCGATTCGCCCCCGCTGGGGCGTCAAAGGAGACTGCATATGCCCACCACCTCAACCGACCCTCGCACCGCTGCCGCCGCGCTGCTGGTGCCCGGCACCACCCGCCACGGCTTTGCCGTCGAGCGCTGCGAGACCGTGCCCGAGCTCGACTCGGACGCCTACGTGCTGCGCCACACCGCATCGGGCGCTCGCCTGCTGTACCTGGCATGCGACGACGAAAACAAGGCCTTTGCCATTGGATTTAAGACGCCGCCGGCCGATTCCACCGGCGTGTTCCATATTCTTGAGCACTCGGTGCTGTGCGGATCGGCTAAGTTCCCCGTCAAGGAACCGTTCGTGGACCTGATCAAGAGCTCCATGCAGACGTTCCTCAACGCCATGACCTACCCCGACAAGACCATCTACCCCGTTGCCACCACCAACGAGCAGGACCTGTACAACCTGATGGACGTGTACCTGGACGCGGTGTTCAACCCGGCCATCTATACCAAACCCACCATTTTTGAGCAGGAGGGCTGGCACTACGAGCTGGACCTGCCGGAGGGCGCCGAGGGCGAGGACGGCGACAGCTCCGCGAGCCTGCGCGAGGGCACGCTGCGCTATAACGGCGTGGTGTTCAACGAGATGAAGGGCGCGCTGTCCGACCCCATGAGCGTGCTGGACGACGCCGTCAACGCCGCGCTCTATCCCGACACCGCCTATGCGCACGAGAGCGGTGGCGACCCGCGCGCGATTCCCACGCTCACCTACGAGCAGTTCCTGGACACGCACGCGCGCCACTACAATCCTTCCAACTCCTACATCACGCTCTACGGCGACCTGGACGTGGACCGCGCGTTAGCCTTTTTGAACGAGCGCTACCTGTCGCAGCCGAGCGCCGCAAGCCGCCGCATGGACGCAGCCGTTGCCGCCGGCGAGGACCCGTCCACGCTGGCACCCAATCCGCTGGGCGTGCAGGCGCCCGTAACCTGCGAGTATAAACGCATCGAGATGGCCACCACGCCCGAGAACGCCCTGGTGGGCCTAGGCCTGGTGCTGGGCAGCGCGCTCGACCGCAAGCGCACGATCGCGGCGGATATCCTGTTCGAGGCGCTGCTGGGCTCCAACGAAGCACCGGTTAAGAAGGCCATTCTGGCCGCCGGCCTGGGCGGCAACGTGGTGAGCTACACCGCGGCCGAGAGCCTGCAGCCCTACGAGCTCATCATGCTGCAAAACGCGCAGCCCGGCGTAGCGCGCGAGCTGCGCCGCGTGTTCCAGAACGCCTGCCGCGACCTGTGTGAGCACGGCGTTCCGCGCGAGCGCCTGGAAGCCATCATCAGCAGCAACGAGTACGACCTGCGCCAGCGCGACTACGGTATCGCCGACGGCGTGGCCATTGCGTGCGACGCGCTGAGCACGTGGCTCTACGATGACGACGCCGCGACGCTGGCGCTCAAGTACGGACCGGTGTACGAAGAGCTGCGCGGCGAGCTGGACGGCAGCTACTTTGAGGACCTACTGCGCGAGCTCGTGCTCCAGAACGATCACATGGCACTGGTCGAGCTGGTGCCGGTGGACGCCGCCGAGGGCGCGGAGATCGCCGAGGCCGCCGAGCTGGCAGCCAAGCGCGATGCCATGACCGATGCCGAGCTGGCCGACGTGGTCGAGCGCACAGCTGCGCTGCGTGCCGCGCAGGAGGCCGAGGACACGCCCGAGGCCAAGGCCACGCTGCCGCGCCTGCGCGTGTCCGACATTGGCGAGGCGCGCCCCGAGCCTCCGCTGGTCGTAGACACGACTGCGCCCATCCCCTGCCTGCGCCACGACATCCCCACCAACCGCCTGGCCTACGCCATGCAGTATTTCGACCTGAGCTGCGTCGCGTTTGAAGACCTGCCCTATGTGACGCTGCTCTGCCGCCTGCTCAAACAGCTGCCCACGAGCGAGCACTCGGCCGAGGAGCTCGACAACTTGCTCGCCGGCAAACTGGGCTTTTTGAGCTTTACGACCGAAGTCATGACCCAGCCCGACGTGGACGGCGTGCGCCCCTACCTGCTGGTGAGCGCCGGCGCCCTGTCCGAGAAGATCGATGCGCTGGCGAGCCTGCCGCGCGAGGTGTGGTCGAGCACGCTTTTGGCAGATGCCGATGCCGACCGCATGCGCGACGTGCTCACGCAGATTCGCATTGGGCTTGAGCAGGGCTTTATCAACAACGGCCACTCGGCGGCGCTCGGTCGCGCGATGAGCTACAGCTCGCCTTCGGCCGTGGTGCGCGAGCAGCTTTCGGGCGTGGATTTCTACCTGTTCCTGCGCGATCTGCTCGAGCACTTTGACGAGCGCGTGGACGGGCTGCGTACCAAGCTTGCCGAGCTGGCGGAGCGCATCTTTGTGGCCGATGGCTGCATGGCGAGCTTTACCGGCAGCAACGAGGACTTTGACGCGTACTGGGATGCCGCGGGCGACCTGGGGCTGGACGCTGGCGACGGCGCCGATGCCGGCCGCGACGCGCTCGTGGTGCCGGCGCCGTGCGACCGCCACGAGGCTTTCGTGATCCCCAGCGACATCTGCTTTGCCGCGTGTGCGTGCGATCCGCGTCGCTTGGGCATTGACGTGACAGGCGCTTGGGCCGTGGCTGCCAACGCACTCTCCTACGACTACCTGTGGAACGAGATTCGCGTGAAGGGCGGTGCGTACGGCTGCGGATTCCGCGCAGCCGGCGAGCGTCAGGCGGCGTTCTACACCTACCGCGACCCGGCAATCGATCCTTCGATTGAGCGCGTGGAGCGCGCAGGCGAATGGCTCGGCAGCTTTGAGCCCGACGAGGCCGCCTTTGAGGGCTTTATCGTGAGCTGCGTGAGCGGCATGGACGCACCGGTGAAGCCGTACGCGCTCACCAAGCGCCGCAACACGACCTACCTGGCCGGGCTCGATCCGCACGCACGCGAGGAGCGCCGCGCCCAGATGCTCGCCGCCACGCCCGGTGAGCTCCGCTCGCTCGGCGCCGACGTGACGCGCATCGCAGCCGAGTCGCCCACCTGCGTCTTTGGCGGCCGCGAAGTCATCGCCAAGAGCAACGCCGACTTTAACGTCGTCGACCTGATGGGCTAACGCACGGCAAAGGTAGATTTTTGGGACATGTCTGAAAATCTACCTTTTTTCTGCGGTTTGAGCGGGGTGGCGCAGCCCACCGCGGCGGTTTGTCTCAATCTGCAACATCTAGGTCCAATTTTGCCGAGTTACTGTTACAGATTGAGACAAACCGCCGCAGACGCCCACTCCACAGCACAGACCACCACAAAGGTGCCTGTCTCCTTCCTCAGTTGTGATTCGAACACTTGTTCTATACGCACACATGTTCTATAGTAGAGGTGCTTGCATCAAACTGAAATTGCAACTAGAATATAGTTGCAGAATGTGAGGCGGGATGACTCGATCCGATAAACTCATCGCCCAGCTGCTTAGCTGTCCTTCAACGTATAGATTCGCTGACTTTCTTAAAGTTATGGCTTCATATGGCTTTGAAATGGACCGCAAAGGCAAGACATCCGGATCGCGCGTTCGCTTCTACAGGCCATCAGATGGCAGGATGTTCGTAATGCACGCGCCTCATCCATCTGACGAATTGACAGCGGGGACCATTCGAAACATCGTTCGCTTTCTGCAAGATGTCGGAGGTAGTCATGAGTAACGTTTTGGCATACAAGGGTTATTTCGCCCCGGTCGAGTTCGATGCCGAACAGCATGTGCTAACAGGTATGGTCGCCGGCATTAGGGACGCAATCGTATTTGAAGGCTCCACGGCTGAAGAAGTGGAGCAATGCTTCCACGACGCCGTCGACGATTACCTTGAGTTTTGCGCCGAGAAGGGCAAGGAACCCGAGCGGGCTTTTAAGGGCTCGTTCAACGTAAGAACGGGCTCTGAGCTCCACAAGCAAGCAGCGCTGGCAGCGGCAAAGAAGGGTGAGTCACTCAATAAGTTTGTGACTGAAGCGATCGCTGCGGCGCTGTGAAGCCAACGTCGAGTCGAAGCCGCCACAACGGGCGCCTTTGTGGCGGCTTCGACGTTTGCCCAGATAAAGCCTGCCATAATAAACCTGTCCCTTTTTGGTAGGTTTGGGAGAGAGGGCCGGGATGGACAAGGCTGAGTTGCGGCGGGCGGTGATTGCTCGGCGCGATGCTCTCGATTTGGATGTGCGGGCGGCGAAGTCTGCTGATATCTGTGCGCGGCTGGTTGAGCTGCTGGGCCGCTTGGATGCCGCGGCGCCGCGCACCGTTGCCGTCTATGCCGCGATGGGTTCCGAGGCAGACCCTGCCGCGTTTGCCGTTGCGGCCGCCGTGCGCGGCTGGCGCGTAGCCTATCCGTGCATGCTCTCGGCAATTGATGCCGCAGCTTGTGGCCAGCGCATGTGCATGCGGGCAGTTGCCGCCGACGATGCGTCCGCGGCTCCGTTTATCGCCCACCCCACGCGGGCCTTCGCGGCCACGGACATCGACAGCGACCGCTTCCCCATCATGCCTGCCGAAGCTCTCGACATGATCGTCGTGCCGCTCGTGGCCTTCGACCAAACCGGCGCGCGCCTGGGCTACGGCGGCGGTTGTTACGACCGCTACCTGCCTATGCTCTCGCCCGCATGCCAAATCATCGGCATCGCCTTTGACGAGCAGCACGTCGACCGCGTTCCCACCGACGCTCACGACCTGCCGCTACCCCACATCATCAGCGCCTAATCGCCGCCATATCAGCCACGGCTACAGCAGTACCATCGCAGCCTAGTGCTCCTCGCCGGCGCGGGCCAGGTCGTAGGGCGTGGTCTGGTAGACGTAGTAGTTGAGCCAGTTGGTGTAGAACAGCTGAGCTTGGCTGCGCCAGACGTTGCGCGGATCGGCGGAGGGGTCGTCGCCCGGGAAGTAATGCGCCGGCACCTGAGGGTTGAGGCCGCGCTTCACGTCGCGCTCGTACTCCAGGCGCAGCGTGTCGGTATCGTACTCGGGGTGACCAAAGACAAAGAAGCGACGGCTGTCGGTCGACTTGACGATGTACAGGCCCACCTCGTCGGACACGGCCACGACCTCAAGCTGCGGCTCGGCCTCCACGTCCTCGCGGCGCACGTCGGTGTTGCGCGAATGTACGGCATAGAAGCGGTCGTCAAAGCCGCGGACCAGCGGGCTTTGCGGCTTCACCAGATAATGCTCGAACACGCCGCTCGCCTTTGCCGGCAGGTCGTACTTCTGGATGCCGTAATGATGGTACAGGCCGGCCTGCGCGCCCCAACAAATGTGCAGCGTAGAGTGCACGTGCGTGGTGGACCAATCCATGATCTGGCAGAGCTCGGGCCAGTAGTCGACCTCCTCGAACGGCATCTGCTCCACCGGCGCGCCCGTGATGATCAGGCCGTCGTAGTGGATGTCGCGGATGTCGTCGAACGTGCGGTAGAACGTCTCCAGGTGGCCGGCGCTCACGTGCGTGGCCTCGTGCGTTTTCGTGCGCAGCAGGTCCACCTCCACCTGCAGCGGCGTGTTGGAGAGCTTGCGCATGATCTGCGTCTCGGTAGCGATTTTGGTGGGCATGAGGTTGAGGATGAGCACGCGCAGCGGACGGATGTCCTGGTGCAGCGCGCGGTACTCGGTCATGACAAAGATGTTCTCGCTCTCGAGCTGCGCGGCGGCAGGGAGGGCGTCGGGGATGCGAATGGGCATGAATGCTCCTTACGAGTCAGTTGCAGTTATGGTACAACGACCGGCCCCATCCGCGCGAGTACATCGCCCGGCGATGCCGTCAGCGGCCCAAATCACTCCAAAAGTAGAGATTAAGGCATGCCCAAAAATCTATGGCGCTTTAGCCTAGCAAAGTGGCAGCAGGACGCTACAATGGTTCGACGCGAAAAACTCGGCCGAAAGGATACATATATGTACCAAACGCGTAAGATCGGTGTGGTCGGCCAGGGCCACGTAGGAGCACATGTTGCCAACAGTCTGCTCATGCAGGGCATTGCCGATGAGCTGTACCTGTGCGATATCAACGAGGCCAAGGTGACGTCCGAGGTCCAGGACCTGCGCGACTCCCTTTCGTTTGTCCCGTACAACACCAAGATCGTCAACTGCTACGACCACTACGAGGAGCTTGCCTGCTGCGACGTCATCGTCAACGCCGCCGGCAAGGTCGCGCTGGCCGCCGGCAACCGCGACGGCGAGCTGTTCTTTACCACCGACGCCGCCCGCACCTTTGCCAAGCGCATCGTCGACGCCGGCTTTGACGGCATCTTCGTGAGCATCTCCAACCCCTGCGACGTCGTGTGCACCGAGCTGTGGCACCTGACCGGCTACGATCCCAAGAAGATCATCGGCTCGGGCTGCGGCCTGGACTCCGCCCGCCTGCGCACCGAGATCTCCAAGAAGGTCGGCGTGAGCCCCAAGTCCATCGACGCCTACATGATCGGCGAGCACGGCTTTAGCCAGTTGGCCGCCTTTAAGGCCGCAACCATCGCCGGCAAGAGCCTTAACGAGCTTCAGGCCGAGAACCCCGACAAGTACGCCTTTGACCACATGGAGGTCGAGGACCTCGCGCGCAAGGGCGGCTACGTAACCTACCAGGGCAAACAGTGCACCGAGTACGCCGTCGCCAACTCCGCCGCGCGCGTTTGCGCCGCCGTGCTGCATAACGAGCACGCCGTGCTTTCCGCCTCCACGCTCATGACCGGCCAGTATGGCGAGGAGGGCATCTTCACCTCCCTGCCGTGCGTGATCGGTGCCGAGGGCGTCGAGGAGGTCTACACGCTGGACCTGTCCGAGCACGAGCTCGAGGGCCTCCACAAGAGCTGCCAGCACATCCGCGACAACATCGCCCAGCTCGACTGGTGGGACGCCGAGGCCTACGACGCAAAGTAGGCCGCTGGCTACCGCAACCTTGCGAATCTATGCGCGATACTAAGCGGGCCGCGCCGGAAATCCCCGGCGCGACCCGCTTTTTTGACTCACGCAGTGCCCTTGCGAATCGAAGGTGAATACTTTTCCGCGAAG
>DBFABM010000080.1:0-6292 GCA_048194085.1 Collinsella aerofaciens
GCATGAACTTCATGTTGGAGGTGCCGCTCGCCTCCTTGGAGGCCAGGCTGATCTGCTCGGAGATATCAGCGGCGGGGATCACGCGCTCGGCGGCGGTGACGTTGTAGTTCTCGATCATGACGACCTGCAGGTAGGGAGCCACGTCGGGGTCGTTTGCAATCCACTGCGACAGCGTCAAGATCAGATGGATGATGTCCTGCGCGATAGTGTAGGCAGGCGCCGCCTTGCCGCCAAAGATGATGGTGACGGGGTGCTTAGGTCTGTTGCCGTTCTTGATATCGAGGTACTTCCAGATGATGTAGAGCGCGAGCATCTGCTGGCGCTTGTACTCGTGGATGCGCTTGACCTGGACGTCGATGATGGCGTTGGAGGGAATGGTCACGCCCTGCTCGAGCGCCATGAACTGGCGCATGATGGCCTTGGCCTCGACCTTGGTGGCGGCCAGGCGCTCAAGAACGTCCTTGTCGTCGGCGAACTTGGCGAGTTTGCTCAGATCGCCGGTGCTGCGCCAGTCGGTGCCGATCACATCGTCGAGCAGGCTGGCGAGCGCGGGGTTGGCTCCATGGATCCAACGGCGGAAGGTGATGCCGTTGGTCTTGTTGGAGAACTTCTTGGGATAGATTTCGTAGAACGGATGAAGCTCGGTGTCCTCCAGGATCTTGGTGTGGAGGGCGGCTACGCCGTTGATGGAGAAGCCAAAGTGGATGTCCATGTGGGCCATGTGGACGGTGTCGTGCTCGTCGATGATGGCGACGCGCGGGTCATCGTGCTCGGCCTTCGCGATCTCATCGAGCTTGACGATAATGTCGGCGATGGCAGGGGAGACCTTCTGCAGGCTGGCGAGCGGCCACTTCTCGAGCGCCTCGGCAAGAATCGTGTGGTTAGTGTAGGCGACCATGGAGCGTACGATGGTCACGGCCTCGTCAAACTCGATGCCATGCTCGGTGGTGAGCAAGCGAATGAGCTCGGGGATGACCATGGTGGGGTGCGTGTCGTTAATTTGGACCACGGCATAGTCGGCCAGATCGTGCAGGTTGCTGCCGCGCTCGACGGCCTCGTCGATCAGGAGCTGGGCGGCGTTGCTCACCATGAAGTACTCCTGATAGATGCGAAGTAGGCGGCCCTGCTCGTCGGAATCGTCGGGGTAGAGGAACAAGGTGAGGTTCTTGGCGATCTCGGTCTTGTCGAAGTCGATGGAACTGCCGGGGACCAGGCCGTCGTCGACGCTCGCCAGGTCGAACAGGCGCAGGCGATTCTTGGTGGGCTGGCCGTAACCGGGCACATCGATGTTGACGAGCTTGGAGGTAACGGCAAAATCGCCGAACTCGACGGTGTAGGAGCGGTCATCGTCGACTAGGATGTCCTGCTCACCGAGCCACTCGTCGGGGACGGCCTTCTGCTGGTTGTCGACAAAGCGCTGACGGAACAGACCGTAGTGATAGTTGAGGCCCACGCCATCGCCGGTCAAGCCCAGCGTGGCGATGGAATCCAGGAAGCATGCGGCCAAGCGGCCCAGGCCGCCGTTGCCGAGTGACGGCTCGACCTCGAATTCCTCGATCTTGTTGAGGTCGTGGCCTGCGGCGGTGAGCTGGTCCTTAACCTCGTCGTAGATGCCGAGGTCGATCATATTGTTGATGAGCAGCTTGCCGATCAAAAATTCGGCGGAAATGTAATAGAGCTTTTTCTTGCCGTTGTTGAGCGGGCGGGCGGCGGAGCGCTCCTGCACGAGTTTGACCAGCAGCTTGTAAATGCGACGGTCGTCGAGCTGCTCGAGCGAGGTGCCAAAAGACTGCTCGGCGAGTTCCATGAGGTTAATTCGGGGCATGTTTTCTCCTGTGATGGGTTGTTTCATGTCTGCAATTCATAAGAAGCCCACGCGAGGGGATTGGGGTGGCCTCGCGCGGGAAAAGCAAGCGCGTCCGCACGGTGGGGAGGGGTCGGGCGCGGTGGCTCCTATTGAGGAAGCTCGATTTCGGCTTCCGACGGGATGCGGAAGTAGGTCTCGGTCCAGTCGGTGAGTTTGTGCTCGAGCTCGCGGGTGATGGCGCCGTCGAGCATGCGCCAGGTCCAGTTGCCGCCCAGCGTGGCAGGGGTGTTGATGCGCGCCTCGTTGCCCAAGTTGAGCAGGTCCTGCATGGTGTAGATGCACGTGTCGCTCACGCTGGCGGCGATGGTGCGGTTGAGTGCATCTGCCATGGGTTCGCCGGCTTGCTGATGGGTGTACAGGGCTGCCTGCTCGCGCTGACGCGGGGTGGCCGTTCCCTCAAACCAACCGCGCGCCGTCTCGTTGTCGTGGGTGCCCACATAGGCGACGGTGTTGGCGATGTAGTTATGCGGCAGGTAGTACGAGTTGGTACCCTCAAAGGCAAACTGCAGGATCTTCATGCCGGGGAAGCCCGAGTTGTCGCGCATGTCGATGACGCCGGGGGTGAGGAAGCCCAGGTCCTCGGCGATGATGGGCAGCGTGCCGAGCTTTTCCTCGAGCGTCTTGAAGAACTTGAGGCCGGGACCCTGCGTCCACGAACCGTAGGACGAATCGGGCGAGGAGAACGGCACCTCCCAATAGGCCTCGAAGCCGCGGAAGTGATCCAGGCGGATGACGTCGTACATGTCGAGGGCGGCGCGAATGCGGCCCTCCCACCAGGAGAAGCCGTCGGACTCCATGGCGTCCCAGTCGTAGATGGGGTTGCCCCAGTACTGGCCGGTGGCCGAGAACTGGTCGGGCGGCGTGCCGGCGACGCTCACGGGATTGCCGGCGGCGTCGATCTTAAAGAGCTCAGGCGTCGCCCACATCTCGACGGAGTCACGCGAGACATAGATGGGCAGGTCGCCGATGATGAGAATGTCGCGCTCGTTGGCATAGGCCTTGAGGCGGCTCCACTGGCGATCGAAGAAGTACTGCGTCATCTGGTGGTAGAGCATACGCGCCGGATGGTCGGCGCAGACCTTGGCGGAAGCCTCGCCGCGGGTGCGGAGCTCCGCGGGCCACTCCCAAAACGCCTTGAGACCGCACTCCTCTTTGACGGTCATGAACTCACAGTAGGGGATGAGCCAGTCCTCGTTGGCCTGGATAAAGTCATCGAAATCGGCCGGCTTGTCGGCAGCAAAGCGCTCGGCGGCTCGGTCGAGAATCTGACGGCGGCCACCAAAGATGGCACCGTAGTCGACATTGCTGGGGTCGGATCCCAGATACACGCCATCGATATCGCGATGCTCCAGATACCCTGCCTCGATAAGCTCGGCAAAGTCGATAAAGTTGGGGTTGCCTGCGCGGGCCGAGAACGACTGATAGGGCGAATCGCCATAGCTGGTCGTCGTAAGGGGCAGAATCTGCCAGTAATGTTGTTTGCACGAGGCGAGAAAATCGACGAAGTCGTAGGCATTCCAGCCAAAGCCGCCGATTCCGTATGGTCCGGGCAGAGATGAGACGGGCATGAGGACGCCGCTTGCACGCTCCATGAATGCGCTCACCAACCTTCTTGTTGTGGGGTCGGCCTGCCGATGGGTGTGCAGTCCGCCTCCGATGTTCTGATTCGATACGCCTATTGTAAAACATGTTGTTTAAACATGTACAGGCAAGATAAAAAAGTTGGTCGATTTTCGGCGAATGGTTACATGCCATGAAAAAGCCCCGACCTCACAACGTGAGATCGGGGCAAGAGCGGTATGTAGGTTTTTGCTACTCGGCGTCGGCGAAGCCGTTGGGGTTGTGGCTCTGCCAGTTCCAGCTATCGCGGCACATGTCCGCGATGTCGTATTGGGCCTTCCAGCCCATCATGCGCTCGGCCTTGGAGGCATCGCACCAGTTGGCAGCGATGTCGCCGGCGCGGCGCTCGCGGATCACGTAGGGCAGCTCCTTGCCACAAGCCTTGGAGAAGGCGGCGACGACCTCGAGTACCGAGGTGCCGGTGCCGGTGCCCAAGTTAAAGATCTCGACGCCGGTCTTGCCGTTCATCCAGTTAAGGGCGGCAACGTGACCAGAGGCCAGATCGCACACGTGGATGTAGTCGCGCACGCCGGTGCCGTCGGGGGTGGGGTAGTCGTTGCCAAAGACCTGAACGGCCTCGAGCTTGCCCACGGCGACCTGGGCGACATAGGGCACCAGGTTGTTGGGGATGCCCTTGGGGTCCTCGCCGATCAGACCCGACGGATGAGCGCCGATGGGGTTGAAGTAACGGAGCAGCACGACGTCCCACTCGGGGTCGGCGGTGTGGACGTCCATAAGGATCTGCTCGATCATCCACTTGGTCCAACCATAGGGGTTGGTCGCGGGCTTCTTAGGATCCTCCTCGGTGACGGGCGGGTTGTCCGGGTCGCCATAGACGGTCGAGGAGCTCGAGAAGATGATGGACTTGCAGCCATGGTTGCGCATGACGTCGATGAGCACCAGGGTGTTCTCGATGTTGTTGTGGTAGTACTCGACGGGCTTGCTCACCGACTCGCCGACGGCCTTAAAGCCGGCAAAGTGGATGACGCGGTCGATCTGATGGGTATCGAAGATCTTGTTCATCGCGTCGCGGTCGAGCACGTTGGCCTCGTAGAAGGTGAGGTTCTTGGCGGCCTCGTCGCCCACGATGGTCTTGACGCGGTCGACGGCGACGGAGCTGGAGTTGGAAAGATCATCGACGATGACGACCTGGTAGCCACCCTCGAGCAGCTGAACGACGGTGTGCGAGCCGATAAAGCCGGCGCCACCGGTAACGAGGACACAGGTGTCTTTGGGGTCGAGTGCTTTGGACATGTAGTCTCCTATCGAATCAGGAACACTTCTTCAGGGGAGTATAGCGCAGGCAGGGACGCCCAAATCGTGCGCTGTAGGAAAAGCAGAGGATTGTGCTAACGTACTCATAGAAGAGCTTGCGTACGCATAACCTGATCTTTGGCATTTGCTTACGAGCCGCTGACCTTGCAGTTTCCTGCCGTTCGTGGAAATCGTTGGGACGCGCCATATGTACGCTAATATGTATGAGTTGAGCGACATATAAATAAGCATGTAACGGAGTACATATGTCACCAAACAGCGATTCCATCCTTTCCCAGGAGCTCTCGCGCCGCACTGCCCTCAAGGCCCTGTTCGGTGCCGCTTCTGCGGCAGTTCTTTTTGGCCTGCCCGCTCGCGCCCATGCGGCGGAGGCTTCCAAAGAAACCACCGATAAACTGAATGCCGCCCAGGCCCAGCTCGACGAGGTTCAGGCCCAGCTCGACAGCATCGCAAATGAGTATGCGGCGCTGGCCAACAAGAATGCCCAGACCCTCAACGACATCGAGAATGTCCAGGGCAAGATTGACGACACGCAGGCCCAGATCGATGAAAAGAAGGCCGAGCTCAAGAAGAAGCGCAACGACCTTTCCGATCGCGTGGCCGCCAGCTACAAGTCCGGCGGCACGAACATCCTGTCGCTGCTGCTGGCCTCTGGCTCGTTTGAGGAACTCGTCGCCAACGCGCATTACGTTGAGAAGATCAACAAGAGCGACCGCGACGCCATCGAGGACATTCAGACCATCCAGGAAGAGCTCGATGCGCAAAAGACCGAGCTCGAGTCGCAGAAGGCCGACTTAGAGAAGCTCAAGGACCAGCAGACTGCCCAGATGCAGGACATGCAGGCCAAGCAGCAAGAAGTCCAGACCGTGCTGAACGGTCTTTCCGACGACGTCAAGGAGCTCATGGCTCAGCGCGATTCCGAGATCCTCGCTGCCGCCCAGGCTGAGGAGGCCGCTAGGAAGGCTGCCGCTGCCGCGGCTGCCGCGAACAAGAACAATTCCTACTCGGGTGGTTCGAGCTCGGGTGGTGGATCGTACGCGCCCGGAACCCCGCAGCAGAATGCCGGCTCGGGCAAGCAGCAGGCTGTCGTCAACGCGTGCTACTCCACGCCTTCGCCGGGTCAGAACTGGTGCGCGGCGTGGGTCACCAATGTCTTCCGTAACGCCGGCGTTGGCTACTTTGGAGGCAATGCGTGCGACATGTTTAACGCCTGGTGCTATAGCTCCGACCGCTCGGCGCTGCAGGTGGGCATGATCGTGGCCGATTCCTCGCACAGCGGCACGGGTGCTCCGGGCCTTATCTACGGTCATGTGGGTATCTACGTTGGCGGCGGCATCGTTATGAGCAACGAGGGCGCCATTACATCGAAGTCGCTCGATTCGTTTATTAGCTTCTATGGCACTGGCTCTGGCGTGCGTTGGGGCTGGCTCGGCGGTATTGCGCTGTCGTAAAGCCGACGGGGCCGCGTGCCCGCCCGCATTATATTTGATTGCCTGCTCGGGCAGTCCTGCGCAAGACGAAGGCCACATT
>DBFABM010000084.1:0-6343 GCA_048194085.1 Collinsella aerofaciens
GGCCTTTTTAATGGCGTTGAAGTGCTTGTCGTTGAGCCTGCGCTGGCGCGATCGCTGCGGCACTTTGGTCTTGACGCGACGGCGCGGCGGACGGCCACGACGCTCAAGCTCTGCCCTCAACTTACGCAAACAGCAGCTGCGATTCTGAAACTGACTACGGCTCTCGCGCGCCGTCACGACAATCCCCGTGGGCCCATGTTTCATGCGCACCGCCGAGTCCGTCGTGTTCACGCCCTGCCCGCCCGGACCCGTCGCGTGAAACACCTGCACCTCGCAATCGCGCGCCAATTCCTCGGCCGACATCTCGGCATAGCGCGCATACTCGCGCCATCCCATCTTGTTCTCATCCATATCAACACCACCCCTCATACAAAAAATGTGACAAAGGGAAAGCCCCTTTGTCACATCGCATACCAATCGCTTGTGTTGAGCGCTTAGGCGAAGGTGATCTCGCCGCTCTCGCAGTCCATATCGGCGATACGAGCCAGGCTCTCAACGCGGAAGCCGCGCTCGCGGAGCTTATCGCCGCCGCCCTGGAAGCCCTTCTCCACTGCAATGCCAATACCGGACACCTCGGCACCCGCAGCCTCGCAGATCTTGATAAGGCCCTCGAGCGCGCAGCCGTTGGCCAGGAAGTCGTCGATAATCAGGACCTTGTCGCCCTCGGACAGGAAGCGCTTGCCAACGATGACCGGGTACTCCTTCTGCTTGGTAAAGGAGTAGATGGTCGTGGCATACTGCTCGCCGTCGAGGTTGATGGACTGCGCCTTCTTGGCAAAGACCACCGGCACGCCGCCAAAATGCTGAGCTGCGATGCAAGCCATGCCAATGCCCGAAGCCTCGATCGTCAGGATCTTGTTGATCTCGACGCCCTCGAACAGACGGGCCCACTCGGCGCCCATGTGGTCGAACAGCTCAACGTCGCATTGGTGGTTGAGGAAGGCATCAACCTTAAGGACGTTACCGGCCTTTACGATGCCGTCATGGCGAATACGATCCTCAAGCTCCTGCATGGCGCAACCCCTTCTCGCGGCAAGATACCGCGCGATTAATAAACGTTGTTCGATAGTCTACCACGGACCGACCCCCGCCCGTCCCACAAGCCGCATCGCACCATAAAGCCGCAAGACCAGATAGGCCCGATTCGTGGCAGACAGCCTCCCAACGCATTAATGGCGGGCGCGTATCTTCACCAAACGCACCATGGCAAGCGCAAAGCCCACGGCGGCCACAGCTATGAGTACGTAGAACACCGAACGAAAACCAAACAAGAACACATCCGGACGGCCTGCAACAAAACTGGTCACGGCCTCGCCCATCGCCACGCTCATCTGCCCATACAAGATATGCGACGCCGCCGTAATACCCACTGCCATGCCGGCATAGCGCGCCAGGCTACCCAGGCTGCCAGCAAAGCCGAGCGCTTCGCGCGGAGCCGAGCCCATGTACAGTGAGTTATTGGGACTCTGGAAAATCGACGTACCGCACGACATAAACGCGACGCAACACACGATCACAGGGACAGAAGAGCGCTCGTCGAGCGTGCTTACCGCAAAGAGACCGCACACGTACACGCCCAGGCCGACTGCCGTGGGGCCCTCGCAGCCAACACGGTCCGAAACCGTACCCGAAAGCGGGCCGATAAAGGCATTCACCATCGGCAGCGCCAAAAAGAGCAATCCAGAAATGTCAGAACCAAAGCCGTGGGCGTCCTGAAAATAGAACGGCAGGATAAACTCGGATGCGCCAATACCAACGAACACGATGAGCATGCAGGCAAGGTTAATGGTGAAGGCCGAATTTGCAAAGCAGCGACGAGCAGCCTCGGCAAGGGACATGGGGCGCTCGCCGGCCTCCGGCTTAACATGCGGTAGCGTGTAGAGCCCCACGATAAACGAGATGACGCCAATGGGCAGGTTGATGAGGAAGATGCTCTCCCAGGGAAAGCTTGCCACCAGCATGCCACCCAGCACGGGGCCACACATCATGCCGAGGGCCACGAAAGTCGCGAGAATACCCATGGCGCGACCGCGCTCGCGAGCCGGAAACGACTCGGTGATGATACCCATGTTGTTGGCCATGGCCGCCGCGCAACCGACACCCTGAACGATGCGTGCCAGGATAAGAACCTCGAGCGAGGCCGAAAGGCCGCAAAGCAGCGAGCCGACCGTAAAGACGATGACGCCCAGCTGGAAAACGCCCACCTTGCCGCGCATGTCGCCCAGACGGCCAAACGGCAACATAGCCACGCATGTCGCAAGCAGATACACCGAGCTCACCAGCTGAATGCGATCGAGGCCCACGCCCAGCTCCTTTTGCATCACGGGCAGCGCCACGGTCACGACGGTCGAATCCAGGCACACCATAAACGTCATGATGAGCACGGTAAACAGAATCGCCCATTTGTTCTTGCCATGGGTGTCGCCCTCTAGAGCAATGTGCTCGCGGCGCAGCTGCTCTGCAGTTTTCTCCATATCCATCCTTTCGAGTGGCCCAACGCAAAAAACGGGGCCCCAATCGCCTGCAGACAGTCGCGATTGGGGTCCCGCCTACGGAATCGGAACGAAAGGTCGCCGAAGCTTTCTGCCAGCATCGGAGCCTTGTGCGAACGCTAGCCTAGCACTGCTCGAGCGCCTGCTCAAGGTCGGCAATCAGATCGGCCGTGTCCTCGAGGCCGCACGACAGGCGTACCATGTCGGCAGAGATGCCACAGGCGATGAGCTCCTCATCGTTCATCTGGCGATGCGTGGCATTAGCGGGATGCAGGCAGCAAGTGCGGGCGTCGGCCACGTGCGTGGCGATCTGGGCGAGCTTAAGGCTCTTCATAAAGGTCTCGGCCGCCGCGCGACCACCGTTAAAGCCAAAGCTCACAACGCCGCAGGTACCGTTGGGCATGTACTTCTGAGCCAGGTCATAGTACTTGTCGCCCTCCAGGCCCGGATAGCTCACAAAGCGCACCTTGGGATGGCTCTGCAGGAACTTGGCAACGGCCAGGCCGTTCTCACAATGACGCGGCATGCGCACATGCAGGCTCTCGAGCGAGCTGTTCAGGAAGAACGCCGCCTGCGGGTTCTGCATGGGGCCAAGGTCGCGCATGAGCTGCGCGGTGGCCTTGGTAATGAAGGCGCCCTCGGGACCGAACTTCTCGGCATACGTCACGCCGTGGTAGCTCTCGTCAGGCGTGGTGAGACCCGGGAACTTGTCCGCATGAGCCATCCAGTCAAACTGACCGTGATCGACGATCACGCCGCCCAGGTAGGCAGCATGTCCATCCATGTACTTGGTGGTGGAGTGCGTAACGATGTCGGCGCCCCACTCAAAGGGACGGCACATCACGGGCGTCGGGAAGGTATTGTCGACCATCAGCGGCACGCCGTGGTCATGCGCGGCCTTGGCAAAGCGCTCAATATCGAGCACGGCAAGGGCGGGGTTGGCGATCGTCTCGCCAAAGACGAGCTTGGTATTGGGCTCAAAGGCTGCCTCGAGCTCTTCATCAGTGCAGTCGGGGGCAACGAACGTGCAGGTCAGCCCCATGCGCTCCATAGTATGGGCGAGCAGGTTGTAGGTACCACCGTAGATGGCAGAGCTCGCGACCACGTGATCGCCGGCACCGGCCACGTTAAAGATCGCGAGGAAATTCGCAGCCATGCCCGAGCTCGTGAGCATCGCAGCGGTGCCGCCCTCCATCTCGCAGATCTTGGCGGCAACCAGATCGCACGTGGGGTTCTGCAGACGGCTGTAGAAGTAGCCCGACTCCTCCAGGTCAAACAGCTTGCCCATGTGTTCGGACGTGTCGTACTTCCACGTGGTGGACTGGTAGATGGGCACCTGGCGCGGCTCCGCGTCACCCGGGCGATAGCCGCCCTGAACACACGTCGTACCGATGGTCTGCTCACTCATATCTAGCTCCCTTGCCTGGATTACGTTTTATTCGGTTCACGATACCGCTACCCCGCACCCCTCTCAACCCATCCCCAAGGTAGGTTATGAGACAAATTGATCCTGGGTATTTATCTCAATCTTTGGGCATTTGCTCTATAGATAAAAATGAGGCATACATGAAGCTCTCGATGATTACATGCCCCGTCACGGGTACCATAGGCGGGTACACCACGACCAAGGAGACAACGATGAAGCAAATCGATACGGCCCAGCTCGACATCACCGCCTGTCAGGCTCAGGCTGCCGAATACCACGCCCGTGGCTTCAACTGCGCACAGGCCGTCGCCTGCACGCTCGCGCCCGCCGTCGGACTAGACCCCCAGGTCGCTTTTATCCTCACCGAGGGCTTTGGCGCCGGCATGGGCGGCATGACCGAAACCTGTGGCGCCATCTCGGGCGCCGTGGCCATCATGGGCTTTGTAATGAGCGACGGCATGGAAAACCCCAAGACCAAGGGCCAGACCTACAAGCTGTCGCGCGAGATCGCCAAGCGTTTTGGCAAGAAGAACACGACGACCGTCTGCGACACGCTCAAGGGCGTCGGATCGGACAAGGGTCCGCTCCGCACCTGCCCCGGCTGCATCGACGATGCCGTCGAGATCGCCTGCGATGTACTAAAGCAGCTCGCCGAGTAAACGGCAGCACAGAAAAACGACGGCCGGCGCACTTGGGATCCATCCAAAAGCACGCCGGCCGTCGCCGTTAGAACTCGGCAAATACGGGAGCACCGACCTCGATCTCCTCGCGCCCCGCCATAAGCTCGCGCATCTTAGCGCAAAAAGACTCCTGCTCCCCCGCCTTAAACACCAAATGAATCGTCACGGCATCCGCGTAATCGGTATCCGAAACCTTGGCACCCGAATCCTGCGCCAAACGAAGCACCTGCTCATACAGCGGATAGGCCACATGCACGTCAACCGGCACGACACTCGTCATCTCAACGATCTGCCCGGCCTCCCGAGCAGCTGCCACCGCCGCCTGCGTCGCCGCGGTATAGGCGCGTACCAAGCCACCAGGCCCCAACAAGGTGCCGCCAAAATAGCGCGTCACCACGCAGCAAACATTTTTGAGCTCTGCGCCGCGCAGCACCTCGAGCGTCGGCATGCCGCTCGTGCGGCTCGGCTCACCGTCATCGCTCTGGCGCTCACGTCCATCGACCAAAATCCACGCGGGAACATTGTGTCGAGCGTCGTAATGACGCTTGCGAACCGTCTCGATAAAGGCATTCGCCTCATCCTCGGACTCAATATGGACCAGCTGGGCAATAAACCGGCTCTTGCGGTCCACAAACTCGCCCGAAACCTCAATATTCGATTGCAGAGTATAATAGCTGTCCAACAAAGCCCCTCAACAACAAGCAAAGCAACAAACAGCCTCAATAATACGGCAAAGATCGTACCGTTAATCCCGGTAAATAGAACGGCAACACCGATGATTCCGTAAACGAAAGCGAGAACCCGTCAGCGCGAGCAAGGTGCCTTGAAAGACGAGGGCATTGACCTTATGGTCATGCCCGAAGGCTTGAAAGGCAGATTGCCGCGCTGACGGGTTCGCAGCGTCAACAAAGTGCTGAGTGGGCCTATAAGCCGGGTTCTGTCGTGAACGGTCATTTATCTTGTCTGCACGTTACCGTGCAGCTCCACGCACGCTACCCGAACGCGGACCGGGCCGGCCCATAGCGTTCCTATTCGCGCTTGCTCCGGATGGGGCTTGCCAAGCCGCCGTGTTGCCACGACGCTGGTGGTCTCTTACACCACCGTTTCAGCTTTTCCCTTTACGCCTTGCGGCGCAGGTGGGAGTCTTCTTTTCTGCGGCGCTTTCCGTCGGATCACTCCGCCCGGCCGTTAGCCGGCATCCCGCCCTCTGGAGCCCGGACTTTCCTCACGCGTGCCGCAAGCAGCACATCGCGCGACCGTCTGGCCCACTCAGCAGTGCAAGAGTGTAGCACACCGTTGCCGCAGGCAATGGTACAACACAAGCGTTCGACACGATAAACCAAGAACCGCCCATGCGCTACAATGGTCCTGTCGATGGGCAACGTCGTCAGTCGAGACGCGACCGCGCTCCGCACCCCTCCGTCTACTCGGTGTGTTCCCGCCTCCTCCCCGAGGCGGGATGTCGGCATTTTTCATGCACCGACAACCCAATAGCCTGTAAACAGCCCGGGCAGCATTGCGCACGGGTAGCATCGCGAACCTCAGCAGCAAATGCAAAAAGGGACCCGTCCATTGCGGACGGATCCCTTAAAACAAGTGATCGTCAAACCGATTTACTCGGCGTCGGTCTCCTCGTCCTTCTTCTCGGAAGGCAGCGGGGTAACCTCGATCTCGACGCCCAGAGTCTCAGCAGCAGACTTCATGGACAGGGAGATACGACGACGGTCGAGGTCGATCTCCATGAC
>DBFABM010000087.1:0-6974 GCA_048194085.1 Collinsella aerofaciens
TGTGCTTGGTGACCGTCTCGTAGTAGCGAGCCAGGCGGTCGGTCACGAGCACCGTCAGAATCCACGGGGAGACGATGACGCGGAACTCGTCGTCAAGGCCGGGGATCGCGAACTCGGCGGTGTCGATGATGTTGATGTCGGTGTCGCCGGTCACGCCGCGGGTCAGGAAGGCGCGGACGCGCTCGTCGAGCTTGCGGTTCTCGTCCTCGCCCATGAACAGGAACACGGGGACGCCCGGCTCCACGAGCTCGAGGGTGCCGTGGAAGAAGTCGGCCGAGGTGATGTAGCGGGTGCGCTTCCACTGCATCTCCTCGAGGATGCACATCGAGAAGAGGATGGTCTCGCCCCACAGGGCGCCGGAGCCGATGAACATGGTGTAGGGGGCAAGGGCGTACTTCTTGGCGAGCTCCTCGGCGCGCGGCTCGAAGCTCTTGCGGATGTCGACCAGGTGGGTCCAAACGTCCTTGGTCTGCTCGATGAACTTATCGAACTGCGGGAAGCAGCCACGGCGATTGAGCAGGCGCAGGCCGAAGCAGTCGGCGAGGTAGTAGCCCATCTCGCAGCCACCGTTACCATGATCGGAAGCCATCTTGACGCAATTCTCGGCGCCGACAGCCTGGCCGATGGGGCCCTCGGGCTTGGTCATGGCGTAGACGCGAATGCCCTTTTCCTTCATCTTCTTGACGGCCTCGAGGACCTCGGGGGTGGTGCCGGACTCGGAGGCGGTGAGCACGACGGACTTCTCGGTCATGCGCTTGTGGCCGGAGACGTTCCACTCGGCGGCGTGGATCAGGTAGACCTCGAGGTCGCGGTCGCCGAACTTGTTCATGAGGTACTCGAGCTGCATGAGCTCGTCCCAGGTGCCGCCGACGCCCATCAGGAACACGGCGTCGTAGCCCTCGTCGGCGACCTTGTCGGCGAGCGCGGTCATCTTCTTGCCGGTCTCGTAGAGCGCCTTGCCGTCCTCGAGATAGCCCTCCTGGTCGAAATGCATGATCTCGATCTTCTCGGTTTCCTTCATTTGTCTCTCCTTTCTGGGGTTGTTTCCACATCCCCCATGCCAACGGGCATCAAAACCCGCTTACATTCCGTAACACTCGGCCGCTTTGGCCTTAAGCGCATTGACTGACTCTTCGTAGCCCTCTGCCTTGACCTCCATTTGCTTGGAGACGGCATCAAGATACGGGTGCACGCCCCATGACTTCAGACGCTCGGCTATCATGGCCGCAATCGTCTGGAAGAACACAAGATTGGGAATTGCGCTGAGCAGCGGAGCCACCTGAGGCACCGCAACCTCGTGAGCCCTACCCTTGGGATGGGCCGTGAGCAGCACCGTTTTTGTCGTAACGTTCGATAGCGCATCAGCGATATTCGCAAGACGCTCCGACCCCTGCGGATCGTCGACGATAAACACCAGATAGCCCGGAACGATCTGCATCTCGGGACCGTGGACGAACTCCTCGCCTTCGTGATGCATGGCAGGAATCTTGATGGTCTCGCTCAGCTTGAGGGCCGCCTCTTCGGCAACGCCATAGTTGGGGCCGTTGCCGACGACCATGGCGGGCGTGTGCTCAGAAAGCTCGAGCATGTGGTCTTGGACATATGCCTCGGCGGTCTTGCACATCACGGCATTGGCCTGGATGGCCTCGCGCAGGTCGTCAAGACGCTGGGCAACGCCCTTGGCGTCAATCGTTCCGCGCGCCTGACCGCCGTAAATACCAAAGAGCACCAGGTACTCAACGAGCACCTCGACGCCCAGAGTCACAAAGTCCACCGACTCGACGCCCACACCGTAGTCAAGAACGATGTCAGCGTGTTCCTTGATGGGTGCCTCGACGTTTGCCGTGAGCGCAACTGCAGCCATATCGTGTGCGCGCATGTAATCGAGCGCCGCAATCGTATTGGTCGAATAGCCACTCTGCGAAACGGCAATGTTGAGCGCATGCTGCGGATAGGTGTGTTCAAAATCAACGAAGGCCTCGGGCGTCACAACGGACACCTGCATTTGCAGGGCATCTTGCAGGTAATCGCGGGCGCAATCGGCGGCATGGCGCGACGAACCCGAAGCAACGATGCGCAGCGCGTCAAAAGAACCGGACTGGAAAATATCAACGAGCTGCGCTACCAGCTCAGACGAACGCTCGAGGTTCTCCCCCATACGCACATGGGCAAGCTGAACGTAATCGAGCATCTTCATCGTCTCACCTCGTAACAAATCATTAGTATTTGATACCAATCACAGTTACAGGTTACGGCTTTTTGATACCTCTTTGTCGATTAATTTATCCCCATCGGCGAACGGTCGATTTTGAGCCCTGTAAGGTTGTATATACAGCTGACCCAACGATCAAAACTGGTTAGTTTCCCAGCCGTTATTCACAAAATACCAGCTAGTACGTATAGGTGTAGCCGCCCGTATCGCCACGATTGAAGGACTTTACATACTCGATAGCCTGACCGCTCGCGTCATAGCTCACGCATTCCAAAAGCAAAACAAGATCGCCCTGTTCCAGTCCAAGGAGGCCGGCATCTCGTGCGCCCAGCGCTTCGATATCGAGCTTTTCCTGTGCCATGACTGGCTTTCGGCCCAGCATCTCATAGGTCTCGTACAAACTGAAGACCGACACGTCAATATCTTCGATGGTTGGGAACAGCAGGCAGGGAATCAGCGCCGTCTCAATCGATACGGGGCTACCGTTTATGCAGTTCAGGCGTCGAACGGAATAGAGCAGGTCGTCCTCGGCGATGCCAAACAGGTCGGCGTAATATGGCCCCGCATAACGCTTGGAACGCGCGAGAATACGGACGGACGGCTCGCCGCCCGAAGCACGGACCGATTCACGGAAACCGACCGTGCGTTCAAAAAAAGCAGGTACTTTCTGCGCCACAAAGGCACCTTTTCCCCGAACACGGCGAATCTGCCCGCGCCGAACCAGCTCATCGACAGCGCTTCGGATGGTCAAGCGTGTCGTACCAAATTCCTCGGCAAGGTCTTTTTCGGACGGAATCATGGAACCCGTGGGATATATACTGCGCTCGATACGTTCCTCGATGCGGCGTCGAATGCGCATATAAACCGGGGTGGCATCTACTGTTTCAGCCATTGTTCACCTGCCACGCTCCTCATGCCGTTCTCTTCGCCGTTATCGGCAAAGCGGAACTTTGTGGGCAAAATCACCGATTTGCAATGCTCCACAAAACGCATGTCCTTATCAAATTCGATCGAGCTCTCATAGAACACCGGCGTTCCCTCTTCTTGCTGGAGCAGCTCGGCCTCTTCGGCGTTCAAACGCGAGATGGAGATATGCTCACGTCCATGCTCAACACGCACGCCACCTTCTTTGAGCAAGACATCGTAAAGGCTCTCGCACTCAAAATCGTGCTCGATAAGCGATGGGCACAGGGACAGGTTAATGTGAGCCGTCTCGATTGACGTCGGCTCGCCCTCAATAAGTCGAACGCGCTGCATGCGGAGCAAGGGAGCGCCTACAGCCACCCCAAGCTTGTCGGCAAGCGCCTCATCCGCCTCGATGGTCCCGGTGGAAACCAGACGAAAAGAGGGGTGCAGGCCGGCAGTCCGCACAGCATCGGAAAAGTTATACGTTTCCTGGAAGATATTCAGCGGCTTGGGAGGACACACATACGTGCCCGATCCGCGACGGCTCTCGAGCGTTCCACACGAGATAAGCCGCGTGATACCGGCACGCAACGCCGTACGCGAAACGCCAATCTCTTCGCACAGCACGCGCTCGGCCGGCAGGCGATCGCCGCCGGCAAGCTGATGGTGCTGGATATACCAAAGAATTCCCTCAACAGCACGATCTTTGGGGGGAATTGCATAAGATTCGCCTGCCATTGCACAGACTCCTCATTCAGACACGTATGCCGCCAAAATTAGGTCAGCCCTCCCATGGCATCAAATTCGGCCTTGATCTTCTCGGCGACATTCCGATACGACTTATATAGACTTGAATCGCGTTTGACCTCGTCGGTCATAACGGGAATCTCTAATTTGGAAACCTCGTCTTTTCCCGTCTGAACCGCCACAACAACGCCCATACCAAGACACATATTACGCTTGGCAGCATTTATTTTTGCTGCCTTGGCAGGATTTGCCAGGATACGCCGGGCAAATTCCTGTTTAGAGACCGCTTCTTCGGCCTCCGGATCGCCCGCCTCGGCTACTTCGCACTGCAACACGTCCGCATAGTCAAAAATCTTCGGCTCGCCACCGCGTTGATGCACAGCCCACTTGCGGCGCGTGGCATCCTGGTAGATAGCCGGCAAAAATGTAAACCGCGGCGGGTCCAAAATCGTATCCGTGATGGTAAACACATCGGGATCAAAGGCATCCTGCGGGTTTTTCTTCTTGAACAGCCCCATATCAGCCTCCCGTACTAGCATTAAACAACTCATGCTGAATATAGCACCAATTTCAAGCCACTGCTTTATCGCATCGGCGCGCGGCGTCTATGGCTCGCCCAGCGGAAGAGTTCACGGACGAGGGCCGGAGTGCCTGCCTTGTTTTGAGAAGTGGGCTCCGCGAACTTCTCAAAACAAGGCAGGCACCCCGGCCCCGCCGGCAAATAGCAGACACTCCGCATGCAATCTATGCAAACAAACAAGTACGTTTAGCTACATTCGGTAAGTTCGAGCACGCTGCCCTTCACGATAAGCGCCGGCTCCAGAACGACTTCTTCGGCACGTCTACCGCCCCTACCGGCAAGGCGCTTGGACATGCAGCCAAAAGCATGCTCCGCGAGGATACCAGGATCCTGCTCAATCGCGGTCAGCGCCGGCTCAAAGAGAACGTCGGCGGCCGAGTTGTCGTAACTCACCACCGAGATGTCGCCCGGAATGCTCTTCCCCATCTCGTGTAAGCGCTTGAGCAGACCGAGGGCGATGTTATCCGAGCTTGCGAACACAGCGGTAGCATCAGTTGCGAGCACCGCCTCCGAGGCCTCGTAGGCACTCGGGATGTAGTACTCGCTCTCAAACTCTAAACGCGCGTCGATAGGCAGGCCAACCTCGCGCAGCGCGCGCTCATAGCCGGCAAGTCGCTTACGCCCCGTATTGGAACGGCGCGCGTTAACCAAGCAGGCAATGCGACGGTGGCCCTGCTCGATCAGATAGCGAGTGGCCATGTAGCCACCCATCTCGTGGTCGAACATCACCTTGTCGCACTCGAGCCCCTCAATGGCACGGTCGACCATCACGGCAGGAATAGGCAGATGGCTGACCTCTTCGCGCAGGGCGCGGTCGTCGGAGAACTCGTCGCCCACAACCAGGAAGACGCCATCAACGCCGCGCGTTACCAGCTGGCGCAGCAGCTCCAGATCGTCGTCGGCACTTCCACCCGAGCTGGTAATGAAGAGCGCATAGCCGTCCTCGCGGCAGCGCTTTTCCAGGCTACCGGCGAGCGAGGCAAAAAAGCGGCTCTCGATGTTAGGGACGATAAGGCCCAGCGTGCGCGACTCGCGCATGACCAGACTACGCGCAATCTGGTTGGGGACATAGTGGTTGCGCGCCGCGACCTCCTTGATGAGCTTGCGGTTTTCTTCCGAGATGCGACAGGGCCGATTATTGAGAACAAGCGAGACCGACGAGGGGGAAAGCCCCACCTCCTGGGCGATCTGCTTGAGGGTGACTTTGTTGGCCATCTCGCTCCTTCCGGGTTTACGCGCAATCTCTTGAAAGTATAGCGACTACCCCTCTACCTCGGTGATAAACACTTTACCAATCCGGTAGACGGCTGTTTTATCGCCGTCAGCGCACCAAATCCGTCCGGGTGGGGTATATTGCAATCGATTGATGACAACGACCACCAAAAGGCGGATATTCGTATGCACGAGAACGACTTTTTTAACGAGGACCTGCTGTGCGCGCTTGCTGGCGTTGCCGGCGAGGACAACGTACTGATGAGCGAGCCCATGCGCGAGCACACCACGTTTAAGATCGGCGGCCCGGCCGACGTCTTTGTCACGCCCGATACCGAGCAGGGCCTCGTCGCCACGCTCGATACCTGCTATCGCTGCGATCTGCCCCTCACCATCGTGGGCAACGGCTCCGACCTACTCGTCGGCGACAAGGGCATCCGCGGCGGCGTCGTGGCGCTGGGCGAAGGCCTCTCCGACATTACGATCGACGGCACGCACGTCACGGCGGCAGCCGGCGCGCTGCTTTCCGATGTCGCAGCCGCGGCAGCCGAGGCCTGTCTCACCGGCATGGAGCCCATCTCGGGCATCCCCGGATCGGTCGGCGGCGCCTGCTACATGAACGCCGGTGCCTACGGTGCCTGCATGGCCGATGTGCTGGAGTCAGTGCGCGTCTACAAACCCGCTCGCCAGCTCGACGACGGCACCCGCGGCAGCGGCAATATCATCGAGTTCGATGTCGACGAGCTCAACCTGGGTTATCGAAAGAGCCGCATCGCCGATGACGGCTTTATCGTGCTTTCGGCCACCTTCAATCTCGCCCCGGGCAACGCCGCGATGATCAAGGCCGACATGGACGACTACCGCCAGCGCCGCGAGGACAAGCAGCCGCTCGACATGCCGAGTGCCGGCTCCACCTTCAAGCGCCCCGAGGGCTACTTTGCCGGCAAGCTCATCATGGATGCCGGACTGCGCGGCCATGCTGTCGGCGGCGCGCAGGTGAGCGAAAAGCACTGCGGCTTTATCGTCAACGCCGACCACGCCACCGCCGCCGATGTCGACGAACTCATCCGCCACATCCAGGCAACCGTCAAAGACCAATTCAACGTAGACCTAGAACCCGAAGTCCACCGAGTAGGCGAATTTTTATAAAAAGAAGGCCCCGAAAGGGGCCTTCACCATATTCATTCAGATAACCCAGTCCGGTGTGTCGCGCCCCGAACCCGAGAGGGCCGCGTGCCCGCCCGCATTATATTTGATTGATCGCGAGTTCCGCACGCAAAGAAGGCCACTTAATGTGGCCTTCGTCTTGCGCAGGAC
>DBFABM010000088.1:0-68610 GCA_048194085.1 Collinsella aerofaciens
AAGATAAACTCATAGACAAGCAACTCCCGTTAACGTAAATTACACCAAATTATCTTTCGAAATGCCCCCGTAGATATAGCAATCGCCAGCTCAGAAGTCTACTGACGCCCGATTCAGCTGACAAATAATTGACTATACGGCACTATTAAAGGATAACTAGCACTGTTCATCTACAGGAATATCCAGTTTATTCGCCGCGCAAATGCAAAGCTCTTTATCCTCTTGAGTCATCCTGCTCCCAAGAATAACTCGCAACGGCTTGCATGGGCGTTGTACATAATTCATCTCAAGCTCATCTGGCTCTGGTACAAGACGGGCACGATATTCGTTCTCCCGCTCAAACACACTGCCCTTTCTGTAAATTGCCCGTAGATCACTAAGCATGTCATCACTGCTCACATTAAGACCAAGCATCCTAGCAGCAGTCCAAGCAATTTGAGGGTCGCAATTAAATGGTTCGTCATCATATAAAATTGGTAATAATTCAGTGCGCATTCCGTTAGCTATGTTGCAATTGCGAATAGCTTCTCTGTCGTAAGCAAGAACGAAACCAGCTTGGCTTTCGGAATATACATTCCACATATTCGAATCGCTAGGATTGTCCGTTAGGCACAAAATGCGACAACAATTTCGGCAGCTATTCTGATGAACTGGGGCAACAAATCCTCCAACAAATAAGCGCAAGTTTTTAACAGCCGAGCGAAAAAGACTAACTTTTCCCTCATCGGATAGTATCTCGAACTCATCTATTCTTGCTGGATTAAAAGGAGCCCCCAGAACCCCTAAAACAAACGCAAGTCGTCTAAAATCAATTTGATTTATTATCTTTAACGCTTGTTCATCATCATTGAGATTACTTTCGATTTCATCTATACCATTCCAGTTATAGATCGGTACCGAGTCGCACTGATCGCTGAAAACCTTTGGATGAGAAAATGTAACAGTCGCGTTTTCTAGATCGGCAAAAGCGTATTCACTTGGAGGTCGATAGCGGTAAAGCATTCGCGGGACGAGAGAAGTCGATAGCGCTTCCAGCTCCTTCTTTGCGGAAACAATGGAGGCGCCATCGTTTTGCTTGGCAACGAGATTAGCCAGCGTCTCCCGATATGTTTCTTTCTGTGTCAAGCTTAGCGCCATGCAATATCGCTTCCCGATCTAGCTAAATTAGATGCAGTTGATTTTATCCAGTGCAAAAATACTGAATGCACATACGAAGCAGAAGTCATGTCTATCAACTACCAAAAAATGATTCCGATTGGAACGTACCGGAAATCGTAAAAGCTGCCAACGGATATATTTATAATAGCCTGAGATGGCTAGAGATGAAAACATATAGTCATCAAGCAGTCTTGTCCTCCGATGAAGACGCCAGCTATGACATCGAATTCCACTCTCTGTCAGGTCGCTTTACCAATTACGGAGCGCCGCAGAGGCTGCAGAAGCAGTCGAGTATGCAGAAAAGATTTATATGGGCGCGTCAATTAAAAAAGCTCTGTTAGACCAGGATTGACACACATCTGTCCCCACGGCGCCATATCGTTAGCCTCGTAGACCGCGGGGCAGCATGAACGCCGAGGACCTGGTAATCGCCTTCAAACGGGACATGGCGAAGCTGAGCGGGACCGAGCGCCGCCGCGCGATTGAGTCCGTCAGGGACGTGATCCGCGCGGCGGCGTTCGACGACACGGCCGGCTCCGCCTACGAGGTCGAGCGCAGCCGCGTCTGCCTCAAGACCGCCTACGCCATGCGCCATAGGCTGATCGAGTGCCTCTCGGCCCACTGCCCCCATTCAGGGCCGGGCGGGGCTGCGGCGGCGAGCTCGACGAGATCTACTTCCCTGAGTCGCTCAAGGGCAAGGGCAACCGCGCGAAGGGGTTGTTCGCGATGCCGTATCGGCAGCATAGAGACGGTATGTCCATTTCGTCTCTTTTAGCGCTGAATACCATGTATCGGGTTCATTTTCTCATGCCTTATTAGGAATATATGAGACGGCTGAATTCGTAGATGCCTGTTGTAAATGAATGTATGTGAGAAAGCTAACAACTACTTAATAAGAGTTGCGTTTGGCATCAGGCAACGAAAACCGTTGCATTTTGTCTCTTGCAACTAAAAGGGTTGCGTTTGGTATATAGCAACGAAAACAGTTGCATTATGTCTCATGCAACTAAAAGGGTTGCTTTTGGTGTCTAGCAACGAAAACAGTTGTGCACGGGCAAGATAACCCTCACGCTTTGCGAATGATATCTTTGTTCCTGCAAATTAAAACACGCAATGTTATAGATAGACGAAATCTGATTAGCGGGCGACGATGAATGCCACATCTCTATTATCACGGGGACTGCCGCCCCAGAAAAACCCGATATGGCAATCGACGCTGATAGCAGTCTTAAAGAACATGACGTCGCCCTCACTCGACCTAGAACCGTTCGAGAATCTCCTCGGCGTTCTCTCGCAGATAGATATCTAGGTCCGGCACGGCAAACTGCACGTAGCCCCTCTGTGGTGCCTGAATAACCTCTCTTTGTAGCAATTTTGCCCTAATGGAGCTGACCTCATTGGTCTTTTTACCCATGCGCTTAGCAATCTCGGATGATTTGGACTGTTGTTTATCCTCGCACATGGCCAAAAGGTATTTGATATCGTTGAGCCCCAGTCCAGAAATCGCGGGCTCGTGAACAACATCGTGAAAACGAGCCTCTGCCAGCGCAATGCCTTCAGTGACGTCGCGCTCGCTCACAATGGCACTTTTGGCACGATGCAAGTTGGCGCGCTGCCAAATGGAATAACCGACCAGTTGCACCAGATAGGCATAGCCCTTAGTGGCCTTAGCGGCTCTCGACAGGAGATTGTCCTCTATGGTCAAGCCAGTCGCGACAAAGCTATCGCCCATAGAGAGCGCTACCTCTACCTGGTTGATAGGCGCCAGATCTTCGGGGAGGGCACGACGCAAGAACGTAAGCGCCTTGCCGTTAATAAGATCCATAACACCGGCGGGTAACCCGGCAAAGGCAAGTGCGATATCTACTTTTTCCCCTATCAAAAGCTGAACCGTAGACGCAATGGCACGCATATCGTCAATCGGAGCGTCCTGAACTTCATCGATGGCAATAAAAAGACCCTTGGATGACTTCGCTGCCGAACTCAGTAACTTTCTAAGGCTCGGCTCTTTGGGCGCAACGTCAACTTTCGCGGAAACAAAGCCGGCGTTTACGCCGACCGAAGCATTGGCCGCAAGGGAAGAATCAGCAACCTGATCCCACAAGTCCAGCAATAAGTTAGGGCCAGCAGAGACAATAGCGGTCTTCCATCCAAGCTCTCGAGCACGATCCCTAAGATCGCAGAGCAAAACAGTTTTTCCGGAGCCCCTCGGTCCAGCAATGCGCATGAGCCTCGCAGGTGCACCAATTCCCGCATTCAAGCTCTCGGTAAACTCAAGGGCAATATCATCACGACCAATTATGCGCGGAGGCTCAGCGCCGGCAGTGGGACGAAACGGATTATGGAATGCTGTGGCGCTCACTTGTTTGCCTTTCTAGGGAATCGATTAACAGCCAATCATCGGTTAAATAATTATCGCAGACTATATCGAATAATATCGAGTTATATAAGGCTGTATAAACTTATCGCGGAAGTATCGAGCTTTCGTAATATGACTTAGTTAATAGTCCACCATTGCTTTCTTCCAAGCTCATAGCGAAAGAAAGTTCAGGACTTCCTAAACCCATTGCCTTAATACGAGAAATACTCGCTCTCGGCAGATAGGTTTGGCCCCAACCACGGATCGCCGCTGAGGAAGAACTCCGGCCAGCGCTGCATGAACAGTGCTTGCTCACGCTTCCAGCGGCGCAGCTTTTCCTCGTTGGCCTCTTCCCTGCCGCGCGAGGTGAACTCGTAGTGATACAGCTCGGCATAGGGCGTAAAGATGGCGCGGTAGCCCGCCCCCCACACGCGTAGGCAAAAGTCCGCGTCGTTAAAGCCGACGGCGAACTCCTCGTTGTAGCCTCCGACCTGCTCAAACACGTCGCGACGAACCATCTGGCAGGCGCCCGTTACGGCGCTAAAGTTGCCGGAACGCACAGCGCGGGCAAGGTATCCCTCGCGCTTTGCCGAGAAGTCCTGGTTGGCATGGGCAAGCGCACCGCGCACGCCAACCAAAATGCCGGCATGCTGTACCAAATGATCGGCAAAATAGAGCTTGGCCCCCACCACGCCCGCATCGGGACGCTGCAGATAGCCCATCATCTCTTCAATAAAGCCGGGGCTTATGACCTCGGTATCGTTGTTCAACAGCAGCAGATAGTCGCCCTTGGAATGCTCAACGCCAAAGTTGATGATCTGGGAGTAATTAAACTCGCCCGGCCACCACTCAACGCGCGCTGCACCCTTGCCATCAGACGCAGCGGCTACGCGCGCCGGCAGGGTTTCATAATACGCAAACGTCTCCGGGTCTTCGCTGTTGTTCTCCACCAAGACGATCTCGTAGTTGGCATACGTGGCCTTCCGTGCGATCGACATCACGCAGGCGTCGAGCGTCTCGACGTGGTCCTTGGTGGGAATCACAATGCTCACCAACGGCGCAGGCTCTGGCAGCGAATAGCGCATGCGGTAGACAAACGGTGTCTCGGACTCCTCGACCGTTCCATGAACACCCAGTGAGTCAAAGTGGCGCTGCAGAGCCAGACGTCCGGCCTCGATAGCATATGGCTTGCTATCGGCAGAACCGTCGGCGGTAGAGCCAGGGTGCACGCGCCAGTGATACAGCACGTGCGCAACGTGCTCAAAACGCGCACCTGCCGCAAGGCAGCGGAGCGTCAGGTCGTAATCCTGGGCACCCGCAACATCTTCTGGCGACATGCCAATGCGATCGATGAGCGCCTTCTCCACCATTAGAAAATGCGTCACGCAGTTATGGCTATAGAGCAGGTCGACGTTGAGCCTGGTCTTAAAGACCGGCTGGCCCCACTCCCCCGTTTTCTGGAACATGTCCTCGTCGCAGAACAGGACCTGGGGGCGCTCGTCCTTGGCAGTCTTGTTCAGAGCGGCAACATAGTGGAGCAACGCATCCGGCTCCAGGATATCGTCGTGGTCCAAAAATGCGATGTAGTCACCCATCGCTTGCTGAATACCGACGTTGGTGTTGACCACAATGCCGCCGTTACCGGGCAGCTCGATGCGACGGACGCGCTCGTCGTGAGCTGCTGCCGCAAGATTGGCCACCGCATCCCATTCGGGCGAGGCGTCCATCAGCAGCAATTCCCAGTTGTCATAGTTCTGGGCAAGCACCGAATCCAGCAACTCGCGCAGGTAGACCCGATCGGTCTTGTAGCACGGCACCACAATGCTCACGAGCGGCCTGTAGGCGAATGCCGCCGCGGCGGCGCACTGGCACGCCAAGTCGCCCGGCTTTGCGCGATGCTGCTCAAACCAACGGCGATAGGCGGCGTCGTCCGCGCGCGCATCCTTCATGCGATTCCAGCTATCGTCGACCATGCCGTTGTACAGGCGGCCATCCATGGCGCAAAAACCGCCCTGGATCTGGCCCGCAGGATCAGTTGCAATCGCGACAAAATCTCGAATGTCCTCGGGCATCTCCACGCTCAGATACGTTTTATTGACGCAGCATCCGTTCTGCTGAGGAACGTCGACCTGCGACTCGAACATATGAACCGTGGCATCGATGACATTCATATGCGTATCGAGTATCTCAAGCTGGGGCGTGCACTGGGAGTCTCCCGACCATGTGACCTCGTAGCGCCACACAGCACCCGAATCGGCCGGAAGATAACGGACGGCATCGATCTCGTAGCGGCCGCAGCGCTCGCCGCGCTGCGCATCGCGGATAAGCGAACACAGCACAGGCTTTGCCTTGTAGTTGATCTTGGATTCCAGCTTAGCCATACGGCTATCGAGGCGAATGGATCCAAGCTTTTGGCCACTGGATGCAAAGTCAATGTCAATCGACGAGCCATCCAAAAACGGAAGCACCAAGACGGCAAGCTCGCGCTCGTAGTCGGCAACCGAAGGACAGATTGCCAGCACGCGGCCATGATCGACCGGGAGTGCCAGCGATGGCACACAAGAGCCGCTCGTCGTCGCATGGGCAAACGCTTGAGAACCCTCCCGCTCAATAAGCGCGGTGACATCCTGACCGGCAAAACGAAGCAGCACATACAGACGGCCCTGACTGCGGCAAAGCGCCAAACGCTTGATACTCATCTACACTTCTCGCTTTCCCAGGGCGTTCGCTGCCATGCGTTTGCAGGCACCCAGGCGCCCAAACCTCAAGACGTCGTAATCGAACATGAGCTTTTTACATGCACGGGCATTGGGGGCCTTGCTGGTAAGCGCCGCACGCACCATAGCGGCAACAGAAGGAGCGCATTGTGCGAGCGCAGCATCGCCGCCCACGGCAGAACCGGCAAGCGCCGTGGCAACGGCAGCAAACACCTTGCCGCAGTCCGAACCCAGCAACCTGAGCGCATCGTACAGCACCAGATCGCATAGGAAGTACGCCAGGTCATCGGCATACTGGACATCGAGACCGTCGCGCTGCCAGTCAGCCAGCACAGCGGAGTAAATCTTCACATGCTCCAGCAGACGCGTCTCGTCGTCATAGCGCATGGTATCCATGAGCGAACCCTTGCGCGCCACGCGGTAGTCATACAGCTTGCTCGAGATAAGCGCGGTCTTGCGCGAACGACCGTACACGGCAAAATCGAAGACCTGGTCCTCGCCATACTTAACGGTTTCGTCGAACACGATCCCGTTGCCCAGCAAAAACTCACGCTTGCAGGCAGTGCGCCATGCAAAAGGGCGAGAAGCTTCCTTAAACAGCAGGTCGGAGCTATAGCCTTCAAACGACACATCGCGCGGGCTCAGCACATAGTTAAGCCACGGATACCCCGCCTCCAGCGGATACGGACTCGCGCCAAAGGTCAAAACGTCGCAGTCCTCGCGCTCAAAGGTATCGACGATCACGCGGCATGCATCGGGCGTAAAGCGGTCGTCGGAATCCAAAAACGCGACGATAGACGCCGTGGACGCAGCGATGCCTGCATTACGTGCACTCGACAGGCCGCCGTTCTCCTTATCAACCAGCCTAAAGCGCGCGTCCTTATCGCAATAGGCAGCCGCAATATCGCGCGAACCGTCCGGCGAGCCATCGTTGACTAACACGCCTTCCCAATCGGGCATGTCCTGCGCAAGCAGGGAGTCCAGGCACCAGGCCAGGCACTCCTCCACTTTGTAGATGGGAACGACAACGGAAATCTTGGGGGTAGCCATAATCACTCGCTCCTACTGTGCGGCGGGAACGTCATCAGGGTGCGGGTTGTCGCCGTAGGTGCGCTGATACGTCAGCACGCGCCACACCAGCGGCAGGCCGCCAATCTTAAAGAAATGCTTAAACGTATTGATCTTGCCCGGCTTCTTAAAGCCAAAGCGCGAATCGATATAGGCGCGAGGCGACTTGACCATCAGGCGCAAGTCGGTCTCGCCACGCGGATCAAACAGCGACAGGTCAAAGCGACCGGCATCCCAATCGGCCTTGAGCTCGGACGAGGCTTTCTTCCAAAACTGCTCACGCAGCTCATCGACCAGACGCTCATCATTCCAACGGTACGTATCGACCTTCATGCGCATTAAAATGCCCTGAAGCTGAGCCTTGAGCTCGGGACGCTCGTCCAAAAAGCGCTGCATCTCGACATACTCGTCGCACACGCAAAACACCTTGTTGGGCGAATTAACGGAGCTCTTCTCGTTATCCTGGCGATAGCACAAAATGGGGTCCGCAATAAACGCGGCACGCTCGGCGCAAGCCCAAACCTTAAAGTTAAAGCCTGCGTCCTGATACGAGGCACCCGGCGTGGGAAGGAACCGAATCTGATTGTCGTTGAGGAACGCGCGCCGATAGATAGCCGACCAAATGGAAGGTTTGCGGTAGAAGATGCCCGGGTGATCGACGGGGCGATACGCGGCGCCCGTCATATGCTCGTCGATGATCCCAAACAGCTCACGGCGCTCGCTGGGCGTGGACCAATACAGGTAAAAGTCGCCCTTAACGACATCGGCATGCTCAGCATCGGCCTTGGCGACCAGCTTTTGGAGCGAATCCTCAAACATAAAGTCGTCGGACTCAAGGATGCCCACGTACTCGCCGCGCGCCGTCTCCAGGCCGCGGTTCATCGAGTCGCCGTAGCCGCTGTTGGCCTTGTCGATCATCTTTACACGGGGGTCGCGCTCCATGTACTCGCGGATGATATCTGGCGAACTATCGGTAGAACCGTCGTTGATGCAAATGATCTCGATGTCCTTGAGCGTCTGCGCCACGGCGGAATCGAGGCACTCGCGCAGGTAGCGCTCAACATTGCAGATGGGAACAAGCAACGAAACTTTAGGGGTATCAGAGTTCTGCAAGAGAACCTCCTGTTGAATAGCGTATAACAGGGTTATTTTAGCAGCCGAGTTGCGGCGGGCGGCAGCGCTTGGAATTAGAGAAAGCGCTCCAGGCAGGCTTTGAGACCGCGAGTCGAAAGATAGAACAGCGTGGCGTCTGCCATCGAAACGCCCGAGGTCGCCGCAACGAGCTTATGGGCAACACGACGAACGGCACCCTTAGCAGGCATATCCGCCCACTCCGTTCCCAAAAACGTCGTGAGGTCCATGTTGACGCGAGCCGCCACGCGATAGAAGTCATCGGCATCCAAGCGCGCCAGGTCGAACACAATTAGGTCCAAAAACCAAGTTATCAGCTCGCCGGGGCACAGGTCTAAAAGACCGTAGGCCGCCCAGTCCTCCAAGACCTCCTCGAGCATCCTCATGTGGGCGTCAAGCTTTTTGGCGCGAGCCTCGGCACCGTTGAACTCGTGCGTCGCCGATTCGTTCTCCATCACGTAGTGGTAGAACTTGTCCGGCATGACGACGGTCTTGCGGGCAAGCGCATAAGCCGCAAATTGGAAGACGACGTCCTCGCCCAAAGCCAAACCGGGGGCGAAGCGAATGCCTTCGCGATTGAGCAGCTCGCACGAAAAAGCCGCACGGCAGGCATAGGGCTGCGCATTCGAATGGAACAGCAGTTGGGGATCACGGGCGCCGAAGGTACCAGCTTTGGGGCTCATGAGTTGCTGGACGCGCTTGGGGGCAGCATCGGCAGGTTCACAGACGCCGCCAAAAACGGCGGCCTCGGCATCTGCAGACTCCATGGAATGCAGCACGTGCTCGACCGTCCGGGCATCGATGTAATCGTCGGCGTCCACAAAAAAGACGGTCTCGCCCTCGGCGACATCGATACCGGCATTTCGAGCACACGAGACGCCCGCGTTTTCCTGGTCAATCACCAGTACGCGATCGTCGGCCTGCGCGATCTGGCGCAACACGTTCAACGAATCATCAGTCGAACCGTCGTTGACGCAGACAACCTGAATCGAGCGCTCGGACTGGGCCAACAGCGAATCGAGGCATCGCTGAATGGAGCGCGCAGAGTTGTAAACGGGGACGACAATGGTAGCTTTAGGACACGAGGCCTCTCCCATGTCGACCTACCCCCTCAGCGATTCGATGAGGAAGGCAGCGACCACGCCTGGACCTCCAACCGAGGCGTAATACTTAGCACGCCCCAAGGCACCATCCGTCGCAAAACTCGGATGCTCGTCAACCCAGCCCTCAGGATCTTTGAGGATGGCAGCGAGATTTGCGCGCTTCCACGGCTTGAGGTCGTCAAGCGAAAAGTCCCCGGCGTCCAAGGCCGCTTGGAACTCCTTGGCCATCTGAACCAGGAACTCCTTATAGAACTTAGGCGCCAGGCGCACGTAGTTCCACATGTACGAATCGTACTTAATGAGCTGATTGAACTTGAGCATGCGCGCGACGTCATCACTTGCGTGGTCGCGGGCATAATCCTCTCGAATCCAACGCTCAATCTCGGCATACTCGGTATTGACGCATAAAACCTTAGCCGAAGAATTGACCGAGGAATTCTCGTTGTCCTGGCGATACGACAACACGGCATCATGCAGGTAAACAGCCTTTTCGGCGCACGCGATCACCTTAAAGGCGAATGACGTGTCCTGAAAGGATGCCCCCGGAGTCGGCAGGAACGTAATGCCGTTGCGCTCAAGGAAATCGCGACGGTACACGGCCGACCAAATCGACGGCTTTTGCTTAAAGAACTGCGTCGTATCGCTCGGGTGCACTGGCTTGCCGCAATCCTGAGGTCTAAACATCTCGTGCAGCGAGCGGCGCTCCTCGGGCTTAGACCAGTAAAAATCAAAGTTCGCCTTCGCAAAGTCGGCATTATTGCTATCGGCGGCCGAGACAAGCTTTTCGAGTGCGTCGGGCGCCATAAAGTCATCGGACTCCAAGATGCCAACGTACTTGCCACGCGCCATCTCCAGGCCGTGGTTCATCGAGTCGCCGTAGCCGCTGTTGGCCTTGTCGATCATCTTGACGCGCCCATCGCGCTCCATATACTCGCGGATTATCGCCGGCGAGCTGTCGGTCGACCCGTCGTTAATGCAGATGATCTCAATATCCTTGAGCGTCTGCGCCAGGGCGGAATCGAGACACTCGCGCAGGTAGCGCTGAACATTGTAAATGGGAATAAGCAGCGACAGAACAGGGCTGCCAGAGGCGTTAGTAGACAAATGTGCTCCTTAGGAAATACCTGTCGTTTCATGGTATCAAAGGGTCAGCGCGCCAGCGGGCGTTTATATAATCTATGGAGCTCGCAGAGGCAAACCGATAAGAAAGGACGTCATGCAGCCCAAAGCCGCACGCAACATATCCATCGAAGCCTTGCGCTTGGTCGCGGTCGCCGGTATCGCGGTGTTCCACACCTTTCAGTGGACCTTCCAAGCCGTCTGCGTCGGCGCCGTGGAATATGCCCCACTTGCGATGTTCCCCTATTCCGGCGTGCTCGGTTTTATTAACTTGCTGGGCTGCTGGGCCAACGAGGTCTTCTTTATGATCTCGGGCCATTTTCTCATCGCTTCGGCCGAGCGTGCTTGGGACGGTGGAGCAACGTGGAAGTCGCAAATGCAACGGACGGCGCAGCGCCTGGGCAAGGTCATTTTGCCCACTGCGTTCTATTGCCTCGTAGCGCTCGCGTGGTCCACGGTCGTCTCACCCATTCCCGATGTTACCCTCAACACGCACTACTGGTACACGCTAGGCCTTGAGTTCATCTGGGTCTATGCCGCCACGGTCTTCATGTCGCCATGGTTTGGACTGGCTAAGAGTCGACTCCCCCAGAAAACCTACACGACGACGGTCGTCGCCGTTGGCATCCTCGCATTTGTTGTTAACGGGTATTTAGCCGCTATGAGTGCGACAAGCGCCGGCGAGTTTTCTTGGCTCCAAAAGTTCATGAGTGCTACCACGTACGTAGTCGCATTTTTGATCGGCGGGCTGCTCCGCGACGTTACCAATACCATGAATTCGGACAGGGCGGGCGCCTTGGGCATGCGCTCGCTCGTAACGGTTTTGGTGCTCACCGCCATCCTGGAAGGCGAACTCTCCTTCACCGGCAAACTCGCGGCGATGGCAACCCTCTCCTGCAAATCGACCTCGCTGATCTCGTTTGCCCTCGCTGCCGCCTCCCTGCTCTTTGCGGCTACCCGACGCAGTGCCTCAGGCAATTCGCGGACTGCAGGTGCCATCGTCACCTTATCGACCGCCACGCTCGGTTTCTATGTGATGCAGTCGCTCACCAGTAGCCTGTGGCGTCCCGTCTTCAATACGTTGCTCGCAAACATACTGGTCAGCCAAAACAGCCCGGCAGTTATATGTATCGTCACGGGTACCGTCATTAGCATCGTCTTTGCCCTGACACTTCTCACCATCGACGCAGCTAGAAGCCTTATCGCTCGCAAGCTCAAGCGGCAATAGACACGCTGCCGTCAGACGCTAAAGCCGCTACAGCCGTGGCAGGTTCCTGCGTTTTATTCAAAGCTTGCCGTCAAGGTGCGCCGAGCCTTTACAATAAGACAGTCCCAAGGACGTATTCGATAGCTTCCGCGCAGCACTCGCCCGCCGCGCGTGAAAGGATATATTGCCCCATGCCTACAACCCTTCCCGCCCCCATCGATAAGCTCGCCATCGTCGTCGTTACGTACAAGCGCCAGGAACTCCTGGCCAACTTGTTCGACTCTATGACCGAGCTCACGGCCGCGCCCTGGCGCATCGTAATTGTCGATAACGAGAATTCGCGCGAGACCGAGGCCATGTGCACCGCATTCAACGAGCGCCTGGCCAACCTGTGGGGCATCGACACCGAGCAGCCCGACGCACAGGGCGGCACCGACCGTGTCATCTACGCCCCGCAGCTCGAAAACGGCGGCGGTGCGGGCGGCTTCTCCGCAGGCACTAAATGCGCCTACGACCTGGGCGCCCAATGGTTCTGGGTGATGGATGACGACGTGCTCGTCATCCCCGAAGGCATCGAGCGCTTGGCCAAGTGGACTGACCGCTACGATGTCATCCAGGGTTCGCGCCTGGACTTTGACGGCGGCGCCTTCTTTTGGCAATACCAGCTCATCCTCTCGCTCGGCATCCCCAACCCTATCGCCAAGTGGGATCTGGGTCCCGAGGGCTACCGCGCCATGAACCAGCTGTGCTTTGAGGGCGGCATGTTCTCGCGCCGCGTGGTCGACAAGATTGGCCTGCCCGACGCGCGCTTCTTTATCTACGGCGACGATGCCTGCTACGGCTACGTAGCCAGCCAGCACTTCCCCGCCGCCGTGGTCGCCGACGTGGTGCTCAAGCGCGCCCGCGCCGTCTCCAACTGGGATATCGCCGGCAAGCGCCAGCTCAACTCCACGAGCGACACCAACCGCTACTACATCATGCGCAACCGAGGCTTCCTCGCTCGCTATATGCAGATCTACGGTGACTACCACCCCATGCTGTTCCGCCTGGGCAATGCCGCGACCTTCTGCAAGGAATTCATTCGCCTGGCCGCGGTCGACAAGTGCTTTAAGACCGGCATTCCGGCGCTGCGCCGAGGCATGAAGGACGCCCGCAAGATCATCAAGGATCCCAACTGGAAGCCCATGCCGCCCATGAAGGACGCGGTAGTAAAGGGCTTTCGTCATCCCCTATAACCGCTGGCACACCACGGACACACGCTGCCCGTCAAAGCCAAAGCCCCAGCGCATGCGACCCACGCCGGGGCGTGGTACACGGATTTCGTCGATGCCGTCGCGCTCTATGTCGAGTAGCGACTGCACGGCCAGCAATTCCAGGCCCAGCGCATCAACACCGGGGTCATACATCATGTTGATCGTTATCAGCGGACGTTCATCGAGCATACCGATCGTATCGGCTATGTCGAACACGGCGCCCGTAGGAAAAACCTGGATGTCCCAGCGATCCGCGCCACACTTTCGCCTCGAAGCAGGATTGGCATAGCCCGGCAATCCAAAGCAGAGTCCTTGCAAGAGTAGGTGATATGGCAGCGGTGTATCTGGGTCGGTCGCACCGATTCCCGCATCTCCCAAGATGCGGCTTAGCGCCCGCCTCACGGTATCCTCGTTCCCATGGCACAGCCCGTCGCGAAACGCATCGACGTCTCGAATGTCTTCTGCGGCGCACTCAAACCACTCAATAATCACTAGACGCAAGGCCTGACGAAGCTCGTTATTGGGCAATCGCAAAGCACGGAGGCGATCGCCATGCTCTGGCTCCTCAGTCATATCCGTCGTGAGAAAACCGGACAGATACAGCGCTGTCCACATGTCATCGTCAGGCGAGACATCTGGCTCTGCAGTGCCCAAACAAAGCGGGACCTCAGCGCACCCATGGGCCTCGAGCAAATCAAACAAGACCGAAAGGCGGTCGAGATTCCACCCGACAACTACCCTACTCAGGCAATCGGCATATCCATACAGATCGGCACGCACAGGCGCCGTGCAGCCTCGGTCCAAAAACCCAATCACACGCTCTGGACTCGAGCAATAGGCCCTGCCAAACCGATACCCCTCGAGCCATTCACGCGCATCATCCAGGTATTCCTCGCGCCCAGCATGATTCAAAAGAGCCTGGACCTCGGCATCCGAAAAACCGAAATATCGGTCACACCACGCCGACAGCGGCGTCGTCAGACAATACGAGCAGCCGCGCGAAGAAAGCGCCGCTTCGGCAGGACCGGGACACTCCCCCATCAAACACGTCAGCCGCAACGAATCGCGCGCAGTGGCAATGGCGTCAAACAGCAACCGGTCAAGTAGTTCTGCCGGATCGGCGTCGGAAGCGTCCCCCGCGCTCGCACGGCCCAACCACGCCGCGTCGTACCCATCAACGAGCAATACAACCTGCTCATCGCAGGCCATCTCCAGCAGCTCAATGAGCACGCCAAGCACCGAGGCGACCTCGTCCTCGCTCGCCGCGCCACGCGCAACACGTTCGATGTGACGCACCTTGTCTCGAGCTAAATCCGGAGCCTCCAAAAGCGCCAGCAGGCGGGCGCACTCGCACAAAAGAGCATCGCGCACTACGCCAGCAATGGCGGCGCCACGCCTCGCAGCGCCAGAAAAGTCCAGCGATATCACCGGATAGCAAGCGTACTCATCCCGATAACGCCCGCTGTCCGCATCCCAAATCTGAGCATCGGCAAACGAGATCCGACCGGCGCGACCGACCGCCGGACGCTCCAGAAAAGCCCTGAGCATCGACAAGTTCATGCTCTTGCCAAAACCCTCGGGTCGACAGCACACCACAACGGACGCGTCACAGTCCAACACATCGGCAATAAACATGGTCTTGTCGACCAGTATGCAACGACCAATGGCATCGGCAAAATCATGCACACCGACCGGTAAGACCGCATCATCGACATGGTTGACAAGCCGTACGCCAAAAGTAGCGGCACTGTTGCAATACTCCTGTTCAGACACCGTAACTTCTCCCTAAAACGCAGCACGAAGCCCATTGTAGCGAGCAGTTCAAGCGCAACGCTGGATCCGTGCAAAGGCATCGGGCAACGGTAGGAACAAAGGCCTTGAGGGGGCATAACAAATCGTTGTGCAACAAAATGGGGCCCGATGCATCTGCACCGGCCCCCATTGCGAATCTTTAGTTGTCGGGCAACCGAAAGGGACTACTCCTCGGAGTCGTTCTGCCCAGCAGCCTTCTTTTGCTGATCGAGCTTATACTTGCCACTCACAATAGACGTGGCACCCAGCGTGGCCAAGCTTGCACTGGCAAGGCTCGCCATCACAATCAGATCGCCCGTCTTGGGCATATTGCCGCCAGATGACTTGGTAGTTGTAGTCGTCGTGGTTGTAGTGGTCACCGTCTTGGAGTCATTTTGCTCTTGGTTCTGGTTGTCGGTGTTGCCCTTACTGCTGTCCTCGCCCTGCTGCTTTCCGTCCTCGGTCTTGTCCTTGTTCTTGTCCTTCTCCTCAGATTCAGACTTCTTGTCCTCGTCCTTCTTCTGAGCGGACTTGTCGTCCTTCTCATCAGAGCTAGAACCCTTATCGGATTCAACCTTCTCGGAAGCCTTATCCTTGGAGTCGCCCTTTGCGGCTTCGGTCTTTTCCGTGGAAGCCTGATCAGAGTTGTCCTTGTTCTGGGCCGAGCCGTTATTGACGCCAGCCATCAGCGAAGAACCCAGCGTAGAACCAAGCTGCTCGGAGAAAGAAGGCTTCTTGTCCGGCGAAGCAACGGGAGCGTCCGGCGCCTTATTCGAGTCGTCCTTGGAAGCATCGGAATCAGGGGTTGCGTCAGAGCCAGAGCCGTTGTTAGAGCCGGTGTCAACGGACGAATCGCTCGAGCCGGTGGATGAGTTAGAGGTGTCAGCGTCGGTCGAACCAGAAGCGTCGCTGTCCGTATTGCCGGCAGAGCTTGAAGACGAATCGCCCGCAGCAGAGCCGTTCGAATTGGAGCCGTTCGAGGTAGAGCCGTCGTTGGTAGTGCCACCAGCAGAGCCATTACCGTCAGCATCGGTCGAGGGCGCATCCATCCTGTCATCGTTGGCGTCGTCACTCGAGTCGTCATTCGAATCAGGTGTCGGCGAGGGCACCGGCGTAGGCTCGGGCTGCACGGGCGTCGCAGCGGCAGCCTCATCCTCGGCGATAAAAACCAAGCAGTCCTTCAGCTCATTCTTATAACGAATCTTCCAGCCCTCATGATACTGGGGCTGACTTGAAAACTTGGTGGCGACATTGTTGACCACGCTATTGGAGAGCGCCGTCACAAACTCGCGGTCGGACATATCGTTGGAAAGATTCGCCCAGCGGAAGAAGTCTCTGCAGCCACCGGTGCCGCACATGTTGGTGATGCTCCACACCATGCCCTTGACGCAATCGGCGCGGCCGGAGATGTCAATGCCAAGAGCGCTCTTAAGCCACGCCTCGGTCACCGCATAGTACGAGTTGTACGCATACGCATCCTGCAGAGCCGAAAACTCAGCAGGGTCGATGTTATAAGCGCCCTGGAAGGCCTCCTGCGCAATACGGCCCAACTCGGTGGGCTGGCCGTTCTCGTACATGGCATTGCTCATGTTGGAAATCTCGCTGCCGCGATCAATCGCATCCTTGAGCATGTTGTATTTTTCGGGGTTGTAGTTGTAGGCCTGCTTCATAAACGGGATGAGCGACCAACGACGGTCGAACTGGTAATAACCCAGCGCGTTGTAGCCGTCACCATACGAAAAGCCCTGGTTATAGTTGCCATGGCTCTCATATTTGGTGAAGTACTTCATCTCGGGAGTCACGTTGACAAACGAAACGCCCTGGACCGACCTCAGCACGCCCGAGAAGGACTGTTGGGTGTAAAGACCCTTATCGATATCGGTGGCATCCGAGGCAACGCCCGGCGTGGGCTCCTCGGCAGCGGCGGGTGCCGGCGCGGAAACGGCGCCAAACGAAAGCGCCAGCGTCAGACCCGCGACAATCGCGGAATGCTTGGGCTGCATAAGATCCTCCCTGCATTGGTGTAGTTAAAGTTCAGTTTGCAAAGATAAAAGTAAGTATTGCAGCTCGCCCGTTGTTACACAACAACCCCTCGGTAAACGGCAACAACCCTCCGCGAAATCTTAAGTAATTAAACAAACTGGTCGTCGGGCGCCATCAGAAGCTCGCCGTATCGCTCCATCAGCCCGTCCCTCAACTGACAGAAAGCGGGGATATAGACGTTCAAGATGCGCTGAATCAAATCTTGAGCGAGCTTGTTGTCGTAGATATGGACGTTCGTATTGCGGTCTCTGAGCATGTCTAGCCAGGCCGCCTCATCAATAAAGTCGTAGAATCGGTACGACTCCTTCAAGATGGCACGAGGAGACCCCGACGCGGCAAGCGTGGCGCCCTCATACTCGAGCAGACGCTTAAGGAGCTTCCAGCTCAGTTCAAATTGAAGATTGAACTTATTAATCAATCCACTCTGAACAAAATCATTGTTGAGATCCTGATTGGGCGCATCCTCAAGATTCGCCAAGGCGCTAACAAAGTTCTCATATTTTTTCATACAGAATCACACCATCCCTGGCAATCTCATCGAGCAATTGCTGTGATAGGGACTCGTCGAGATTGACGACATCTACATCTAAAAGAGTATCAAGATGTTCCTCGATCAAATATGAGAAACGGCCGAAATCCCGGCAACCTGCTACGGCGATGTCAATATCGCTCTTGGGCAAGTTGTCGCCTCGAGCACGAGAACCAAACAACACGACCTTCTCGGCGTCACATTCCCGAGCAAAAACTTCGATTTGCTTGTACACCTTGTCGAGAGATGCCATTTGCACCCCTACAGCTTGATGTCAAAGTTGATCTCGGGGACGGCGGCCAGGTCGGCCAACGTCACGCCGTCGACGTACTTTTCGATCACGTCATCCAGACCGCGCCAGAACTTGACAGTCGAGCACAAATCGCTACGGGTGCAGCTGTTGTCGATGCCATCGCACGCCACCGGAGCCGTGCTGCCCTCGACGGCACGCAGGATGTCGCCGGCACGCACCTCGGCCGGGTCCTTGGCCATCATGTAGCCGCCGCCCTTGCCGCGCACGCTCTTAAGCAGGCCCGCCTTCATAAGCGGACGCACCAGTTGCTCCAAATACTTTTGCGAGATATGCTCGCGGTCGGCAACCTCGCGCAAGGCAATCTTGCCCTCGGCGTCGCCCAGCGCCGCGATATAGATCATCAGCCGGAGGGCATAGCGGCCCTTAGAAGAAATGAGCATACCTACCCTTCCATCGCATCTGGGACAACATAACCAGGTTTGTTTGTCCCAAATCTTAAGTAAGTGGGACAAACACAACAGGTTATGTTGTCCCAGAATTTGAAAAGTCGAGTGGATTAGTCGGGTTTTCCCTTGACTAACGCCGAACCCATAGTAACTTTATTCCGAGAAGATTCCTAGGGTTTAGTACACCTATGAGTACACCATATACAGAGAGGAACAGCATGAGCGCAAATCCGCTGCTTTCCATCGAGGGTCTGACCGCCTCCGTGGACGAGAAGACCATCCTCCACAATGTCAACCTCAACGTCGCCGCCGGCGAGACCCACGTGCTGATGGGCCCCAACGGCGCCGGCAAGTCCACCCTCGGCCACCTGGTCATGGGCGACCCCGTCTACACGGTCAACGACGGCCGTATCGTCTTTGACGGCCAGGACATCACCGAGCTCACCACCGACAAGCGCTCGCGCGCCGGCCTGTTCCTGAGCTTCCAGGCCCCGGTCGAGATCCCGGGCGTGCCGCTGTCGAGCTTCCTGCGCGCCAGCATCGCCGGCCGCCCCGGCCTGGAGATGAAGGGTAAAGAGTTCCGCCGCCGCGTGAAGGAGCTCGCAGCCGAGCTCAACATGGATACCGCCTACCTCAACCGCGAGCTGGGCGTGGGCTTCTCGGGCGGTGAGAAGAAAAAGGTCGAGATGCTCCAGCTTCTGCTGCTGCAGCCCAAGCTCGCCATCCTGGACGAAACCGACTCGGGTCTGGACGTCGACGCGCTTTCCACCGTCAGCCACGGCATGGACGCTTACCGCAAGAGCTGCGACGGCTCCATGCTCATCATCACGCACAACACGCGCATCCTGGAGCACCTGGATGTCGACCGCGTCCACGTTATGGTCAAGGGCCACATCGTACGCGAGGACGACGCCTCGCTCATTCCCTGGATCGACAAGAACGGTTTTGAGACCTTCGAGCGCGAGGCCGCCGAGCAGCGCGCCCAGGCCGAAGCCGCCGCTGCCGAGCAGCAGGCGTAAAGGGGCGATGCAATGACCAAGAACCGCACCGAGGTCGCGGACATTGACCGCAGCCTCTACGACTTCACCTATGGCGAGGAGGGATTCGAGCGCCTCGACGCCGGCATCACGCCCGACATCGTGCGCGAGATCAGCGCCAAGAAGGACGAGCCGCAGTGGATGCTCGACCTGCGCCTCAAGTCCCTCGAGATTTTCAACCGCTTCCCGGATCCGACGTGGGGCCCCTCCATCGAGGGCTTGGACATGGACAACATCGTCACCTATGTCAAGCCCAACACCGACCAAAAGCACGACTGGGAGTCGGTGCCCGACGACATCAAGAACACCTTTGAGCGCCTGGGCATCCCCGAGGCCGAACGCAGCTACCTGGCAGGCGTCGGCGCGCAGTACGACTCCGAGCTCGTCTACCACAACATGCAGGACACCGCCTCCAAGATGGGCATCGTCTACTCCGGCATCGAGGAGGCCCTGCACGACCCGCAGTGGGAACCGCTCATCCACGAGAAGTTTATGACGCTCATCCCGCCCACCGACCACAAGTTTGCGGCCCTGCACGGCGCCGTATGGTCGGGCGGCTCGTTTGTCTACGTGCCCAAGGGCACCAAGTTGGACTTCCCGCTGCAGAGCTACTTCCGCCTTAACGCCAAGGGCGCCGGCCAGTTTGAGCACACGCTCATCATCGTCGAGGACGATGCCGACCTGCACTTCATTGAGGGTTGCTCCGCGCCCAAGTACAACGTGGCCAACCTCCACGCCGGCGCCGTCGAGCTCTTTGTGGGCAAGCGTGCGCACCTGCGCTACTCGACCATCGAGAACTGGTCCAAGAACATGTACAACCTCAACACCAAGCGTGCGCGCGTGGACGAGGACGGCGACATCGAGTGGATCAGCGGCTCCTTCGGCAGCCACGTGGGCTACCTCTACCCCATGAGCGTGCTCAACGGCCGTCGCGCCCGCTCGAGCTTTACCGGCATCACCTTTGCCGGCGCCGGGCAGAACCTCGACACCGGCTGCAAGGTCGTGCTCAACGCGCCCGAGACCTCGGCAACCGTCGAAACCAAGGGCATCTCCAAGAGCGGCGGCATCCAGACCTTCCGCAGCTCTATCGTTGCGACACCCAAGGCCGAGGGCTCCAAGGCAACCGTGAGCTGCCAGTCGCTGATGCTCGACGACCAAAGCCGCTCCGACACTATTCCGGCCATGGACATCCGCGCCAAGAACGTCGACATCGGCCACGAGGCCACCATCGGCCGCATCGGCGACGATAAGGTGTTCTACCTGATGAGCCGCGGTATCTCGGAGGAAGAGGCCCGCACCATGATCGTCAACGGCTTTGCCAACCCGGTCTCCAAGGAGCTGCCGCTGGAGTACGCCGTCGAGATGAACAACCTGATCAAGCTCGAGATGGAAGGAGCGATCGGATAATGAAACAGACCACGAACACCGCTGCTACCACCCTTGAGCAGGTCAATGCGATGCCAGCTGCCACTTGGGGTTGGCTGAAGATGAATCAGACCAAGCTCGAGCTCTCTGACGAGCTTGCTGCCGCTCCCGCCGAGACCATTGAGGTTGAGGGCTTGGACGAGCAGTTTGCTGGCGTGGCAGACGCGTTCGACGCCGCCATGGACGCCATGGCCGAGCGCTTCCCCGAGCGCCGCGCCTCCGCGCCCGGCGATGCCGCCGACCGCGCCCGCATCACGCCCGAGACCGAGCTCGACGTGCCCGCCACCTCCGTCTACCAGGCCGGTGCCATTAAGCTGGAGGAGGAGCTCTCCCCCGCTGAGGCCTTCGAGACTGGCATGGGCGAGGCTGCCTACACCTACCTGGCCGACCACGCCACCAAGCGCGTCGTCATCGATGTGCCCGCATACAAGCACGCCACGGTTACCGTACGTGTGAGCGGTGTCGATGCCGCCGCGGCCATCGCCGCCATCGACGTCGTCGCCCGTCCCCAGTCGACGCTCGATCTGCTTATTGCCCTGGACTCCCCCGTTGCCGGCGAGGGCGTCGTGGGATCCGTGCTGCGCGTGTGCGCCCACGAGTACGCCACCGTCAACGTGGCCTGCACGCAGACGCTCGACGATAGCTGGATCGCACTCGACGACACCGGCCTGTTCCTGGACGAGGGCGCGCGCGTCAACGTGCAGCACACCGTCCTGGGCGCTGGCGCCAGCGCCACCGGCCTTGCCGGCGACCTGCTAGGCGATACCGCCAAGGTCACCATCGATACTGACTACCTGGGCGCCCGAGAGCAGGTGCGCGACTTTAACTACGAGCTGCGCCACCGCGGTCGCAAGACCGAGTGCGAGATCGACGCCAACGGCGTGCTGACCGGCACGTCCAAGAAGGTCTACCGTGGCACCATCGACCTCGTACACGGCTGCAAGGGTGCAACCGGCACCGAGCGCGAGACGGTGCTTTTGGCCAACAAGGGCGTCGACAACAAGACCATTCCCGTCATTCTTTGCGACGAGGACGACGTCGCCGGCAACCACGGCGCCACCATCGGTCACGTCCGCGACGAGCAGCTTTTCTACCTCGCCTGCCGCGGCCTTGACCAAAACGCCGCCGAGGACCTGTTCATCCGCGCCAAACTGGAGGACGCCGCGCTTTCCGCCACCGACGAGCGCACCCGCGCCGCCGTCGTCCGCCTGGGCAACAACCTGATCGACAACTTTGAAGAGGAGCTCGCATGATCGACACCGAGCACGTTAAATGCGACACCTGTACTGCCCCCGAGCCCATGGAGCTCGACGCCAGCGACGAGGCTTCGCGCGGCTGGCCTACCGTCGACATCGAGACCAATCCCTACAAGGCACAGTTCCCGCTGTTCCAGCAGCACCCCGAGATCGCCTTCCTCGATAGCGCCGCCACCGCGCAGCGCCCTGCCTGTGTGCTCGACGCCGAACGCGACTTCTACCAGCGCATGAACGCCAACCCGCTGCGCGGCCTGTACTCGCTGTCCGTCGAGGCCACCGAGGCCATCGCGAAGGTCCGCCAGCAGATCGCCGACCTCATCGGCGCTCCCCAGGCCAACGAGGTCGTCTTCACCCGCAACACGAGCGAGTCGCTCAACCTGGTCGCCAAGAGCTTTGCACCCACAGTCCTCGAGCCGGGCGACGAGGTCGTCATCACCATCATGGAGCACCACTCCAACCTGATTCCGTGGCAGCAGGTCTGCCGCGAGACCGGCGCCAAGCTCGTCTACCTCTACCCCACCAAGACCGGTCAGCTCACCACCGAGGAGGTTCTTGCCAAGGTTGGTCCCAAGACCAAGATTCTGGCCGTGGGTCAGGTCTCCAACGTGTTGGGAGTCGAGAACCCAGTCAAGAACCTCGGCAAGCTCGTGCACAAGTATGGCGGCTACCTGGTCGTCGACGGTGCGCAGTCGCTGCCGCACATGCCGGTCGATGTGGCCGACCTGGGCGCCGACTTCTTTGCCTTTAGCGCGCACAAGGCCATGGGCCCCATGGGCATCGGCGTGCTGTGGGGCAAGATGGACCTGCTCAACGCCATGCCGCCCATGCTCACCGGTGGCGAGATGATCGACTCTGTCACCGAGCAGGACGCCGTCTGGGCGCCCGTCCCCGAGAAGTTCGAAGCCGGCACGCAGGACGCCGCCGGCATCTTCGCCACGGGTGCGGCGCTTGATTACCTGGTCAACACGGTGGGCTACGAGAACATCCAGGCCCGCGAGCAGGCACTCGTCCACTATCTGATGGGCGAGCTCATGCAGCTCGACTTTGTCCAGATCATCGGCTCCATCTATTGGGACAACCACCACGGCGTTGTGAGCTTTAACGTCAAGGGCATCCATCCGCACGACGTCGCGAGCATCATGGACATGGACGGCGTCTGCATCCGCGCCGGCCACCACTGCGCGCAGCCGCTGCTTACCTGGCTGGGCGTCGAGAACCTTGCCTGCTGCCGCGCCAGCGTGGCCTTCTACAACGACAAGGCCGACATCGACAAGTTCATCGCCGGCCTGCATCACGTTTGGAGCACGTTCAATGGGTAATCTATACACCTCCACCACGTTTATGGAGCACAACTCGCACCCCGACTATAAGTACGAGATGGATGCCCCCACGCACGAGCACGACGGCATCAACCCCAGCTGCGGAGACGAGCTCACTCTGCAGCTGCGTGTCGAGAACAACGTGATTGAGGAGGCCTCCTTTACCGGCCACGGCTGCGCCATCAGCCAGGCCAGTGCCGACATCATGGCCGATCTCATCACCGGCGAGACCGTCGAGGAAGCTCGCCGCCTGGCAGAGCTCTTCCTCGCCATGATCCGCGGCGAGAAGCTCTCCGAGGAGGACCTGGAAGACCTGGACGAAGCCGCCCAGCTCCAGGACATCTCGCACATGCCCGCCCGCGTCAAATGCGCCGAGCTCGCCTGGCGCACCCTCGACGGCATGCTCGAGGGGCAAGCTAACCAGTAGCGTATGCCCCGAATCCAAGGTTTTTGATTGCCGAGCCACCCGATACGGGCGGCTCTGTTTTTTCCTAATGAGCACAGATGCACAAAGTCCGCGCGTCCGGCGCCCCGTCTGACATTTGCCACACAGCCAGACGCGAGCACGGGCGTTTTCCACAGTACCAAAGGCCTGCGGCAGGGCCCCGGGCCCGCCAAGCAATGCGCCAAGCCCCGTTCTGCGAAGCTCCGACTCGCTTCGCGCCTGCCGCAGACGGGTCCCATAGGAAGCGGCGTGCATTTTTGCGAATATTCAGCACGCCAAGCTGTGTGTATACGCATCGAAAGCGTTAATCAATGTCTTTAGGCGCATATATATTGTGTTTTAGAACAAGCATCGCGGTCTGACGGGACGCAGGCACGTGCTTCGGGGGCGCAACGGCAGAAATCAATAGCTTCGGGACCCGTATGTTGCAAGATTGCGGCGGTGCCGACAGCAACACGATGCTGAAAACTCCGTTATTTGCACGGCGCAGACGGGGGTAGGCACGGGCAAACCCGGACCGAGCCGTTATTTTATGCAAGATGGCGATTTTTCTATGCATATTAAGAAGTGCAGTTACCGTACCAGGCTTTTAGAACTAATGGTTGTGACATATGGGCGACCCCAGCTGCGGTGCACAGGCAGTCCTACGCCACGTTTCCGCCAGCCCGCATCGCCGTTCGCGCGCGGGCGCGCACGATACGAGAGACGGTACTTTTGCCAATCCCGGTATACCGCTCAATCTGGCGCACCGTAAAACCGGCATTGTTCAATCCAACAATAACGGTATCGCGCTGCGCCAGCGGTGCAGTTTTAACCCCGTTGAGCGGAACCCCGAGGCTCTTCGCCAATTTGCCGGCAAAGGCGTGGCGTTCCCACTCCGTCTCTTTCATATCGCCCAGCGCTGGCTCGCCGCCGTCGGGCGTCGAAAGCGAATGGGTAATAAAGCCCTCGGCAGAACCAAAAAGCTCAAGCACGCAAGAAGGATCAGAAAATCCTCTCGCGACATCAGCCGCGTCACCGTCGTAAGCGCACAAATGCTCCGCAAAGCTGCTCCAGGGATAACGCTCGATTAAGCTGATGCCAGCCTCCTGCGGATCGGCGTGTACGGAGCGAATAGCCTCCATCACCTGCCAGTCGGTATCGAGCGAGCGCCGGTCAAAACGGTTCTGGAACAGATGGCCCGTGCGCCCCGTGCGTTTATTGAACCGCCGCGCGTACGTCAAAAGCAGCCGGTGCATCGCCGCGCTCATCGCGTCCTCGTAATCTGCAAGCACCAGACGCACGTGATTGCCCATAAGGCACCAGGCGATAACCGTCACGCCCGCCTTGCGGCAGCACTCACGCATCAGCTCCAAGAACTCCCACCGGTCTTCATCGCCCTCAAAGATGAGCTGCTTGCCCGTACCGCGGGCACAGACATGGTAAAAGCCGGTAACCGTTCTCCAAACGCGCTGCATGGCGCTCCCTTCGCCGGGATCTGCTTGCCATCCAATACAGCACGATTGAAGCGTGCCATCAAAACATTCACGCAAAACAATTCGCTCACGCGGCCAAAGGCAGTAAACAGGCGGCGAACGGCACCGTTGCAACAGGTCAACCCCTGCAACGCATACAAGAGCTGCCCAAAAGCTTGCCCAAGACGGACCCCCTCTACGGAAGTTCGCGACCACAGAACATAGAGTTAAACCGTTTCAATTAAAACTTCCGGACTTCTCGCTACGAAAACTGAGCCGTTCGCCGAATATTCCGTGCATTTCGCGGTATTATAGGGGCTGCATGTCATGTCCCTATCAAAGGGTCGCCCGGCAATCGCCAGCCACGGCCCCCAGACGGGACGCCAACACGATAGAGAGGAGAGGCATGCAGTACTCACAGGAAGTGGAGAACATGTGCCCCGTTGCCAAGGGTGCATACCACGGCCCCGCACCCATCCCCGAGGAGGGCAAGTGGGTCCAGGCTAAGGAGATTTCCGACATCTCCGGTCTTACGCACGGTGTGGGTTGGTGCGCACCTCAGCAGGGCGCCTGCAAGCTCACGCTGAACGTCAAGGACGGCATCATCGAGGAGGCCCTCGTTGAGACCATCGGCTGCTCGGGCATGACCCACTCTGCCGCCATGGCTTCCGAGATCCTTCCCGGTAAGACCATCCTCGAGGCCCTCAACACCGACCTCGTCTGCGACGCCATCAACGTTGCTATGCGCGAGATCTTCCTGCAGATCGTTTACGGCCGCAGCCAGACCGCGTTCTCCGAGGGCGGCCTGCCCGTGGGCGCCTCCCTCGACGACCTCGGCAAGGGCCTTCGCTCTCAGGTCGGCACCATGTTCGGCACCAAGGCCAAGGGCGCTCGTTACCTCGAGCTCGCTCAGGGCTACGTCACCCGCATAGCTCTCAACGACAAGAACGAGATCATCGCATTCGAGTTCCTGAACCTCGGCAAGTTCACCGACGCCGTCAAGGCCGGCAAGACCCCCGAGGAGGCCATCGCTGGCGCTATGGGCCACTATGGTCAGTGGGAGAACGCTGCCAAGTACATCGACCCGCGCACCGACGAGGAGACTCACTCCGTCGCCAGCGTGTTTCCGGTTCACGAGTAGAAAGGGAGGGAAATAACTATGACTGTTACGTTCGAAGGTTACGAGCGCCGCGCTGACAAGATCAACAAGTGCCTCGCCGACAACGGCATCGCCTCCCTCGAGGAAGCTCTGCAGATCTGCACCGACAAGGGCTTCAACCCGCGTGAGATCGTCAACAACACCCAGTCCATCGCCTTCCAGAACGCTGAGTGGGCCTACACCCTCGGCTGCGCTCTCGCTGTCAAGCGCGAGGCCAAGACCGCTTCTGAGGCTGCCGCCATCATCGGCGAGGGCATCCAGGCCTTCACCGTTCCCGGCTCCGTCGCCGAGGACCGCAAGGTCGGTCTGGGCCACGGCAACCTGGGCGCCATGCTGCTCTCCGACGACACCGAGTGCTTCGCCTTCCTGGCCGGCCACGAGTCCTTCGCTGCCGCTGAGGGTGCTATCGGCCTGGCTCTGAACGCCAACAAGGCTCGCAAGAAGCCGCTGCGCGTCATCCTCAACGGTCTGGGCAAGGACGCTGCTCAGATCATCGCCCGCATCAACGGCTTCACCTACGTGAAGACCCAGTTCGACTACTTCACGGGCGAGCTCAAGGTCGTCGAGACCATCCCCTACTCCGATGGTCCCCGCGCCGCCGTCAACTGCTACGGCGCCGACGACGTCCGCGAGGGCGTTGCCATCATGTGGCACGAGAACGTCGACATCTCGATCACCGGTAACTCCACCAACCCCACGCGCTTCCAGCACCCCGTCGCTGGCACCTACAAGAAGGAGCGCCTCGAGGCTGGCAAGAAGTACTTCTCCGTCGCTTCTGGTGGCGGCACTGGCCGTACCCTGCACCCGGACAACATGGGCGCCGGCCCTGCCTCTTACGGCATGACCGACACCATGGGCCGCATGCACTCCGACGCCCAGTTCGCCGGTTCTTCCTCCGTGCCTGCGCACGTTGACATGATGGGTCTCATCGGCATGGGCAACAACCCCATGGTCGGTGCCACCGTCGCCTGCGCTGTCGCCGTCGAGGAGGCCCTCAAGGCCTAATCGCGCCCGCGCGATGCTCATATATTTGAGCTTTGGAGCCGCTACCTTTCGAGGTAGCGGCTCTTTTTGTTTGCGCTGTCGTAGGGTAGCAAATTTCGATATATCAGTTGGGGCAAAATACGAGATGTGACGAGATAGAGCGTCAGAGCGTCCATGACGCCCACCTGCCATATTTGCCCTTTACCGATTTGCCAAGTCTTTGCGGCCCCATTGCCGATCACCCGTGCGATAATGCGCCGGACGAGAAAGGAATCCGATGGAATCGACTGATGTACTGGTAATTGGAGCTGGCATTGCGGGCCTTTGCGCCGCCATCGAAGCGGCACGCACGGGTGCAACCGTCACTGTGGCAAGCGCCGGCAAGACCATGAGTGGATCGAGCTTCTTCCCGGGTACCTGGGGCCTCGGCCTCATCGGTCCCGTCGACGAAGACGACGAGCAGGACCTCATCGACACCATCCAGACCGTCGGCGGCGGCGTTGCCGACCCCGAACTCGTCCAAACGTTCGTCCACGGCATTCCCCAAGCGATTGACTGGCTCGAGCAAGACCTGGGCGTTAAGCTCAAGCGTCCGCAAAACGCTGAGAGCGCTCAGCAAAAGCAGTTTATCCCCTGCTTTGATCACAAGACGCGCATGTGGCGCGGTCTCACCCGCAAGCCCCTTGAGGACGCTCTGACGACCTGGATCGAGTCGCTCGGCATTCGCCTGCTCCCCCGCCATGAGCTTATCGACCTTGTTGAGGACACGAACGGCAGAATAACCGGAACCGTGCTCTACGACCTCACCGAAGATCGAATCGTGCCCTTTGCTGCCAAGGCCACGATCATCGCAGCCGGTGGCACAGGCGGCCTGTTCGAGCGCAGCCTTACGTCGGCTGATGCGCTCAGCTCCTCGCAGGCCATCGCACTGGCGCACGGCGCAACACTTACTAATATAGAGTTCATGCAGATGATGCCCGGCTTCATCGAGCCCCGGCGTAACTTGGTCTTCAACGAGAAAACCTGGCGCTACGTGCATGTAGACCAGCCGGTAGATATTGCCGACGACAAGCTGGACGACCTGCTCGAGCAGCGCTCTGGATATGGTCCCTTCACGTCACGCTTGGCCTCCCGCGCTATCGATCTCGTCATCGATCAGGCAGGTGTCGAAGGCCTGGCACTCCACTACGACTTCCCCCGCGAGGATGTCCCAGAGTTTGTGCAGACCTTTGCCACCTGGCTGCAAGACGAGCACGGCATCGCCCCGGCTGACGAGATGCGCGTTGCGATGTATGCCCACGCTGCTAACGGCGGCATCAAGATCGATAAGACCGCATACACGGGTGTTGAGGGCCTCTACGCCTGCGGCGAGGCGACAGGCGGTATGCACGGCGCCGACCGCATCGGTGGCTTGTCAAGCGCCAACGGCATCGTGTTCGGGCGCATCGCAGGCGCATCGGCAGCCCTTGCAGCGCAGATAGAGCCTGAGACAGCCCCGAAGGTGGATATCGCCCTCCCCCAGTACGGCATTGCCACAACAGATGCCGAACGCCTGACACACAGCCTTAAGCACACGATGAGCACCTATTGCATGATCAACCGCACCGAGACGGGCCTATCCGAGGCACTACACGAGCTTGAGGGCTTGAAGACAGAGGCAACGACCTTGAGCACACAGAAAGCCCAGGACAGCGAAGTCGCAGCCCTCGCCCGCCTGCAATCACAGATTCAACTAGCACAGGAAATGGTCAAAGCCATGCGTAAGCGAACTGAAAGCTTAGGTTCGCACTATCGAGCAGACTAAATCGATTCTCACTTTGAGTTTGATCACAACTTTTCAACATGCATCGAGCCCTGTGAGCATGATTCCTCTAAGGAGAACACGCCTACGGGGCTTTAGCCGTGTTTTCCCTAAGGGAATCACGGTGCAGATTACTCAGCTCCGCGCCCTTTCGGGTTCGACCCCATGCGTGGTCAACAAAAAACGACCAGCCTGAGCCAGTCGCTTTAACAATCTTTGGGTGGGCCGTCAGGGGGTCAGCCTGCTGCGCAGGCGGTCGCTGCGGCGCTTCGCGCCTTGCGCGCTGCGCTGGCAAATGCTTACGCATTTCCTCAGCTCCGCACCCCGACGGGTTCGACCCCATGTGAGGTTAACAAAAAAAGCGACCAGCCTAAGCCAGTCGCTTTACCATGCTTTGGGTGGGCCGTCAGGGGGTCGAACCCTGGACCTTGGGATTAAGAGTCCCCTGCTCTACCAACTGAGCTAACGACCCAAAGCTAAAGTCCATTGTGGTGGACTTTAGAAGAGATATCGTGTGGTGGGCCGTCAGGGGTTCGAACCCTGGACCTTGGGATTAAGAGTCCCCTGCTCTACCAACTGAGCTAACGACCCGATATCAACACGAAGCAAGAACTGGGGTGGGTAAAGGGACTCGAACCCTCGACCTACGGGACCACAACCCGTCGCTCTAGCCAACTGAGCTACACCCACCGTGTCCTGTGCGCTTCGCGCTCGACTATTATTGCAAGGAACGCCACGCGATGCAAGCCCCAATTTTCAAGAATTTTGAAAAGAGTTTTTCGAGACCATTTCGAGCAAATCCCACCGGTTTCATAGGAGTAAACTTGCCCCACTGCAAATGCTCGAAAGGACCGGCATGAAAGAACTCTCCAACCGTACGGCAACGTTTACCGATTCCGTCATCCGCCGTATGACGCGCATTTCCAACAAGTATGGCGCCATCAACCTGTCGCAGGGCTTCCCTGACTTCGACCCCCCAGCGCAGCTGCTCGATAGCCTCAGCACCATCGCCACCGACCCCAAGCCGCTTTACCACCAGTACTCCATCACCTGGGGCTCCCAGGCCATGCGTGAGGCGCTTGCCGCCAAGCAGGAGCATTTTATGGGCATGTCGGTAAACCCCAACGAGAATATCGTAGTCACCTGCGGCTCCACCGAGGCCATGATGGCCGCCATGATGACGGTTACGAACCCCGGAGACAAGGTCGTCATCTTCTCGCCGTTCTACGAGAACTACGGCGCTGACACCATTCTCTCGGGTGCCGAGCCCATCTATGTGCCGCTCAACCCGCCCACATTCGACTTTGACCGCGAGACGCTCGAGGCAGCCTTCCGCGACAACGACCCCAAGGCCATCGTCCTGTGCAACCCTTCCAACCCTTGCGGCAAGGTCTTTACGCGCGAGGAGCTCACCTTCATCGCCGACCTCTGCAAAAAGTACGACGCCTACTGCATTACCGACGAGGTATACGAGCACATCGTCTACGCGCCCCACGAGCACGTCTATATGGCCACGCTGCCCGGCATGTTCGAGCGAACCATCAGCTGCAGCTCGCTGTCTAAGACGTACTCCATCACCGGTTGGCGCTTGGGCTACACCATCGCCCCGGCCCAGATCACCGAGCGCATCAAGAAGGTCCACGACTTTCTCACCGTGGGTGCCGCCGCTCCCCTGCAGGAAGCCGTTGTCACCGCCCTCAACTTCGACGACAGCTATTACGATGAGGTCCTTGACCTCTATACCGCCAAACGCGACCTGTTCTGCCAGGGACTCGACAGTATCGGTCTTGAGCATAACGTGCCGCAGGGCGCCTACTACGTCATGATGGACATCTCTGAGTTTGGCTATGACAGCGACCTCGAATTCTGCGAGGACCTCGCATCCAAGGTGGGCGTGGGCGCCGTGCCCGGCTCGAGCTTCTTCCGCGAGCCCGTCAACCATCTGATTCGTTTCCACTTTGCCAAGCGGGACGAGACGCTTAACGCGGCACTGGAGAACCTCAAGTCGCTACGTGATAAAATCAAGCCGCGCGGGTAAGGACGGCCCGGCAACTAAAGCAACCAAAGAAGCCCCGCACCGCCCGCCACGTTGCGAGGCTTCTTCTTTTTATAGCGCTTTCTTAAATGGTTTAGAGCCCTATACTTTAGTCACGGAGCAACTCGTCCCAGAGAGAGGATCACTATGGCAGAGCAGCAGCTTATCGGAGCGCTCGAGGCCGGCGGCACCAAGATGGTTTGCGCCACGGGATATGCAGACGGTACGGTCCTGGAGCGCGAACAGATCGCGACCACGACTCCGCAGGAAACCGTCGAGGCCGTCAACGCATGGTTTGCCGACAAGGGTATCGCCGCGCTGGGCATTGGCGCCTTTGGCCCTACCGCAGTCAACCCCGCCTCGCCCCAATACGGCAAGATCCTGGAGACGCCCAAAACGGCATGGCGCTACTTTGACCTGCTGGGCACTATCCAAAACGAGCTCAATATCCCCTGCGGCTACGATACCGACGTCAACGTCGCCTGCCTAGGCGAGGTCACGTTTGGTTGCGCCAAGGGCCTTACCGATGTGGTCTACCTGACCATCGGCACCGGCGTGGGCGCCGGCGTGCTCTCGGGCGGTAAGCTCGTGCACGGCATGATGCATCCCGAGGCCGGCCACATCCTGGTCACGCGCGACCCGCGCGACACCATCGGCGAGCATAGCGCCTGCCCCTTCCACGACAACTGCCTCGAGGGCCTCATCGCCGGCCCCGGCGTTAAAAAGCGCTGGGATGGCAAGAGCGCTGGAGACATGGCCGATGACCCGGAGGCCATGGACCTGCTCGCCGGCTATCTGGCACAGGCGCTCATGACCTACACGCTGTGCTACGCGCCGCAAAAGATCATCATCGGCGGCGGCGTGGCCGACCACACCCCCATCGTGCCGCTCGCGCGCAAGAAGTGCGCCGAGATGCTCAACGGCTATATCGTCACGCCCGAGGTCAACGACATCGATAACTACATCGTCAACAACAGCCTCGAGGGCAAGCAGGGCATTATGGGCTGCCTGGCCCTGGGCGCACAGGCGCTTCAGTAGCAGACGCACCCACAGGGCGTGGCGCGCTCGGCAAATCCAACCTACGGAACGACGCCACCACGCCTCATATAAGCCCTCAAATAAAAAAGGCCGCCTAGGACCAAACAATACGTCCTAGGCGGCCTTTTTGGCGCACATCAGCGACCGTAAGAGATATCGGAGCACAACGCCCGTTGCCGCTCCACAGCAGTCGATCATCACATCGGTGATCATGCCGGCGCGTCCCGGCACAAAGAGCTGAATCGTCTCGTCGATCGAGGGAATCAGCAGCAGGAACACCGCCGTGGGCAGCAGCACGTCAAAGGTGCGCCGGCCCTCAAAATCAAAGGCGTGCGTTGCCAGGATGCCGAGCACCATATACTCGGTAAAATGCGCACACTTGCGAACAACAAAGTTGTTCACCCATTCATATGGAAGTCCCACGCCGTGCAGGAAACCGCGGATAGCTTCCATGACCGTTTGGCTCAGCGAGCCCGACCCCGAGCCGGGAACCAGCGAATTGCCCCAGATCAAGAGCGCCATCAGGCAGGTCACGACCGCCCATTTTCGATTGATCTTAACCATGCAGAAGTTATGCCTCCGCGCGGAGCGGCGCGAAGCTGGCGGTACCGCCCTCGATAACGCTCAGATAGGCACGGCCCGTACGCTTGGCAGTTGAGGACTGCAGGCGCTCGATCTCTTCCTCGAGGATCTGATTGACGCGCTCGTGACGACGGTTTTCCATAATGCCGGCGGCAATAGCCTCGGCCCGCTCGATGCTCTCGCGCGAGATACGGGCGGTATCCTCGGGGAACACAGCACTGTGACGGCCGACATAGGCGGGGGCAGCAGGCTGAGGGGCAACGACGGGAGCGGGGGCTGCAACAGGAGCAGGCTCGTCAATCTCATCCAGAATCGCGGTGGCGGCGGCCCACATGTCCTCGTGGCCCGAGTAATCGGCCATGGGGACATCGACCTCGAGCGAGGCGTCCGGAAGGTCGCCGGTGTCGATGCGATCTTGGGCATCAATCGATGCGGTGATGGCTGCAGGCTCATCGAGGTCATCGAGATCGATGTCCACGGCACCGGAGATGATAGGCATGCTGGCGAGGTTTGCATTGTACGGCGCAGCCTCAGCCGCCTGCTGCTGGGCAGGAGCGCCCCAAAGCGAGCTTTCGGCGGCACGGCGGGCGGCAACGGCCTCCTCGTCCGCAGTCATGGCTTCATCAACGTACGAATTGTCGGCAGAAGCGTTCGCGTCCGCCGAGGTAGCGTTGTAGGCGTTATTGGCTGCCGCGTTGGCAACGAGTGCCACGAAAGCCGCCGTGCTGCCCGCAGGGGCGGCCTGGGAACCAGACACGGCGCGTGCCGCGGCGGCGATGTCGTCGCGATTGAAGGAGCCGGTCTGCCCGCCGTTGGTGAGCTCGTCGATGGCGACTTGATAGACGTCGCGCGAGTGTGCAGGGTCGCAGCTCACCGGCGAATCGTCGTCGAGCATACTGTCGATCATGGACCAAGCCTCGTCCTCGTCCATGGCATCTGCGGCTCGAGCGATGGTAGGGACACCATCATCGGCATGACGGCGCTGGAACGCACCAGTCAGGCCGGAAAGGAATGCCGAGGTAGACTGCTCCGCCTGAGCCTGAGAAGCAGAAGTCGCAGCGTAAGGAGTCGCATCCTGCTGCTGAGCTGGAATCGAGGCGGTCTTGAACTCGCTTTGATGCTGATTGAGATTGGCGGCACCGCCCATGGCATCGGGCTGGAACAGACGCTCTTCACGGTGCGCACGGTACTCGGAGATACCCAGCGAGGCGGCATAGATACCCACGCCCGCCACCGCGCCCACGGCGAAGGGAACCGCACCCGCCACGACCGTCTCGTTCACCGACGAAAACGGCAGCGTCGCGGCATACATAACCACGGGAGCGGCAAGGCCGATCCCGCACGAAAGTCCGGCAAGGACTGCTCGTTGTGTTGCATCAGAAGAAGCCATGAGCTCTCCCCATCTTCCAGCACCCAAATCGCATCATTCAGTTGGCTGCGCGAGAGAAGATGAAGCGGGGCTATGCCCCAAAGCAACGGTATATGGTTCGTTTCATCTGCGTTTTCCGTCGCGAAGCTTGAAAACTATTATGCGAAACCGCCCTGTCGATTGCAAGCGACGATGTCGGATTGAAACGGGAAACCTGCTGCTCGTCGGTCTTATGGTCAAAAATTAGCGCGGAGCGGCGATATGGAAAAGGGCCGAGGCTCAAAGCCCCGACCCTTTATTGCATTGATGACTATCGCTGCGTGTGGATGACAACCTAGAACGTCTGCTCGTAGTCGCTGTGCTTTTTGGCCGAACGCACCAGGAACTCCTGGTTGGTGTTGGTGCCCTTAAGACCCTTGATAAACGATGCGGCCGCACGCTCGGTGTTGTTCATGCCGGCGAGGATGCGACGCAGGCCAAAGACAAACGGACGCATCTGCTCGTCAACCAACAGGTCCTCGTTACGCGTACCGGAGGCAACGGGGTCGATAGCCGGGAAGATGCGGCGATCGGCCAGGTCGCGGTCGAGCTTAAGCTCCATGTTGCCGGTGCCCTTGAACTCCTCAAAGATGACCTCGTCCATCTTGGAACCGGTGTCGATGAGGGCAGAGGCCAGGATGGTGAGCGAGCCACCGTTCTCAATATTACGGGCTGCGCCCAGGAAGCGCTTGGGCGGATACAGCGCCGCCGAATCGACGCCGCCCGAAAGGATACGGCCCGAGGCGGGCGCCGCCAAGTTGTAGGCGCGGGCAAGACGCGTGATGGAGTCGAGCACCACCACGACATCGCCGCCCAGCTCCACGATGCGCTTGGCGCGCTCGATGACGAGCTCGGCCACGCGGGTGTGGTTGTCGGCGGGCATATCGAAGGTCGAGGCCACGACCTCGCCCTTAATGGAGCGCTGCATATCGGTGACCTCTTCGGGGCGCTCGTCGACGAGCAGGCAGATGAGGTGCACCTCGGGGTTGTTAATCGAGATAGACTGGCAGATCTTCTTGAGGATCGTGGTCTTGCCGGCCTTGGGCGGGGACACGATCAGGCCACGCTGACCCTTGCCGATCGGCGACACGATGTCGATGGCGCGACCGGTAATGGAGTCCTTGCCGTGCTCCATGCGCAGCGGCTCGTTGGGATAGACCGGGGTGAGGTCGCCGAACTTGGGACGGTTGCGAATCTGCTCGGGGTCCAGACCGTTGACGGTCGTGATTTTGGCGAGGCCGGCGCGCTTGTCGCCGCCGCGCGAAGGACGCAGCGAGCCCTCGATGACGTCGCCCGTGCGCAGGCGCGCGGAGCGGATGAGGTAGGCGGGCACGAAGGCGTCGTCGTTGGACTTCATGTAGCCATGGGCATGGATGATACCGGAGCTGTCCGGACGAATCTGCAGAATGCCCTTGATGTCGCGGAAGCCCTCGGCCTTCGCGGCGGTGACGTAGATCTCCTCGACGAGCTCGGCTTTCTTCTTGCCGGTCGTCTCGATCTCGAACTCCTTGGCCTTCTCGCGCAGCTCGGCGACCTTCATGGCCGCGAGCTCCTCGCGCGAAAGCGTGGGCTCGGTGGGGGCGGCGTTGCGCTCCTTGTTGCGCTGTTTGCGATCGCGCTGGCGGTTGCGACGGTCGTTGTTGCGCTCGTCCTTGCGGTCGTTGCGCTCGTCGTTACGCTTGTGCTGGCGACGGTTGGGGCGAGCGCCGTCTTCGGCCTCGGCGGGCGCGGCACCATCAGTTGCGGCGGCGTCGGCATTGGCCACAGTATCATCGCTGGCCTCGGCCTTGGAATCGCCCTGCAGCTCGGCCTCGGCCTGCTGCTCGGACGCCTTGGCCTTAGCGAACTTCTTACGACCGCGCTTGGGCTTCTCAGACGCAGGCTGTTCGACGTCTTGGGGCTCGGCGGCATCAGTCGATGCATCGGCGGTCGTCTCGGCGGAATCCTCGGACACACCCTTCTTGGCAGCCTTGGCCTTGGACGTGCGCCTAGCAGCAGTACGATGGCTGCGACCAGGACGGACGTCGGCGGGCTCGACATCGGCGGGAGCGGCCTCGGAAGTCGTAGCATCCTGGACGGGCGCGTCGGCGGCGGTTGCAGACTCGGCGGTCGCCGCAGCATCCCGAGCGGCTGCAGCTGCGGCTGCGGCCTTCTCTGCCTCGACGAAGGCCTTGGGCTTGCGACCGCGACGGTGCGGGCGCAAAGCCGGATCGACAACGGGAACTTCGCTGGCCTCGACAGGCGCAGCGGGCTCAACAGGCGATGTGCCCTCCCCTGCCGCGGAACGGACCGAAGCCTCAGTGAGCTCGGGGGTTACCTGATCGGCAACCTGCTCGGCCTTAGCAGCCGTGCGACGGCGTGTGCGCGGTACCGGCTTCTCGGTCGGCTGGTCGGCGGCAGGCGTCTCGGGCACAGACGGAGCTGCAAGCTCGGTCAGAGCCGCGGCCTCGCGCTCGGCAGCACGACGGCGGGCGCGCACCACCTGAGCCTCGCTAATCTGCGCCAACGCACGTGCCTGCGCGACCTCATCGGAAATCGGCGCCGAGGAGTCAGCTGCAACGGTGCGCTTGGCGCGCGTCGTGCGCGTGGTACGGCGCTTGGGCTTGGTGACCTCCTCGCCGTCAGTGGCAGGCTTGACCGTGCGGCGCGTACGCTTGGGCTTTGCCGGAGCAGCCTCCTCACCAGTTGCAGGCACGGCCTTCTCAGCCGCTGAAGGCGTAGGCGTCGAAGCAGCCTTAGGCGTCTCAGGAGCCGAGGCTTGCGCGGGCGCCGCGACCTGGTCCAACGCAACCGGTGCAGCGGGAGCGGCTTGCGTCGTCGTTATTTCGTTTTCTTGCTGTTGATCAGACACAGTGTTTGCTCAACTTTCTTTTCAAGCCCTGTGATCACATGCTCCCTGCATAAACCTTCAGGGCGGCTAAACAGTCTAGCTCCGTCAAATACCGACGGACATCATTGATCTGTATCGAGATATTTGCGTCATATACGCAGCGTTAGTGTAACACAACCGCAACCACCTGCAACTTAGTCATTGAGGACGTTCTTAAACGACTAGTCAAAAGGGACAATCTTTGGTTTAACACCCACAAATCTGACTGCCTCCGCCAAAACTGTGGCGGTTTACTACGATGAATCGCTCAACCGCGATCACTCCGAAACTTGTTGAACTAAAACCGCAGGTAGATGCCTTGCGCTTTTTTGCGAAAAGCCGGCGTAGTTGGAATTTCTCATTTCATCGTAGTAAACCGGCATAGTTTCGTATTTCCAGCAGTTCCAAATTCGTCAATACGTCGGCGTTTGCAAAAAGCCCGACCTCCGTGGGAGATCGGGCTTTCAAGGCTTAGTTAAACCAAGTCTGTACGGTCAAATGACCCGTAGCTTACATCTGCTCGGGCGCGGAAACGCCAACGAGGGTGAGCACCAGGGCGAGCGTCACGCGGACGGCATCGCAAGCGGCCAGACGGGCACGCGAAAGCTCGGGGTCGACGGGACGGCCCTCGCTCGGCAGCACCTGACAGGCAGCGTAGAAGCTGTGGAAGTCGCCGGCGAGTTCCTCAGCAAAGTGCGTCAGACGGAACGGGGCGCGGTCGCGAGCGCAGCTGGCGATGAGGTCGGTGAGCTCGTTGAGCTTGCGCGAAAGGGCGAGCTCGGTCGGGTCGGTCAGCAGCGAGTAATCGACGTTCTCACCGATGGCCTTGGCGGCGATGGCCTTCATGCCCATCTCGTCAGCCTGCTCGGGCGTAACGTCAGCGGCACGGCGCAGGATGGAGCACACGCGGGCGTGAGCGTACTGCACGTAGTACACCGGGTTGGAGTTGTCGCGCTTCTTGACGGCCTCAATATCGAAGTCGACCATCTGGTTGGAGCTCTTGGAGATGAGGGTGTAACGGGCAGCGTCGGAGCCGACCTCGTCGACGAGCTCCTGCAGGGTCACCATGGTGCCCTTACGCTTGGACATACGGACGGGCTTGCCGTTGCGCAGCAGGTTGACGAGCTGGCCCAGCAGAACCTCAAACTTGCCGGGGTAACCCAAGGCATCGCAGACGCAGCGGACGCGCTCGATGTAGCCGTGGTGGTCGGCGCCCCAGATGTCGATGACGTGGTCGACGCGCTGGAACTTATCCCAGTGATAGGCAACGTCGGAGGCGAAGTAGGTGTACTCGCCATCGGACTTGATCAGAACGCGGTCCTTGTCATCGCCCAGGTCGGTGGAGCGGAACCACAGGGCGCCGTCCTTGGTGTAGAGATAGCCCATCTTGTCGAGCTTCTCAAAAGCGCGGTCGACGGCGGAGGTGCCGGCGGTCTCGCCCTCGGTGTCCTTCACATACAGCGAGCGCTCGGAGAACCAACGATCGAAGTCGCAGTTAACGGCATGGCAAAGGTCGCGCATATTGTCGACCATCTTTACATAGCCGCGCTCGCGGAAGCTCTCCATGCGCTCCTGCGGATCGGCGTTGACCCACTTATCGCCGTCGGTGCGCCAGAACTCGGCGGCCTCGTCGATGATGTAGTCGCCGCCGTAGGAGTCCTTGCCCAGGGTCTCGGCAAAGTTGTCCTGATACGGATGGGTCTCGGGATGCTCGTCGTTCTCGTCGGCAACAAAGGCGTCGCGGTCGGCGATCAGCAGCTTGTGAGCCTCGTCGATATCCACGCCCTGCTTGGCGATGATGTCGGCAAGCTGCATATAGCGCGTGCTGATGGAGTTGCCGAAGGTGTTCATCTGAGAGCCGTGGTCGTTGATGTAGAACTCACGCTGGATGTCGTAACCGGCGTGATCCATAACGCGGCAGAGCGAGTCGCCCAGCGCGGCCCAGCGGCCGTGGCCGATGTGCATGGGGCCGACGGGGTTGGCGGAAACGAACTCGACCTGGGTCTTCAGGCCACCACCGACGTTGGACTTAGCGAAGTCCATACCCTTCTCGCGAGCCTCGCCAAAGATGGCATTCTTGACGGCAACGGAGAGGTAGAAGTTGATGAAGCCGGGGCCTGCGATCTCGACCTTCTCGATCGCGGGGTCCTCGGGCATATGGGCAACGATGGCCTCGGCGATCTTGCGCGGGGCGCAATGGGCCAGCTTGGCGGACTTCAGGGCCATGGTAGAGGTCCACTCGCCATGAGAAGTGTCAGCCGGTCGCTCGATAGCGCAATCGTCAAGTTCAAATGCAGAAAGGTCGCCGGCCTCCTGGGCCGCAGCAAGCGCAGCGCGTACCAGCTCTTCAATCTTCTCGGGCATAGATCCTCCTTGTGTTAAAGCCCCCGAGCTCTTGGTCACTCGTAGGGCAAAAGCCAGAGTTTGTAGCACTCTATCACAAGCGACGGGCACTGTCGCAGGGTAAAGCCAATCGATATTGCATATGCACAAAATTGACTACAGCTTGCATGGAGTCACTCAAAGATGCCAGTCTGCCTGCAGATTATGCAGGCGTTGAAAATGCATAAAGGTGTGAATGAGCTGCGCCTGTTATCGAATACTCTTACCTATCGGAGTTGTGTGCTTTTCCTGCATAAAGTAAGGGTTTGCGCACGTCAGCGTGTTATTCTAGACATACGTAAATTCGTATAAGTTGGAGGTAGCATGTTCTCAATCGGTCAACACGTCATTCATCCGGGTCAGGGAGTCTGCACCGTCGTCGGTTTTAGGGACGACACACCGCAGCCCATGCTACTGCTCGAGACCAAGCAGGGACATGCGCAGACGATCCTCATGTACCCCGTGGCGCAGGCCGACCGTTTGCACGCCGCCATCTCGCAGCAAGATGCCGAGCACCTGCTGAGCCACTATGACGAGCTGGAGTGCGACACTTTTACCGAGCGCAACAGTTCACTTGAGGAGACGCACTTTAAGCAGCAGCTCAAGCTGGGCGCGCCCGAGACGGTCCGCGTGGCAAAGACCATGATGCACCGCATTCGCCAGGCCGAGGAAGCTGATAAAAAACCCAGCTCCTACTACATGCGCGTACTCAAGGAGGCCAAACGCCGCTCCATCGAGGAGTTCGCCGTGGCCTTGGGCGTCACCGAGGAGGCCGCCGAAGCCCGCCTAGCCCAAGCCGCCCTCAACTAACCTGTCAAAAAGGGACAGGTTTATTTTGGCAGGTTTTATCTGGCCAAACGTCAACAAACAATCAGTAAATGGCCGAGTTCTCCGTTTTGTTTGTGAGCGCCCGGCCATTTTTCTATCGCCGTAGAAATGCGTGAAGCCCATTTGCGATGACATCACGCGAGGGGGGCCGTCCAGATCGACGCAACTAACGCCCGCATCCACAACAAGCGCGCCCGTCTTGTTCAATTACCATTAAAAAGCATCAATTTGAAAACGCAATAACATTTCGGCAGGTAGCAGCTATGGTCGGTGAACTGAATCTCGACAACCGAAGCCTCCGAATGAGGTATCTTCAGCCCATCCAAGCTAAAGGAGGGGCCATGCCGAGAAAACCTCGTTCAAAGTCACCAACCGGTTATTTCCACGTCACGTTGCGTGGAAACGGAGGGCAATTGCTGTTTGACGATGCCGAGGACCGAATCGCCATGCTTCAGATCCTCGATGCGATTCTCCCCAAACACAATATCGAGCTTATCGCTTGGTGCCTTATGGGAAACCACATTCATCTGCTCATCGACGATCCGGACGACCGCAAGAGCGACGCGATGCACGCGGTAGCCGTATCGTATGCGGGCAGGTACAATGCGCGGACGGGACATATCGGCCACGTGTTTCAGGAGCGGTTTTGGGATTCGCCCATTAAGTCGGAAGTATATTTACTCGAGGCAATTCGATACATTCATCTGAATCCACAAAAAGCAGGACTGGCGGCATACGACGAATATCCCTGGAGCAGCCATCGTGAGTATCTAATGAGTGCCAGGTCACGGCCGCATGTCACCGGCAGCGTTGTCGGTGTTTTATTCCCAACACCTCGCTCATACCTTCAGCTCATGGAAAGTGCGCCGTCGCTTCCCTATCGCCCCAGCGCAACAGCCAAGGTTCGCGAGGAAGATCTATACGAATTTGGCACGGCAATCGTGCAGAGTGTCGCAGGATGTGCTCCGACGGAACTCAAATCCGTCTCCAAGCCACTTCGCAATGAGGCGATTCTCGCGCTTCGAAAAGAAGGGTTAACGGTTAGGCAGGTTCAGCTGTTGACCGGACTGGGGACATGGATTATCAAGGACGCGTCCTAGCGTCGCGCTTGCCGAGTTACGAGTACGGCGAAGCGCAGCTGCCTGCCGCGAGGCGCCGCCATTCGCCAACGTCACCATGTCAAACAGAAAACGCTTCCGCTGAATAACGTCCAACGGAAGCGTTTTCCCAGATAAAACCTACCAAAAAACCTGTCCCTTTTTGGCAGGTTAGGCCTGGAAGGTGTCGCGGTCGGGCGCGAAGGACTGCATGGCCGCGATGGTGCGGTCGAAAAGCTCGGGGAGCTCCCAGCCCAGCATCTCGGCGCCCTGCGTAATCACGTCGCGCGAGCAGCCGGCGGCAAAGCGCTTGTCCTTGAACTTCTTCTTGAGCGACTTGGTCGTAAAGTCCATGACGCTTTTGCTCGGACGCATGATAACGGCGGCCCCGATCAGGCCGGTAAGTTCGTCGCACGCAAATAGGATCTTCTCCATCTGCGACTCGGGCTTGGGCAGCGAGGCGTTGAAATCGGACGTGTGCGTCTGGATGGCGCGGATGAGCTCGGGCGATGCGCCCTCGCCCTCCAGAATCTTGGCAGCATAGATGGTGTGGTTCACGGGGTCGTCCTCATGCTCCTCCCAATCCAAGTCGTGCAGCAGGCCGACGATACCCCAAAACTCCTCGTTCTCGGGGTCGAACTCGCGCGCAAAGTAGCGCATGGTGCCTTCGACCGTCTCGCCGTGGGTGATGTGGAACGGATCTTTGTTGTGCTCGTTGAGCAGTTCGAACGCACGGTCACGGGTGATTCCGGCGGAAAGCGTCTGAGACATGGCAATACCTCCAAGTGAGTCGGTGCTAGGACACGGTGTCACTATCGTATATCGCCGCGGCTCAAGCCGAAAGGCAGAAAAGGCATACGGAGAAAAAAGCCGGGCGAACGCGTCGCCCGGCAAAACCGCAGATAAAACCTGCCAAAATAAACCTGTCCCTTTTTGGTAGGTTTAGGGGCGGACCTGGCCGGTGCCTCGGAGCTTGTATTTGTAGGTAGTGAGGGCCTCGGCGGCAAAGGGGCCACGGGCGTGGAGCTTTTGGGTCGAGATGCCGATCTCGGCGCCCAGGCCAAACTCGCCGCCGTCAGTGAAGCGCGTGCTGGCGTTGGCGTACACGGCCGAGGCATCGACCGCATCGAGGAAGCGCTCGCAAGCGTCCGTGTCCTCGGCAACGATGGCCTCGGAGTGCATCGTGCCGTAGCGATTGATGTGTGCGATGGCCTGGTCCTCGTTTGCCACGACCTTCACGCTCATCTCGAGCGCCAGGTACTCGCGACCCCAGTCCTCCTCAGTCGCGGCGACGTAGTCATCGCCCTCCACAAAGCCGGCGTCGGCGCACGCGGCGCACGTGGCCTCGTCGCCGTGAATGAGCACGCCGTGATCGTGCAGCACGGCAACGACCGCAGGCAAAAACGCATCGGCCACAGCATGGTCGACCAGCAGCGACTCGGCGGCATTGCACACGCCTACGCGCTGGGTCTTGGCATTAACGATAATGTTGAGCGCCTTATCAAAGTCGGCGGATTCATGCACGTAGATGTGGCAGTTGCCCGTGCCCGTCTCAATCACCGGCACAAGCGACTCGCGCACGCAGCGCTGGATCAGGCCTGCACCGCCGCGCGGAATGAGTACGTCGACAATGCCGCGGAGCTTCATGAGCTCGCCAGTGGCCTCGCGGTCGGTGGACTCGATCATCGACACGGCCTCGCGCGGGAAGCCCTTGGCCTCGAGCGCATCGGCCAGCAGCTCGGCGATCATGGCACACGAGTGATAGGCCAGCGAGCCGCCGCGCAGAATGCAGGCGTTGCCGGTACGGATGCAGATGCCTGCGGCGTCGGCCGTCACGTTGGGGCGCGCCTCGTAGACCATAGCGACCAGGCCCAGCGGAACACTCACACGGGTCAGGTCCACGCCGCTTGCAAGCACGCGGTGGTCGAGCACGCGGCCCACGGGATCGGGCAGCTCGGCGAGCTTTTCCAGGCCGGCGGCCATGCCCTCGACGCGCTCAGGCGTCAGCAGCAGGCGATCGAGCAGTCCGGCCGAAGTGCCCGCATCGCGCGCGGCGGACATGTCGAGCTCGTTGGCGGCGACGATGGAGTCGACACCGTTGCGCAGTGCTGCGGCCATGGCGCGCACGGCCTCCTGGCGCTGCTCATCACTCGCCGTGGCAAGCGAGGCCGACGCTGCCTTGGCGGCAACGGCAAGATCGTGGACATACGTGGCTATATCGACCGACATGGGCGGCCCTTTCTCCTAGAAGTTTGCAACCATGGTAGCCGATTTGTGCATGGCCTCGCCCGCGGCGGTAGAATTGGTCAACCCGAAACACCGCAACGAACGGAAGACTCACATGGCCCTCATCACTTCGTACCACGTCCCCGGCCTTTACGTCGAGGATCACAGCATCGACGTCCCCCTTGACTGGCGCGGCCTGGAGCCGATGCTCCTGGCCGTCGGCAGCACCATGCGCCGCGGCGCTATGCCGGCACCCATCGCCGGCGCGCCCGAGAGCATCAAGCTCTTCTACCGCGTGGTTTGCGCGCCCGACCGCATCAACGACGATCTGCCACTGCTCCTGTTTTTGCAGGGCGGCCCCGGCGGCGAGAGCCCGCGTCCGCTGTCGCCCACAAGCGACGGCTGGATCGAGGAGGCCGTCAAGCACTTCCGCGTGGTCCTTCCCGACCAGCGCGGCACCGGACGCAGCAGCTGCGTGGACGGACGCACGATCAAGGCACTGGGTGATCGCGCAACGGCCGCCGGCGCCGATACAGCACGCTCGCAGGCGGACTTCCTCAAGCGCCACCTCGCCAGCTCCATCGTGCGCGATTTTGAGTACCTGCGCCTAGTGCGCTTTGGAGGCAAGCCGTGGGTCACGCTCGGCCAAAGCTACGGCGGCTTTTTGACGCTGAGCTATCTGTCGCTCTTCCCCGAGGGCGTGGCGGCGAGCTTTACCTGCGGCGGCATCCCCCACGTGCCGGCGAGCGCCAGCGAGGTCTACGCGCACACCTTCCCGCGCATGGCCGCCAAGACGCAGCAGTATTACGACCGCTACCCCGCCGACGTCGAGCGCGTGGCAGCCCTGGCCGATGCGCTCGAAGCACAGAAGCCCGTGCTGCCCGACGGCTCGCCGATGACGGTCGAGCGCCTACAGCTCATGGGCAGCGACTTTGGCATGAAGCCGAGCTTTGAGCGCATGCATTGGATTATCGATCACGCGTTTGTTACTGGCGACGGTACGCTTAGCTGCGGCTCCTCGGTATCCGACAGCTTTTTGATGCGCGCCTTCGAGCGCACCAACACGCGTACAAACCCGCTGTACTGGACGCTGCAGGAGTTTATCTACGCCGACGGCGACACCATACCCATTCGCTGGGCCGCGGCTGAAGAGAAGGCTCACCGCGCCGAGTTCGACACCCTCGCGCGCCCGCTCATGTTTACCGGCGAGGCCATGTTCCCGTGGATGTTCGAGCAGATGCCCGAGCTCAAGCCCTTCAAGCCCGCCATGGACCTGCTGATGGAAGACACCAGCTGGGACAAGATCTACGACCCGCAGCGACTGGCGTGCAACGAGGTGCCCCTGCAGGCCGCGGTGTATTTCGACGACATGTACGTGGATTCGGACCTGCAGCTCGACACGCTCAGCCGCGTGGGCAACTCGCATGCCTGGGTGACTAACGAGTTCGAGCACGATGGCCTGCACGGCAGCGTGGTGTTCAAGCACCTCTTCAACGAAGCCCTCAACCGAGGAGACCTGCGCCAGATCTTCTAACAAAAGAGACTCACCACCTGCCGGCACATAAGGAACGTCCCCAAGTGCCGAGAACAGCAACATTGCAGGAAGAGGACGGAAAGCGAAAACGCCCCTAAGCGAGCAAGGTGACGTGAAAGAGGAGGGCATTGACCTTTTGGTCATGCCCGACGATTGAACGTCAGATTGCCGCTTAGGGGCGTTTGCAGCGTCAATTGGCTAGGCGAAGACGATTAAATTATCCCTGTGTATCGCCGGCTTCTCGGCCAAGTTAGCGAGCAGGCGGTTGCTGGCGATCTGGTCCTGGCGGCGGCCGGCAGCAAGCTCCAGCACGTCCGAATCGGCCTCGGCGATACCGCGGGCGACGACCATACCGCTCGGATCGCACACATCGAGCACATCGCCCTCGGCAAACTGGCCATCGACCTCGCGAATACCCACCGCAAGCAAGGAAGAGCCACGGCTAACCAGCGCCTTCGCAGCACCATCATCAACCGTCACCGACCCATGTGCCTTGTCGCCCAGCGCGATCCACAGCTTGCGGGGCGCGATGTCCAGACGCTCCGCCGGCGGATCGAACAGCGTGCCCACGCTCTCGCCGCGGGCGAGGCGCACGAGCGCATCGGGCTCCTCGCCCGAGCAAATCACGCTCTGAATGCCCGCCGTCATCAGGATGCGGCTCGCGCGGATCTTGGTAATCATGCCGCCCGTGCCCACCGATGTGGAAGAATCGCCCGCCGAGGCAATAATCTTGGCATCGATCTTATGCACGACAGGAACAAACTCGGCCGTGGGGTCCTCGTGCGGATTGGCGGTATAGAGGCCATCGATGTCCGAGAGCGTCACGCACAGATCGGCAGAAACCAGGCAGCTCACAAGCGCCGCCAGCGTGTCGTTGTCGCCAAACTTGATCTCGTCGACGGTGACGGTATCGTTCTCGTTGACGACTGGCACCACGCCCAGCTCCACCAGGCGCAGCAGGGCGTCGCGCGCGTGCAGGTAGGACGTGCGGCGCGCCGTGTCGTGGCGCGTGAGCAGCACGAGCGAGGTGAGCAGATCGCGCGCATGGAACTCCTCGTCGTAGGCCGACGAGATGATGCACTGACCAGCCGAGGCGCAGGCCTGCAGGCTCGGCAGGTCGCCGACCGGCTTGCGGCCGAAGCCCAGCACGGGATAGCCGCAGGCGATAGCGCCCGAGCTCACCACGACCAGGCGCCAGCCGAGCTTGCGCAGGGCTGCGGCCTGATCGGCAAGCCCGCCGATAAAGGAGCGGTTGACCTTGCCGTCGGCGCCCACCACCGTGGACGAACCGATCTTTACCACCATCGTTTTATAAGAAGTCGTCATACGTCAAACCAATCAACTGTTCAGCGAACGGCCAAGCTGGCGGCCAAGGGAGCGTGACTCGCCCCTACCGCCCAAGGAATTAGTGAGCCCAGGGAAAGGCAGAAGCCGCGGCCATATTCTTGCGCACGAGTTCGTCGCGCACCTGTGCCAGGCCCTGCTCCATGCCCACCACATAAGTCTGCGGGTACAGGAAGCGCTTGAAAGCTGCGTCCAGATGATCAAGCGCCCAAACACAGCGCTCGCGCGCGTCCTGGATGCTCTCACGCGGAGCCACCGCACTGCCGTCGCGCACGATCGGCACCAGCAGCTCGCGATACTCAAGTTCGGACACGTCGGTCACCAGGGCGGCATCATTCACGGCCACAAGGGTATTGCCGCGCGCGGCGCCCTCCCCAGCCAGATGGTCCTCGTCGTAGATCATGTCGCAGACCGGGCCGCCAAAGCCGTCGTAATAGCGGCGCACACGCTGCACGCCCGGGATCGTGCGCTTGTAGGGCTGCTCGGAGAGCTTGACCACCGGCGTCCATGGATCTGCCTCGCTCGCACGGCGGGCGGAAAGCTTGTACACGCCGCCCAGCGCCGGCTGGTCATAGCAGGTCGCGAGCTTGGTACCCACGCCAAAGCTGTCGATGGGCGCGCCCTGGTCGAGCAGCGACTGAATCGTATACTCGTCAAGATCGTTCGAAACCGAGATCCCCACATAGGGCAGGCCCTCGGCATCGAAACGACCGCGGACATACTTGGAGAGCTTGGCGAGGTCGCCCGAGTCAATGCGAATAGCCGACAGGCGCTCGCCCGCCGCCTCCATCTCCTTGGCAACCGTAATGGCATGCTCGCAGCCCTCGCGCACATCGTAGGTGTCGATGAGCAGCGTGCAGTTCTTGGGGCTCGACTTGGCAAAGGCGCGGAAGGCCTCGAGCTCGGAATCGAAGCTCATCACCCAGCTGTGCGCATGCGTGCCAAAGACGGGAATACCGTAGCGGCGGCCGGCGAGCACATTGGACGTAGAGGAGCAGCCGGCAACGTAGCTCGCGCGCGCAACGGCCAGGCCGCCATCGGGACCCTGGGCTCGGCGCAGGCCAAACTCCGCCACGGGGCGACCGTCGGCCGCCAACACCACGCGCGCCGTCTTGGTGGCGACAAGCGTCTGAAACCCGACGATGTTGAGCAGCGCCGTCTCAAGCAGCTGGCACTCGAGCGCAGGACCGGTGACGCGCACCATGGGCTCGCGCGGAAAGACGAGCTCGCCCTCGGGGACGGCGTCGATATTTACATGCGCACGAAAATCGCGCAGGTAGTCGAGGAATGCGGACTTGAACATCGCGCCGCCGGCCGGGGCCTCAAGCGATGCGAGGTAGTCGATATCCTCGGGCGTAAAGCGCAGGTTCTCGACCAGCTCGGGCAGTTCGGCGGTGCCGCACATGACGGCATAGGCGCTGCCAAAGGGATGGTCGCGGTAAAACGCGGTAAAGCAACCCTGCTCATTGGCCTTGCCGCTCTCCCACAGGCCCTGGGCCATAGTGAGCTCGTACAGATCGGTGAGCATTGCAATGTCGGTGGGATGCGAGATGTCGGTCAAAGCCATGGGGCGACCTTTCAGATGTGTGGTGCAGAATTTGAGGGTTGGACGAGAGCAGAGCATGCGGACATGACGCCCGATGCAAATCGGTTAGAGCAGGCCCATGCTGGTCAGGATCGTGTAGCCCATAAAGATGACAAACGCGATGAGGGCAAGGACAATGATGATTTTTTGAGCCGGCGCCATGCCAGGGATCTCGTTCTCGCCCGTAGGTTCCTTGGAGGCAACCATGCGCTGGGCAAAGGTCATCTCGTCACGGCTCGGCTTGGGCTCGACGGACTTGGGACGAGCGGCCTTTTTAGGCTGAGGTTTGGGCGCGGCAGGTGCAGGCTTCGCAGCAGCGGGCTTGGGTGCGGGCGCGGGCTTGCGCTCGGATGCGGCGTTCGAGGCGACCTCCTCGGCCTTCGCACGCTCGGCGCGCAGGGCAGCCAGCTCCTCACGCTCGCGACGGGCCTCTTCCCGAGCCTCGCGGCGGGCCTTCTCAGCGCGGAGCTCTTCCAACTCAGCGCGCTCCTCGTCGGACAATGGTTGGGACTCAAGCTCGGCCATGGTATAGCCCTTTCTTTTAAAAAAAGCCGCCGACACAATGTCAGCGGCTTATCAAATCCAAGGGTGGAGACGAAGGGAGTCGAACCCTCGGCCTCTGCCATGCGACGGCAGCGCTCTCCCAACTGAGCTACGTCCCCAGGACAAGTCGATATTTTACCTACGGCTCGCCAACTGTCAACGCCCAATAACCAGTCTTTTTGGGGCGCGACTATTTTGGCAACTTTTCGAACAGGCGATCCTCTCGATGATTTTTATCCCCGTCCCAGAAAAATCATCGACGAACGCACTACTTTGCGCTGGTAAGAACACCGGTGGTGTCGAAGGCCGGGGTGAAGCTCTCGTCTACCGCGCCGCCCTCTTGCCAGAACATCGTCATAAAGCCCAGGTCGTCGGCATGGTCGAGCACCTGCTCGTACTCCTCACGCGTCACGGCGCGTGCCAGGTCGCCGCCCTGCTCGCGCATGAGCGCATTGGGCGTGTACTGGTTCATAACCGAGATCGGCACGTCGCCCACCGTCTGCCACACCAGGTCCAGCACGCGACACGAATCGTCTGCATGCCCCGGAAGCACCAGGTGACGCACGATCATGCCACGCTTCATAAGCCCGTCCTCGTCCACCAACTCTCCCCCGCGGCGCTCGATCTCGCGCGCCATCTGGGCCAGACCCGACACGGCCACACGCGGGTAATCCTTTATATGAGAGAGCGACTGCGCAAGCCCGGCATCGGCATATTTAAAGTCGGTGAGCCACACATCGACCAGGTCGCCCAGCGCCGCCACGGCACTCGCGCGCTCGTAACCACTCGTGTTGTAGACGATTGGGATAACCAGTCCGCGCGCCCGTGCCGCGGCAATCGCGGCAGGCAACAGGTGCGCATAGTGCGTCGCCGTCACCAAATTGATGTTGTTGGCACCCTGGTCCTGCAGTTCCAGCATAATCTCGACCAGGCGCTCAGGCGAAATCTCAAGGCCAAAATTGCCGGTCGAGATCTCGTGGTTCTGGCAGTAGATACATTTGAGCGAGCAGCCGCTAAAGAAGATCGTGCCCGAACCGGCCTCGCCCGAGATAGGCGGCTCCTCCCACATATGAAGCGCGGCGCGGGCCACCTTGAGCGTGTCGTTAGCACCGCAGACGCCGTGCGCGCCCTCATCGCGCGCCGCACCGCAACGGCGCGGACACAAATGGCAGGCGGGCGAAAAAAGTTCGGTCAACGACGTCGGCATAAAAACATGCTCCAAAACAACGATTCAGCAGCTCAAACGTAAAGGGCCAGGCCGCGTAGACGGCTCCGTCCCTAAGGCGCCGTAATCGTCCGACACGATTTTTGTAATGTCAAGACTGGAATCCACAAAGTGCCGCTTTATGATGTAGGTATTCCGCCCCCCGCGGAGCAACTGGGTGAACCGTCGCGTTTATTTAGGGAGCCCACACAGTCGTACCTAGTACAGGTATCCTTCGTTGTTAAGGACGCTGGAACAGTCGATGAGGGCACCCACCTGTTTTAGGTGGGTTCATTTTCGTAACGTGGGGGGGTGGTTTTCTTTTGCCGAAAATCACCATTACAGTCCATATGGATTCCCGCCGGCATCCCGACAAGCCATCGACAACATCCCAATATCTGGTAAGCGCGTGATTATCGCTGCGTGCAATTACATGCACCCCCCTTGGTCGAGTATTATGGTTCGGCTATGCCCTTTGCGCATGGCGTTCTTCTGACCTTTTCCTTCGACGCTTGGCGGTTTTTAGATTCATGGCTTCATCCCCGAGCTACATACCGTACCTATGCGTGGCAGCGGCGGCCTTTATCACGACCTTCCTCGCGGTGCCCCTGGTCAAGCGCTTGGCAATTAAGCTCGATGCCGTCGACTATCCTTCTAAGCGCCGCATCAACACCAAGCCCATCCCGCGTTTGGGCGGAACGGCGGTGTTTTTGGGCCTGGTCGTTGCCTGCATTGTGCAAATCCTAGGCACCTGGCACCTAGGCTGGCCACCCGTCCTGGTGCCGCACCCGCGCCTTCACATTAGCTATCCCATGCTGGCGCTCTCCTTTACCGTCATCTTTGCGACCGGCGCTATCGACGACGTCTTCCAGCTCAAGCCCAAGCAAAAGCTGGCCGGACAGGTCCTCGCCGCGCTCATCGCCTGTATCGGCGGCCTAAAAATCGGCGTCATCGTCAACCCTTTTGCCCCCGGCGAGATCATGCTCGGATGGCTCGCTTACCCCATCACCGTAATCTATCTGGTGGCATTCACCAACATCATTAACCTCATCGACGGCCTCGACGGCTTGGCCACGGGCATCTGCGGCATTGCCTCGTTCACCATGTTTTCGATGGCCGTTCTCTCGGGCCGCATCGACGCCGCCGCGCTCTCCATTGCGCTCTTTGGCGCCTGTCTGGCCTTTTTGCGCTACAACTTCAACCCCGCAAGCATCTTCTTGGGCGACTCGGGGTCGCTGCTTCTGGGCTTTGCACTGGGCTCCATCTCACTGCTCAACGTGAGCCGCACCGCCGCACTCACCTCGCTTATCATTCCGCTCATCGTTGCCGGCGTGCCCATCATCGACACGTTTAGCGCCATCGTGCGCCGCAAGCGCGCACACATTAGTATCGGGCAGGCCGACAAGGGCCACATCCACCACCGCCTGATCCAAGAAGGCTACAACCAAAAACAGGCCGTGCTGCTCATCTATGCCTGGTGCATCATGCTTTCGGCCGGCGCCGCTGCGATTAACCAGGTCGAGGTGCCCATGCGCGTGCTCATCTTCACCGTGCTCGCCATTGGCTCGGCGGGCTTCGCCAAGCACCTGCACCTGTTTGAGCCCGTACTGCGCCACCATTACAACAAGCGCACGCACGAGGACGAGCTCGTCACCCCCGACGACCCCGCCTTTAAGCAGGAGGAGCAGGCAGCCGAGGAGCGCAAAGAAGAGCGCCACCACAAGCTCTAGGGCAAGCTGCCGAGGATGTGTCAAGGCACCGTTAGCCAAGCGCGGCCGCGCCGCACCCATCGCACATGCCGCACCACGCGCGTCCCCCTCCCGCCCCTCGCCTACTTACGCACCGCCCCTCCAATAAACGCGTTATCATCTTGACCCATGAACATACGTTAGGAGCAATCATGCCAAACGAGAACAGCTACGAAGTCGCGCTGCAAAAGAGCAACGCCATTCGCGAGGGCCTGGCCAAAACGCCCGAGAAGTTCACCATGCTCACCGGCGACCGCCCCACCGGCCGTCTGCACCTGGGCCACTACTTCGGCACCCTCAAGGGCCGTGTTGAGCTGCAGAACATGGGCGCCAAGACCAACGTGCTCATCGCCGACTACCAGGTCATCACTGACCGCGACACGACCGAGCACATCCAGGACAACGTGTACAACATGGTCATGGACTACCTTGCCTGCGGCATTGACCCCGACAAAACCATGATCTACGCGCACTCCGCCGTGCCCGCCGCCAACCAGCTCATGCTGCCGTTCCTGTCGCTGGTGTCCGAGGCCGAACTGGCGCGCAACCCCACGGTAAAGGCCGAGATGGAGGCCTCGGGCCACGAGCTCACCGGTCTTCTGCTCACCTACCCGGTACATCAGGCCTGCGACATCCTGTTCTGCAAGGGCAACGTGGTGCCTGTCGGTCGCGACCAGCTGCCGCACATCGAGCTTACCCGCACCATCGCTCGCCGCTTTAACAACCGCTACGGCAAGGTGTTCCCCGAGGTCGACGCGCTGCTGTCCGAGACCCCGCTGCTGCCGGGCCTGGACGGTCGCAAGATGAGCAAGAGCTACGGCAACGCCATCAATATTTCGATGACCGCCGAGGAGGCGGCAAAGCGCATCAAGAAGAGCCAGACCGACTCCGAGCGCATGATCACGTTCGATCCCGAGAACCGTCCCGGCGTGTCTGGCCTGCTTTCGACAGCCGCCATCTGCACCGGCCGTTCCGAAGTCGAGATTGCCGAGGAGATTGGCATGGGCGGCTCCGGCCAGCTCAAGAAGTACGTGACCGAGGCCGTCAACGAGTACTTCGCACCTATCCGCGAGCGTCGCCAGCGCTATGAGAACGATCTGGACTATGTGAAGGACGTGCTGCACGAGGGCAACCGTCGCGCCAACGAGATCGCCGAGCAGACCCTGGCAGAGGTTCAGGACGCCATGGGTATGGTGTACTAGACCGATCTGCTGGCTTGAGCTTTCGATTGCTATAGGGCGGGCGCTACGGCGTCCGCCTTTTTTGGAGCGGACCGCTTCGGCTCCGTCCATCGCACTCCCCCGACAAACAGGAACAGGCCCGCCGGCAGTTAGTTGCCAGCGGGCCTGTTCCCGAAGTACACCGTTGAATCGCACAGAGGGGAGGAATGCGAATCAAACTCAACAGGGCAGGCTTTTTCATCGCCTATTGCCTGCTCCGTTGCTGAAACCAATATAGTTCACCGTGGCTTACTTTGCAGGATCAATATCCGCCGCCATAGCTTCTCCATAAGTTAGCCCCGGTAAACCTGCAACGGAAAACCACCACAATGGGGACAGGCACCTTTGTGGTGGTTTACGCCACGGCAGAGCCGCTAGAGCCCCGCTGGCCAGCGACAGGCGGCCAAGTCGACGTGCATGTCGTCCTTAAACGCCACACCCTCCCCTAGCAAAAGCTCACGTTGAGCATCAGGGCCGCCAAAGGCAAAGCCTTCGCAAATGCGACCGTCGGCAAACACCACACGATGGCAGGGAATCTGGCCGGGGCGCGGATTACTATGCAGGGCATACCCCACGTACCGCGCACTTCGTGGACGACCGGCAAGCAGCGCCACCTGGCCATACGTGGCGACCATCCCCTCGGGGATCTGCTTGACCACCTCGTACACCCGTTCAAAAAAGCCCTCAGACGCCATTGCTCGCTCCCTTCCACCCGGAAAAGCATAAACCACCACAAAGGGCCTGTCCCCTTTGTGGTGGTTTATGGCAGGTCGGTTAGTTAGCGGGCTGGAAGAAGGCTACGGCTACGGCGCCGGGGCCTACGTGGGTGCCGATGGTGGCGCCAATGGTGTGAACGGGCAGTTCGCCCTCGGTGTGGCCAGCCCACAGTGCCGCACTGTCCTCGACATACTTCTTGAGCACCGCATCCGAAAGGCCCGTATAGCCCAGCGCCAGCGGCATGGAAAAGTCGATGCCGCCTGACTTTTCGACCTTTTGGTTCAGCAGGTTGCGGCCGTTCTTGGAACCGCGCGCCTTGCCCAGCTGCACGATAAGGCCGTCCTCGACAGCCACCACGGGCTTCACGTTGAGCAGCGTGCCCACGGCGCCGGCCGCAGCAGATAGACGACCGCCGCGAACCAGGTACTCCAGCGTCTCGAGCAGGCCGATGACGACCACGCGGTCACGGACGGCCTCGACGGCCGCCGCGATCTGGGCCGCACTACGGCCCTCGTCCACCAAGCGCAGCGCGTACTCGACCAGGACGCGCTCGCCGAGGGTGACATTGTTGCTGTCTACCACGAACACGTCGCCACCTGGTGCCTCGGCAAGTGCGGTACGGGCACTCTGGTTGGTGCCCGAAAGCTTAGCGCCCACGGTAATAATCACAGCCTCATCGCCGGCTTCACGCGCCTCGGCAATAGCCTGCGAAAACGCGTACGGGTTGACCTGGCCGGTCTTGGGCAGCTCATCGCGCTCCACGAGCATCTCGTAAAAGCGCTGGTGATCGATGTCGACGCCATCCATGTACACATCGGTGCCAAAGGTGACGGACAGCGGCAGAACACGCAGAGCGGGGTGCTCAGCCGGCGACATATCGCTCGCGGAATCGGTAATAATACGAATGGACATAGCGAATCCTTTCTTGCGCGGACCTCGCGCAGAGAATTTTGACAGCAATGCCCCGGCACGGTATACGCGCTCAAACGGGACTATGCAGTTGTTAATTGGAAGCAAATGCCTTGGCGGCCTTAGATCTCGCGCAGGGTGTTAAGAATCGTGCGCAGCGACGCATACATCTGCTCGCGCTGCTCCACACCCATAGCCTTACCGGTGGTATCGAGCACCTCGCGAATGATGCGGTCCGCCTCGCTCACGCTCTCGCCGCCCAGAGCGGTCAGGCGCACCGGAGCACGATACTTAACGGCGGCATCGCCCGAATCATCGACCTCGACGTAGCCACCCTCCTCCAGATGCGCGAGCGTACGCGAGACGGCGGCGCGGGTCACGCCTGCCATGCGAGCCAGGTCGGCGCCAGTCAGGCCGTCCTTGCTGCGCTCAAGATAGTACAGGCACATAACGTCGGAGCCCTTAAGGCCCAGCCTTGCGCCCTCAGACGTCTTAATGCGCTGGATCTCCTTGTAGAGTCCGCTGATCAGTCCGACAAAGTCCTCGAAACGTGTCTCGTCGCTCTGCTGCATGGGAGACGACCGCCTTTCGCTTGCATAATGCTAACGGGTAAACATCTTAGTCGCATAAGGCGACACCCGTACCCAAATACCCCATTTGTTAACCCATCAACATAAAAACCACCACAAAGGGGACAGGCACCTTTGTGGTGGTTTGGGGCATCAATAGGTTCTAGGCGCCGCTACAGCTCCACACAGGGATTGTCACGGGTCACAAGCGTCTTAACGACAACCGTCGCTCCCAGATACCGCTCGAGCAGCTCGGCCAAGCGATCGATCGCGGCCTGGCAATCCCCCATCCGCTCGGGCTCTACACACTCAATCGCCAGGAACGCATCGGCCGAATCGTCGGACAGGGCCGTTCGAACGCCGTCGCGCCAATTCCAGCAGCGGCACACGGCACCCGCATCATCGATGTAGGCGAGCTCGCCGGGCAGCGTCGGATCGTCCGCCTCCTCGCCAAGCGGCAAGAACGCATCGCCACCGTCGGTCACCTTCAAGCGAAGGTCTCCCTCGATCGCATGCAAATCCTCGCCTCCCACGGGCAGCGCGTAGGTCAGCGACACCGTGTTGTAAATATCCACCGCGGGCGTAATGTGGCCCACCGGCTTGCCTTTGAGCAAGCGTTTGAGCAAGTTCTCGATCGAGCAGCGCGCGCCTTTCTTGGTCTTGAACAGACGATAGGCCTCGCGCCATGCCTTGACCGGTGCGTTCTCGCTGATAGTGTCGCTGGTCAGATGACGCTCCGCATCGATATTGGCGCGGTCGAGCAACGCCGCAATCGCATCCACGTCCTCTTGAGGAATCTGAGCCGTGGGCTTCATGCCCTCCACGACCACAACACCGACCGCTGCCTGCGGAAAAAGCTCCCAGAATGAATCCTCGGCAATAAAGCTCTTCATACGCTCTCCCTTCATTGTGCGCGCCCGAGTGAGGGCGCCTAAACAAAAAGCGCCCTCACAACGGCCACCTTCAAAGTCCTACGGTGCCGTCACAAGAACGCTTGCGCTGTCCCCATCCGGAGAAGGGGACGATATGTCAGGCGTATTGTAACCCGAGTCAACCACGCGAGCAAAACCACCATAAAGGTGCCTGTCCCCTTTGTGGTGGATATGGACTCACGGCGAAGCTAGTGGCGGAGTCCCAGCAGGCCGCGGCCGCGATGACGGGCCTCGGCGGACACCTGGGCGTGCGGGCCGGCGGCTTTGACGGACTCGGGCAGGTGCGAGTACTTCTTCTCGAAGTTCTCCTCGAACATCACCGCCAGGTTGTGCGCGGCCTCGTCGTAGCGCGCGGTGCTCTGCCAGTATTGGCGCGGCACCAGGATGCCATCGGGCACGCCGTGGCACGTCGTGGGAATGTCGACGTTAAAGATGTCGTCGTGCACGAACTCGCTGTCCTCGATGGTGCCGTCGAGGGCGCGCGCGACCAGCGAGCGCGTGTAGGCCAGCTCGATGCGATGACCCACGCCGTAGCCGCCGCCGATCCAGCCGGTGTTGACCAGGTACACACGCGTGCGGCCGTCTGCAATGCGCTCGCCGAGCATCTTGGCGTAAACCATGGGGTCGAGCGGCATAAACGGCTCGCCGAACAGCGAAGAGAACGTGGGCGTGGGCTCGGTGACGCCGACCTCGGTGCCGGGAATCTTAGCCGTAAAGCCCGTCACAAAGTGGTACATGGCGGCATCGGCCGTCAGGCGTGAGATGGGCGGCAGCACGCCAAAAGCGTCGCAAGTCAGGAACAGCACGACACTCGGAGTGGTGCCCATGCCCTTAGTCCACGCGTTAGGAATGTGCTCCACGGGATAGGCCACGCGCGTGTTGTGCGTGATCGAGATGTCGTCGTAGTTGGGCTTGCGGTTCTCGTCGAGCACCACGTTTTCGCAAATGGCGCCAAAACGGACGGCGTTGAAGATCTCGGGCTCGTGGAAGGCGTCCAGACCCTCGCATTTTGCGTAGCAGCCACCCTCGATGTTGAAGATGCCCATGTCGGACCAACCGTGCTCGTCGTCACCGATCAGCAGGCGCGTGGGATTGGCCGAAAGCGTGGTCTTGCCGGTGCCGGACAGGCCAAAGAACACAGCGGTCTCGTGCGTGACGGGATCCATGCTGGCCGAGCAGTGCATGGGCAGCACGTCGTCCTCGACGGGCAGCAGATAGTTCATGACGCTAAAGATCGACTTTTTAATCTCGCCGGAGTAGCCGGTGCCGGCGACCAGAATCACGCGTTCCTGGAAGTTGATGACCACCGCGGCGCTGGAGTTGAGGCCCTTGATGGCGGGGTCGCACTGGTAACCGGGCGCTGCGAGCACGCAGAAGTCGGGCTCGCCGGTGCGCGCGATTTCGCGGGCAAGCGGGCGGGCGAGCATCTGCTTGATAAAGAGTGCCTGGCTGGCTGGCTCGCAGGCAACGAGCAGTCGACGCGTGTGGTTGCGGTCGGCGCCTGCCATGCCGCGGGTGACGAACACGTCGCGCTCGTTGAGATAGTCGACGATGCCGGCCTTGATGGCCTCATAGCTCTCGACGGACAGCGGGCGGTTGACCGCGCCCCAGGCGATTTTTTCGTGCACGTCGGGCGTGTCAACGATAAAGCGATCGTTGGGTGAACGGCCGGTGCGCTCCCCCGTCTCAATCACCAGCGCGCCGTTGGATGCCATGCGGCCTTCTTCGCGGCGGATGGCGTGCTCGACGAGCTCCGCGGCGGGTAGATCGACCAGCAGGCGGGGCTGATTCTCGGCGGGATCTTCGACCAGCGTAATACCAAAGTTGGACAAAACTTCTGCAGGGGTAACACCAGGCATGGGGCCTCCTTTAAAAACGCGACACGTGGACGCGGCGCGCACTTTACTCACGTAAAGCCCGTTGTACCCGATATGCAAAAACGTTTTTGCGGCAAGGGCGGCAAGCCCGCCCAACGGTCAAAAATCGCAGGCAAGCGGCCCAGTCATTGGGGACGTTCTTAAACGACTAGTCATTGGGGACACTCTTGAACAGGCAACATTCAAGGAGTGTCCCCGGATGCCGGCACTTAGAGACGTTCCCAAAGTGACGGCACATAAGGAACGTCCCTAAGTGCCGACTACCGAATGGCGCCGCCGAAATTATCGAACAACCTGTTCAAAAACACGAGCGAACACCGTCGCGTCTATACTAAAGCGCAGCAATAGAAAGGACTCCGCTTTGAGTATCACGCCCCTCGATAGCATTCGCCGCGCCATCGCCCGCCGCAACGGCACCTCCAACCCCGCTGCATCGAAGGACGGCGCCGCGAAGGCCCAGGGCGGCCGCATCGAGAACGGCCTCTTCCCTGCCTCGCACACTGCCGAGGAACTCGCACGCATCCAAGAGCTGAGTCAGCGCAACGCCGGCGGGCCCGATAGCAGCCAAGCCACACGTCGCCGGCGCGAACGCGATCGGGAGCCCGGCCCCGTCCGCCGCATGGTCAACGCTTGGTGGAACCGTCTGCTCGGCGCCGTCTACGGCGGCGGGTTCTCCATGCAGGAAGCGGAATACGAGGAGCACGCCACCCGCCGCGATTACCTTTGGAACGCTCTCGGCACCGCCGTGTGGGGCTTGGCGTTTCCGCTGCTCACCATCGTGTCCACACAGCTCGTGGGCGCCGAAGAAGCCGGCAAGTTCTCCATCGCCTTTGTCACCGGCACGCTCATCATGATCGCGTGCAACTACGGCGTGCGCAATTTCCAGGTCTCGGACATCGACGAAAAGACGTCCTTCGCCTCCTACCAGCTCAATCGTTGGATCTGCGGAGCGCTCGCCCTAGGCTGCGGCCTCATGTATAGCAGCGCCCGCGGCTATGACGCGCAGATGGCGACGATCGGCCTGGGCGTCTACCTGTATAAGGTCATCGACGGCGTCGCCGACGTGTACGAAGGCCGCCTGCAGCAGGCCGACAAACTCTACTTGGCTGGAATGAGCCAAACGCTACGCTCCGTCGGCGTCATCGCGGTCTTCAGCGTGGCGCTGTTCCTCACGCGCAGCATGCCCATCGCGGCCATGGACATGGGTGTCACCGCGATCGCCTCGCTCGTGCTGGTCACCGCGCCGCTCGCCCTGCTCGAGACCGAAAAATCGCGCCGCGTGAGCCTGCGCGAGGTCGGCCACCTGTTTGTCCAGTGCGCCCCGCTCTTTGGTGCACTGTTCCTGTTCAACCTTATCGAGAGCATGCCCAAGTTTGTGATGGAAGGCACGCTGGCATACAAATATCAGCTGTACTTTAATGCCCTGTTCTTTCCTGCGCAGGCTATTTTGCTGAGCATTGGATTTATCTATAAACCGCAGCTCCTGCGCTTGTCGAACATTTGGGCTAATCCTCGCAAGCGTCGTCGCTTTGACCTGATTATTGTTGCCGTTATGGCGCTGATCGTGGTCATCACCGGCATGTGCGCCGCATTTATGGCAGGTCCCGGTATTCCCCTCATGAGCTTTATGTACGGCCTCAGCTTTGAGCGCTACCGTACGCTGGCGCTGCTGATGGTCGTCGCCGGCGGCGTCACCGCGGCCATCGACTTTATCTACGCCATCATCACGGTGCTACGCCACGCTAGAGACCTCACCAAGATCTACCTGATCTGCTTCGCCGTAAGCGTGGTGCTGCCGGTGATCCTGATTAAGCTGCTGGGTCTGATGGGCGCTGTAGTGAGCTACCTAGCCATCATGGCCCTACTCCTGGTGCTGCTGATAATCGAGTACCGCCGCATCCGCCAACGCATCGAACGCGACCGCAACCCATACGGCGCCTAATTAGCTGCCCGGTCACCGGAATTTGCGATGGAATCACCCCGTCTGGGGTCTCGTTGCGGACAATATTCATCACGCAAAACTAAGTGAGTAGACTTTTACCGAATCCCCGACCACACCAACAGAGCACAAGTCTGTGACCTGCGGTTTTATTGAGGCAAATATGTTGGGTGCTCGGCATTTCCAAAAAAGTCTACTCACTTAGCCAGCGGGCAGCCAAAAAAGAACCGCCGCGACGTCGTTTGACTCCGTTGCGACGGTTTTTCGAGCATTTTCGCGCTGTCGAGGACGCAGACGCTCCTCATTTCTAGCGCTTACCGAGCAAGAAGGCGCTACTCTCCGAAAGTAGTCAAAAAAGCCCCGTCCCAAATTAGCTACGGTAGATCGGCGGAACAAGGTTATTCGCCCGGGTTGATGTTCGCGTAGAACTCGGCCCCGTCGTCCAGGCGCAGGATGCCCACGCGGCCGAACTCGGAGCCGGTGGCGGCGGCGCAGTCGATGTCGATGCGATCGGGCACACCAGCAGTGTCCTCGCCGCCCAAGCGCACGATCTGCCCGCGTCCCGATTCCTCATCGAGCCCCGCCAGACCACCGACCTCGCAATAGCGCCCAAGCGATACCGTGGGCGTGTGACCGCTCACCACGACCGGGCCCTTGCCCTCGGCAGAAAGCAGCCCGGTCGACGCATCCCAATAGCCATGACGAATCCACAGCAGGTCATCGGACGACTGCACCGCGAGCATCTGCTGCAGCAGCTCGCGATCGGCACCCACCGCTCCAACGCCATCGGCACAATCGACGCCATGCTCAAGCAAAAACGCGCGCGCCGCCTTCATCTCGATTCCAGCATGTACCAGCAGATACGGGCGCTCCTCGGTCTCGACCACTGCGTAGAGCGGCAGCGCGGCCATCCATCGCACGAGCTCCTCGTATGCCTCAAATTCCATGTCGTTGAGCTGCTCGCGCGTCGTCCAACCACCGTTGATATCCCAGGTCTCGGCATCGAGCGGATCCTGGCCAATGATGGCATCGAGCATGATCTGCTCGTGATTACCCTTGAGCACGTGGGCGTTGGGCAGCGAGCGCACGAGCTTAATAACGCCGACCGGATCGGGCCCGCGATCGATCATGTCGCCCAGCACGTACAGCGTGTCGTCGGACGTCAACGAGATCTTAGACAGGGCTTCGTCAAGCGCACGCACGTGCCCGTGAGCATCAGATGTCACATAGATCGCCATGGTACGCCTCTCCTTGCATTGCGGCCGAAGCCCGGCGCCGCAACTAAAACTTCAAGTTGAACTTAAACGTTACCCATTGTACTCCGTTGCAATAAAGCTGGAAAGGGTTTCCGAGCAGAAGCAAAGACGGCAGCCGTCTATGACGATATCGCGCACGCCCGCAATCCAACCCCATAAACCCACCATCTTTGGGTACAAATAACCGCAGGCAACTGACCGTGCCACGCCAACCAACCAGGAGCGGACACCATCCATGAACCAGATCCTTCTCTTTATCGGCCTCGTCATCATTCTGTGTCTGACCATCAAACCCGTCGGCAAAAAGCTCCCCTTCCCCACCCTGCTCATCTTTATCGCGCTCGGCATGCTGTTGGGCGTCAACGGCCCGGCGCATATCGACTTTAGCGACTATGCGCTCACCGAAACCGTCTGCAGCACGGCGCTGCTGTTCATCATGTTCTACGGCGGCTTTAACACCAATATCGACCGTGCCAAACCCGTCGCTGTGCCGGCGGTGCTGCTGAGCACGCTCGGCGTCGTCATCACTGCCGGCATCACCGGCGTGTTCGCCCACTTCGCGCTGGGGTTCGACTGGATCGACGGCCTGCTGTTGGGATCGGTCGTGGCATCCACCGACGCGGCCAGCGTCTTTAGCGTGCTGCGCGAGCACAACCTTTCGCTGAAGGGCGGCACCGACTCGCTGCTCGAGGTCGAATCGGGCTCCAACGACCCCGTCGCCTACATGCTCACCGCCGTGCTCGCCGCACTCGCGGCCGGCGGCGACATCAACATTCCCGCACTGCTGGCCAAGCAGATTATCCTGGGCGCGGGCCTGGGCCTTGCCATCGGCTGGGCGGCGGGCCGTCTGATTGAACGCGCGCACGCAACGGCCGAGGGCGCGCAGACCATCTTCTTGTTCGCCGTGGCGATCGTCGCCTACGCGCTACCAAGCTATCTGGGCGGCAACGGCTTTTTGGCCGTATACCTGGCCGGCATTGTGCTGGGTGCGAGCGACATCACCGGCAAGGTCGAGATGGCGCACTTCTTTGACACCCTCACCGAGATGGCCGAGATGACGATCTTCTTCTTGCTCGGCCTGCTCGTCACGCCCGCACGCCTACCACAGATGCTGCTGCCGGGCCTGGCGCTCATGGCGTTTATGCTCTACGTGAGCCGCCCCATCGCCGTCGGCGTGCTCCTGGCGCCCTTTAAGACGAACCCCCGACAGGTCGCGCTCGTAAGCTGGGCGGGCCTGCGCGGAGCAGCTTCGGTCGTGTTTAGCCTCTTTGCCGTGGTGGCCGGCGTTCCCGGCGGACACGACCTGTTTGACCTGGTGTTTGTGATTGCCGTGTCGAGCATTGTGGTGCAGGGCTCGCTGCTGCCGGCGGTGGCGAAGAAGCTCGATATGATCGATGCGACCGGCGACGTGCGCCGCACCTTTAACGACTACCGCGACGAGGACGGCATGTCGTTTGTAAAGCTCAAGGTGTGCGCTGGACATCCGTTTGCCGGACGCTCGCTCGCGGACATTGGCAGCGCCACAAATATGCTCGTGGTCCTGGTGCTGCGCGACGGGGCGCACCCGGTACTGCCCAATGGCGACACCGTGATCCAGGAAGGCGATCTGCTGGTGATGGCCGCGCCGACGTTTGAAGAGCGTACCGAAGTTACGCTGCGCGAGGTCACCGTGACTCCCCACGGTCGCCTGGCCGGCCAGCGCCTGTGCGATGTGCCGCAAGGCAAACATCCGTTTATTGTGGTGATGCTCAAGCGCGAAGGCCAAACGATCATCCCCGACGGCAACACCCTAATATACGCCGGCGACGAAGCCGTCATCGCCACGCTAGCATCGTAGTGACTAGGAGGTAGCTACTTTAGGACGAAGAGATCAAGCGCCTAGGAACCTCATGTCTTCGCTCGCAGATTTGGATTTGCCTGAGGAGTAAAGCACCCCTCCCCCATGTAACCATCCTGTAAATCATAGCGACGCACTCGAGTTTTACCGTGATGCGGTCGCGCCTGGCGCTCCACTGTGCTAAAGTAACCCGAACGTCCAAACGACTACAAGGGGGAACTAGAAGATGGCACGTGTGCACAACTTCTCAGCTGGCCCGGCAGCGCTGCCCACAAGCGTGCTCGCCGAGATCGCCAACGAGATGATGGACTACCGCGGTTGCGGCATGTCCGTGCTCGAGATGAGCCATCGATCTAGCATGTACCAGCAGATCATCGACGACGCCGAGGCAACCCTGCGTCGCCTGCTGAGCATCCCCGACAACTACCGTGTCCTGTTTTTGCAGGGCGGCGCCACGCTGCAGTTTGCGGGCATCCCCATGAACCTCATGCGCCGCGGCCGCGCCGGCTACATCGTGACCGGCAACTTTGCCAACAAGGCATACAAGGAGGCCGCCAAGTACGGCGAGGCCGTGCTGCTCGCGAGCTCCGAGGACACCAACTTCGACCGCATCCCCGACATGGCCGACATCAACGCGCGCATTGCCGCCGAGGCCGCGAGCGACGGGCTCGACTACGTTTACATCTGCCAGAACAACACCATCTTTGGCACCATGTACCACGAGCTGCCCGCTTGCGGCGACGTACCGCTGGTCGCAGATGTCTCGAGCTGCTTTCTGTCGCAGCCGCTCGATGTTGAGCGCTACGGGCTCATCTACGCCGGCGCGCAGAAAAACGCCGGCGCCGCGGGCGTGACCGTGGTTATCGTGCGCGACGACCTCATCGCCGACGGCCCCGCCTTTGCGCGGGCGCCGCAGTACATGGACCTTAAGACCCAGGCCGCCAAGGGCTCCATGCTCAACACGCCCAACACCTTTGGCATCTACGTGTGCGGCAAGGTGTTCCGGTGGGTCGAGGAGACCGGCGGACTTGCCGCCATGGCCGAGCGCAACTGGGCCAAGGCCAACCTGCTCTATGACCTGCTCGAGCACAGTGTGCTGTTCCATGGCACCACGCAGGCCGACAGCCGCTCCATCGCCAACGTCACCTTCCGCACCGGCGACGCCGAACTCGACGCGGCCTTTGTCGCAGGCGCGGCCGAGCACCAGATTCAAAACGTCAAGGGCCATCGTCTGGTAGGCGGCATGCGCGCCAGCGTCTACAACGCCGTAACCATGGAAGACGTGCAGGCACTGGCCTCGTACATGAAGGACTTCGAAACGCAGCGTAGTTTGAGCCCGCGATCTAACTAGCCCGCAACGCGCGGGCCGACCAGCCACTTCAAACCACCTGTTTAAACCAAACCTGCTAAGGAGTTTTTCATGCGCAAGATTAAGACCATCGACGACATCACCAAGGACGGCAAAGTCGAGTTTGGCGAGGGCTACGAATTTGTGAGCACCGCCGAGGAGGCCGACGCCATCCTGATGCGCTCGACTGACCTGCACGGCTACGAGCTGCCCGAGGGCATCCGCGCCATCGCCCGCTGCGGCGCCGGCGTCAACAACATCCCCGTCGAGGAGTACGCCAAGAAGGGCGTCGTCGTCTTTAACTCCCCCGGTGCCAACAGCAACGCCGTTAAGGAGCTCGTCCTAGGCATGCTGGTGCTCTCGAGCCGCGGCGTGGTGCAATCGATGAACTGGGTGCGCGACAACGCCGACGACCCCGAGATCCAGGTCGACGCCGAGAAGGCCAAGAAGGCCTTTGTGGGCCGCGAGCTCAAGGGCAAGCGCATCGGCGTCATCGGTCTGGGCAACGTGGGCTCCAAGGTCGCCAACGCCTGCGTCGATCTGGGCATGGACGTCTACGGCTACGATCCGTTCATTTCCGTTGAGCACGCATGGGTGCTGAGCCGCGAGGTGCAGCGCGTGGGCACGCTCGAAGATCTCTGCCGCGGCTGTGATTACCTCACGGTGCACGTGCCCAGCAAGGCCGACACCATCGGCATGATCAGCACCGAGCAGATCAACCTGCTGGCCCCGGACGCCGTGCTCATCAACTACGCACGCGAGACCATCATTGACGAGGACGCCGTTGACGCCGCCCTGCGCGAGGGCAAGCTGAGCTGGTTTAGCTGCGATTTTGCCACGCCCAAGACCGTCAAGATGCCCAACACGTTTATCACCACGCACTCGGGCGCCGGCACTGGCGAGGCCGAGGCCAACTGCGCCGACATGGCCATCAGCGAGCTTAAGGATTACCTGGAGAACGGCAACATCGCGCACAGCGTCAACTACCCCGCCTGCAGCATGGGCAAGGCGCGCGCCGCAAGCCGCATCGCCTGCCTGCACGCCAACGTGCCCAACATGATCGGTCAGATCACGGCAATCCTGGCCAAGGACAATGCCAACGTGCAGCGTATGACCAACGAGTCTGCCGGCGAGAACGCCTACACCATGTTCGACACCGACGAGCACCTGGACAGCAGCACCATCGAGGCGCTCAAGCAGATTCCGTCGATGTATCGCGTGCGCGTGATCAAATAGCGCCGGCTGATCTGACGGGCAGTTCCCCATGTGGCCTGCCCGTTACTGACATTGAATGCCCGCGGGGGCGCCTTTCGCACGAGAGGCGCCCCCGTTTTTGTGAGCGCTCCATTAAATGCACCGAGCCGCTTCTTGACATACAATTTGTATGTTGACCTAACTATCTGTGAGGTGCCTATGGTTGATACAGATTTTGCTTGGCGGCTTACGCAAGGGCTCGTGCGGATCGACAGTTCCGACCCAGGTGCGTATGAGGGCGAGATTGAACGCTATATCAAAGTGTTGGTTGAGGCTCAATTGGAGCGGTTGAGTCATCCGGTGCTCCATGCCGTGCAGGTTGAGGAACTCGAGGTGCTGACCGGACGCCGCAATCTCATGGTCACCGTGCCCGGTTTGAGCGACGAGCCACGGCTCGTCTACATCTGCCACATGGATACAGTCACCTTGGGCGACGGCTGGGACGCGGACATTACGCCGCTCGGGGCGGTCGTGCGCGACGGCAAGCTCTACGGCCGCGGCGCCTGCGATATGAAGGGTGGCCTGGCCTGTGCCATTGCCGCACTGGTCCATACGCTCGAGCGCGTGGCGGCGGATGGCGCGCTGCCCCGCCGCGGCTTTTCGCTCATCTGCTCGGTCGACGAGGAAGACTTTATGCGAGGCTCCGAGGCAGCCATCGATGCCGGCTGGGTCGGTTCGCGCGAATGGGTGCTGGACACCGAGCCCACCGACGGACAGATCCAGGTGGCGCACAAGGGGCGTACGTGGTTCGAGATTGAAATGGATGGCGTGACGGCGCATGCAAGCCGGCCCTGGAAGGGCGCGGATGCCGTCGCCGCCATGGCCGAGGTCGTGTGTTCGCTCCGTCGCGCGTTTGTGGCGCTGCCCGCGCACGATGAGCTGGGGCCTTCGACCATCACGTTCGGCCAAATCGAGGGCGGATATCGCCCCTACGTCGTACCCGACCGCGCCAAAGTCTGGGTCGACATGCGCCTGACCCCGCCGACCGATACGGCCGCCGTAACGCGCATGGTAGAGCAGGCCATCGCCGTCGCCGAAGCCGCCATTCCCGGTTGCCACGGCAGCTACGTCGTGACGGGCGACCGCCCCGCCATCGAGCGCGACCCAAACTCTCCCCTTCTAGCAGCGCTCAAGCGTGCCGCCGATGACGTGACGGACGCGGACACGACCGTTGGCTTCTTTACCGGCTACACCGACACCGCCGTCATTGCCGGCAAGACAGGTAACCGCAATTGCATGAGCTACGGTCCCGGGTCGCTCGCGCTCGCGCACAAGCCCAACGAATATGTGCCCCACGCCGATATCGTTCGTTGTCAGCAGGTGCTAATCGCGCTCGCCGATAACGTGCTCTGGGACGCGAGCGGCCAAGTTGGGGCATAATAAGCCGCGAACAAACCGACTCGCGCGTTAGGACCGCCCATGAAAGCACTTCCGTTTCCCTGCATCCGCCCGGCTCAGGACCGCGTGCTCGAGGCGCTGCCTGCAATGGGCAGCATCCTAAGCGGCAACGATGCCCTGCGCGGAGCCATTGCCGATGGCCTGATGCTCAAGGACCCGGGTGCGGCGTATTACGTGTACGAATGCTCGGGCGAGCCGGGACGTGTGACGGGTGTCGTGGCGATCTGCCCGACGAGTGTACTTGCGGGCGGCAAGGGCGATGCCAGCGCCGACGTGGCCGCCGCCGCGCGCGCGATCGCCGAACTCAAAGTTCAGCCGCGCCCCGTGTCGCTCGCCTACGAGGCGTCGCCCGTCATGGACATCATCCTGGGCGCTGCCAAAGAGGGCGCCTCGCTCTACGCCGTCACCGACCCCGCGGGCATTACGCACCGCGTGTGGGAGGTCAAGCGCGAGGACGCTGTTGCCGCCATCCGTGCCATGCTCGACCAAGTACCAGAGCCGGCACTGGCCGACGACCCCGCCTACGCTGCCGCGCTGGCCGGGGCGTCGCAGCTGCTGGCCGATGAGGCCCGTGCCGCCGGAACGTACACCGGCAAGGAGCCGTTCAACTTTGCCGTAGCTGCGCTCTTCCCCGCCGCGCAGGTCAGCGGCGGCGCGCCGCAGGTTCCGACGGGTCTGCTCACGCACCAAGTCGCGCGGTTCTAGCAAGACCAGACCGTCCAGCACAAAAATCGGCAGCTCAACAAACAGGGGGCGGAGATGCAGCAGGTACATGCATCTCCGCCCCTTTTGCGTCGAGAAGTTATGCCGGCGACCCGTGCCGCCACGCTCACGTTATCCCCGCTGCGGGCCTGCTGCCGCCACGAGCGGTTCAAGCCCCAGCTCGCGTGCGTAATCCTCCTGCGTAAAAATCTCAATCAGCTCAAACGTGTCGGATTCGTCGTCAAACGCAAAGTGCAGCACCGCGCAGTTGCCCGGCACGCGATCGCGCTCGTCGGCCGCCGCACCCTTCACGTGATCCATAAACTCCTTGATGGCCGAGCCATGGCTTACCGCGAGCACGCACGTATGGTCCGGACGCTGCATAAGCTCGATCAGCGTCGCCACCATGCGCTCGCGCACTTGCATCTGGCCCTCGCCGCCAAACTGGCAATAGAAGTCGCGCCACGGGCGCTCGGGCATAAGCATCACGCGCTCGGCCTCAAAGTCGCCAAAGAACCACTCGCGCAGACCGTCCAGGCGCTCGTACGCCAAGCCCGGCCACAAGTTGGCGATAGTCTGCTCGGTGCGATGAAGCGTGGAGGTGTAGGCATGATCGGGCTCAATGCCACGCGCACGTAAAAACATGCCGGCGCGCGCCGCCTGGTCGCAACCCAACTGCGTAAGCGGCGAGTCACTCCACCCCTGAATGATACGCTTAAGGTTGAATATCGTCTGTCCATGACGGACCAGATACAGATCTTTATTCATAGGGGTCCTTTCGTTCGTTACCAACCCAAGAGCGAAAACGCCCCGTCGCAATAGCCAAAATGAAGCACGGCACCGTTGTCGGGTAGCTCCCCCTCGCCAGTCACATACTCAAGAAACTCCTGGCAGGCTGAGCCATGGGAAACCGCCAGCACGCAGTCGTGCTGCGGCCTGGCCATGATGCGGGACAGCGCCGCGACCATGCGCGACTGAAGCTGCACTTCCGACTCGCCGCCAAAGGCCACCGGATAATCGCCCCAGGGCTGCGGCGGCATCTCGCGATTTGATGTGCCCTCCAGCGAGCCAAAATGCCACTCACGCAGGTCATCGACCAGCTCAATGGAACGGCCCTCGCCAACGATAAGCTCGGCCGTATGCCGCGCCCGGCCCAACGGCGAGGAATACAC
>DBFABM010000005.1:0-8044 GCA_048194085.1 Collinsella aerofaciens
TATGCAGATCGTCATGGCGTTTATGATCCTCACCATGGTTTCGGTCATCCTGCCCCGTGCCGAGGTCGCAGCCGAGCGCGTAGATGAGGTCATCACCTGCCCCACGAGCATCAACGACCCTGCCTCGCCCAAACTGCCCGCGGCCAGCTCGCCGCGCGGTGAGCTCACCTTCCGCGACGTGAGCTTCCAGTACCCCGATGCCCGCGCCGATGTCATCAGCGGCGTGAACTTCACCACGCATGCCGGTCAGATGCTCGGCATCATCGGCTCCACGGGCTCGGGCAAGTCCACGCTCGTGCAGCTGATTCCGCGCCTGTACGACGTCACAGGCGGCAGCATTTCGCTTGACGGCGTCGACGTGCGTGACATGACTCTCTCCGAGCTGCGTCGCCGCATTGGTTACATCCCGCAGCAGGGGCGCCTGTTCTCGGGCACTGTCGAGAGCAACCTCAAGTTTGCCGGCGACATGGTGAGCGATGATGACATGCACCAAGCAGCGCGCATCGCACAAGCCGAGGACTTTATCGCCGAGCGCGAGGGCGGCTACGACTCCCCCATCAGCCAGGGAGGCTCCAATGTCTCGGGCGGTCAGCGCCAGCGCTTGGCCATCGCCCGCGCATTGGCCAAAAAGCCCGAGGTCGTGGTGTTCGATGACTCGTTTAGCGCCCTCGACTACAAGACCGACGCGCGCCTGCGCGAGGAGCTGGCCAAAAACGTTACCGACGCCGCACTCGTGGTCGTGGCCCAGCGCATCGCGACCATCATGCACGCCGACCAGATCATCGTGCTCGATGACGGCCACGTAGTGGGCACCGGCACGCACGAGGAGCTGCTACGCAGCTGCCCGGCGTACCTGGAGATCGCACAGTCGCAGCTTTCCGCCGAGGAGCTGGGGCTTACCCAAAAAGAAATTGCAGCCGTCATGGAAGGAGGCGAGCGCTAATGGCAGACGAGACCAAGACTCAGATTCCCAAGCCCACCCGCCAGCGTGGTCCCATGGGCCGCATGGGCGGCATGCGTCGTGGCGAAAAGGCCAAGGACTTTAAGGGCACCATGAGGCAGCTGCTCGGCTATATCGGCCAGCACAAGATTGCCGTGTTTGCCGCCGTCGCCTTTGCCGTGTGCTCGGTCATCTTTAACATTGTGGGGCCCAAGGTGCTCGGTCAGGTTACCACCAAACTGTTCGAGGGCTTAGTTGCCAAGGTCAACGGCACCGGCGATGTCGACTTTGCCTGGATTGCCAAGACGCTCGGCTTTTTGCTCTGCCTGTATCTGGCGAGCTCTGTCTGCAGCCTCATCCAGGGCTGGCTCATGACCGGCGTCACGCAAAAGATCTGCTATCGCATGCGCAAGGAGATCGCCGCCAAGATCGCCGTCGTTCCGATGAGCTACTTTAACGGACACAGCAAGGGCGACGTGCTCAGTCGCATCACCAACGACGTCGATACGCTCGGCCAGTCGCTCAACCAGAGCGTGACGCAGCTCATCACGTCGGTGACGCAGATTATCGGCGTGCTCGTCATGATGCTGTCGATCAGCCTGCCGCTCACCGGCGTCACCGTGCTCACGCTGCCGGCCGCCGCGATTATCCTGACCGTGATGATTCACTTCTCGCAACCGTACTTCCGCGAGCAACAGCAAGTCCTGGGCGCCGTCAACGGCATTATCGAGGAGGACTTTGCCGGCCAGAACGTCATTCAGGTGTTCGACCGCGCCGAGGCCTCGATTGAAGAGTTCGACCGTCAAAACGACCGCCTCTTTATTAGTGGCTGGCGCTCGCAGTTCCTGTCGGGCCTGATGATGCCGCTTATGAGCTTGGTGGGCAACATGGGCTACGTGGGCGTCGTCGTGGTGGGCGCGCAGCTCGCGCTGACCGGCAATGCCACGCCCGGCGACATCCAGAGCTTTATCCAGTACGTTCGCAACTTTACGCAACCCGTGCAGCAGCTGGGCAACGTGAGCAACACGATGCAGTCGATGGCTGCCGCCACCGAGCGCGTCTTTGAGTTCCTGGCCGCGCCCGAGGAGGAGCAGAAGGCCGACGCGCAGATTCCCGAGAAGCGCCCCGGCCACGTGGTGTTTGACCATGTTAAGTTTGGCTACACGCCCGACAAGATCATCATCCACGACTTTAGCTGCGAGGCGCAGCCCGGCCAGACCGTGGCCATCGTCGGCCCCACCGGCGCCGGCAAGACCACGCTCATTAAGCTGCTGCAGCGCTTCTACGACGTGGACGGCGGCTCGCTGCGTGTCGAGGGCGTCGACGTGCGCGACTGGGACCGCGCGGCGCTGCGCGGCGAGTTTGCCATGGTGCTGCAGGACACCTGGCTGTTTAACGGCACCATCCGCGAGAACATCCGCTACGGACGTCCCGATGCGAGCGATGCCGAGGTCGAAGCCGCCGCGCGCGCTGCACGCTGCGACCACTTTATTCATACGCTCGCCGGTGGCTACGACTTTATGATCAACGAGGAGGGCACCAACCTGTCGCAGGGTCAGCGCCAGCTCGTGACCATCGCCCGCGCCATTTTGGCCGACCGCCCGGCACTGATTCTGGACGAGGCGACTTCCAACGTCGATACCCGTACCGAGGAGCTCATTCAGCGCGCCATGGATGCGCTGATGCAGGGCCGCACCAGCTTTGTCATCGCGCACCGCCTGTCCACGATCCGCAACGCCGACGTGATCTTGGTGATTCGCGACGGCGACATCGTCGAGAAGGGCACGCACGACGAGCTGCTCGCCCAGGGCGGCTTCTACGCCGACCTGTACAACTCGCAGTTCGACGAAGCGGCGTAAATTCTGCCGCAGGGAACGGATGACGCCCGAGAACGGGGGCGCAGGACAACCTGCGCCCCCGTTCTGTGTCCTTCGAGCCTCGAAACGCCTTCCCTGAGACCTCATTGACGGCGCTTTCCAGACCCCGTGGGCAAAAAAGGGCAAATATGAGTACTGTTACCTTTTTAGTAACAGCAAAAACCGCCTCAAATGACCTCTTTGCGGCCTCTATACGCCTTCAAATTAATCAAAACGCCCGTTAGCAGGCTTCTGCGTGCCAACGTTAATGAACATATTTATTACTTTGTCTATTATCTCGCTAGACCTATATGCTACCAGGTTAGCACCAGTACTCATATTTGGCATTTTTTGCCCACAGGGTGTTTCCTGGGGAACCGACAACAGCCTTAGGATCCCGCGCGGCGTCACTCCCTCCCGGCATCAGCCGACGTTTGCCCAGATAAAACCTGCCAAAATAAACCTGTCCCTTTTTGGTAGGTTTCGCTTGCACTTTAGCGTGCGACAGCGGATAATGCCGAGCATTCGACAACACGCTTATTGCTCTTTCTATAGATTGAGGAGACCCCTATGGCCATGGAATTCAAACGCAGGTTGCCGATCCCCATGGAGATCCGCGAGGAAATGCCGCTTTCTGCCGAGCTTACCGCCAAAAAGCAGGAATTTGACGCCGAGGTCGCCAAAGTCTTTACCGGCGAGGACGCACGTAAGGTGCTCATCATCGGCCCGTGCTCTGCCGACCGCGAGGATTCGGTGCTCGAGTACATGAACCGACTGGCCAAGACCGCCGAAGAGGTCAAGGACAAGCTCATCGTCATTCCGCGCGTCTACACCAATAAGCCGCGCACCAAGGGCACCGGCTACAAGGGTCTTCTGCACAACCCCAACCCCGAGGCTCCCGACGACCTGCTCGAGGGCGTCAAGGCCATCCGCCACATGCACCTGCGCGTCATCGAGGAGACCGGCTTCTTTACCGCCGATGAGATGCTCTACCCGTCCAACTACCAATACCTCGTCGACCTGCTGAGCTATGTTGCCGTGGGTGCACGCTCGGTCGAGAACCAGGAGCATCGCCTGGTGTCGAGCGGCATTTCGGTACCCGTCGGCATGAAGAATCCCACTGCCGGCTCTACCACCGTTATGCTCAACTCCATTTACGCCGCGCAGGCGCACCAGAGCTTCATCTTCCGCAACTGGGAGGTCGAGTGCGACGGCAATCCGCTCGCGCACGCCGTTATGCGTGGCTACATCGGTCTCGATGGGCGCACCTACCCCAACTACCACTACGAACACCTGGAACGTCTGGCCGAGCGCTATACCGAGCATGCCGGCTATGCCAATCCGGCAGCGGTCATCGACTGCAACCACGACAACTCGGGCAAGCGTCCGCTGGAGCAGTATCGCATTTGCAAGGAGGTGCTCGACAGCTGCCGCCGTAACGAGTCCATCTCCAAGCTGGTCAAGGGCTTTATGATCGAGTCTTACCTGGAGGACGGCAACCAACCGGTCGACGGCGGCGTCTTTGGCAAGTCGATCACCGATCCGTGCCTGGGCTGGGAAAAGACCGACTACCTCATCCACGAGATCGCGGAACGTATTTAGTTACGCGGTTTTACCAAACCGCGTAACGGCTCGACGCTGCAAACCCGCCAGGGCGGCAATCTGCCTTTCAACTTCGGCGGCATGATCAAAAGATCAATGCCGCCTCGTTTCAAGGCACCTTGCTCGCTCTGGCGGGTTTTCGCTGACGGTTTTTCGACCTGCATTGTTGCCAAGGTTGGCACCAATGACTAATGCGGTAACTAGCTACGTCGGTCCGCTTGACCGGCTAGGTTTCTGAGGTGCGGCAGATTCCCGCGAAAGAGGAGGGCATAGACCTTAAGGGTCATGCCCGACGATTGAAGGGCAAGGTGCCGTGCCTCGGGAAGACAGACAGTTACGCCGAGGGCTCCTGCTGCGTAATGCAGTGGATATTTCCACCACCGAAGACGACCTGCTCGGACTGAACGCCGACGCACTTGTAGACGCCCTCGCCCCAGACCTCGTCGTAGATCTTCTGGAGCGTGTCAACGGCAAGCTGATCGTTCTCGTCGCCGTACTGCGGGACGATAACGCCGTGGTTGGTGACCAGGTAGTTCATGTAGGAGGCGATCAGCGGCTCGTCGGCGACGCGCGGCTCGGCGTTCTCGTCGGCGTCGATGGTGTCGCAGGAAGCCTGGTCCATGAACAGCGGGTTCACAGGCATACAGAGCTTGTAGACCTTCATCTTGCGGCCCTTGGCGTCAACGGCGTTGGAGAGGGTCTCGTAGACAGCGTGGCACTGCTCGTAGAACGGATACTCGGGATCGTCGGTCCAGATGCAAGCCATGACGCCCGGAGCGATGAACGTAGCGACATCATCGATGTGGCCGTTGGTCTCCTCGGGGTCGATGCCCTCCTTAACCCAGATGACCTTCTCGACACCCAGGTAATCCTTGAGGTGCTCGTCCATATAGGCGCGAAGTTCCTCACTCCAGGGCTCAAACTTCTTGTGGAACTTGGGCCAGATGGACTCGGGATCCTCTTCCTCCTCCAGAACCGCAGAGCAGGTGCGGCCCGGGGAAAGCAGGCACTGGTCGGTCACGACCACGGTGCCTTCGCCGTCGACGGTAATGGAGCCGCCCTCGAGGATCATGCCATCGGGACGATAGCGACGGCAGCCGGAAAGCTCAGCCATCTTAAGGGCAATCTGCTCGTCCTTGTCCCACGGGAAATAGAGGCCGTCGACGAGGCCGCCGTAGGCGTTGAAGTGCCAGTGGTTGGCGCGCTTATCGCCCTTGCCATTGAGAACAAAAGTGGCAGCGGTGTCGCGGAACCAAGCGTCGTCGGTGGTCATCTCGATAACGGTGACGTTCTCGTCTTCCTCAAAGGCGGCCTTGCAGTTGGCGTAGTCGGCCTGGTTTGCGCACATGGTGACCGGGGTGAACTCGGCGATGGCGCGAGCGATGGCGGCATACTGCTTCTGAGCCGGCTTGGCGCCGTGGGCCCAGGTGTCGGTGCGGTGGGGCCAACCCATCCACACGCGATCCTGCGGAGCGAACTCAGCGGGCATAAAGAAGCCGTCGGCCTTAGGGGTGGACTCGGACTCGGTGATCGTACGCATAAGATTTCCTCCAAATCGAACGATCGCTTGCTGCGGGCGGGTTACCCTCAGCCTAAAACCAAGAGATGGTAGGCGCCCATTCCCCGGCAAAGGTCGGGGCGCCTGGCACCGGTTTTCACGGATGTCGCACCGGCAAGCGACGACGTAACCCGGTGCGCGGAGACAAAACGCACGAAGGATACGGAAGAGAGATTGGGGCGGGCGGTGGTTACCGGAGCAATAGCTCACACCCACCTCAGAGAAAGGTTAGCAAACCTGTTGCTTGGGCACGCCTCCGAAGAGGCTAGAGTGTCCCGAGTCGGGAGCGACAAGCCCGACGAAGCGTACGTTGGTACGCGAGGAAGGTTGGAGCCCCGAATCCGGGTGCTCTAGTCCTCCTCGGACTCCTCAGCGAGGCGCTGAGCAGCCAGCTCGGGAGTGAGACCCTTGTACTCGGTCTCGCGGCCCTTAGCACTGACGACGCGGACAACCTCGCCAATAAGCAAGAGCACGATGAAGATGACGATCATCGGGACCTTATCGCCAATCTCATCGACAGAGAACGGAATCAGCGTTGCAACGATAGCCAGAATCAGCTCGATGCAGGGAATAGCCGGCATGACCTTCATCATGGCGCCCTTAAACGGGAACGTAAAGATACGCTCACGGTTGGGGTCGTTCTTACGAAGGCTGAGGAATGCCGGGAACATCGGGATGTAGGTCAGCAGCAGGAAGACAACGGAGGTACCGAAGAGCATCCAGAAGACACCGTTGGAGATGGCGTCGATGGGAACCAGCTGCAGGCACAGCACCAGGGAGGCAACGATGGCGTTGACCAGGTTGGCGCCGTTGGGCATGTCGTCATCCGAGATCATCGAGGCGAAGACCTTGGGCATGTTGCCATGCTCGGCAGCATAGCGAGCAACGGAGTTGACGCCGAAGGACCAGGCAGCCATATTGGCGAACAGCGTGATCAGGAAGGCGATGCAGATGACCTTAAAGATCATGGAATCGCCCACAATAGTCTGGACAGCGTAAATCATGCCGTAGTCGGGATCGATGGAATCGGCCGACACAGCAGCGCCGATGCCAAAGCCAGCGAACAGGTAGATCACGGCGATGGACAGGCCGCCGACGATGATAGCCTTGGGGATATCGCGAGCGGGATCGGCCATATCGTCGGTCATGGTGCAGATGACCTCGAAGCCCATGAAGTTAAAGATGATGATCGACAGGTAGCCGAGCGCGTTGGTGTTGGTGAGCTCGGGCAAGAAGGTGACAGCGGACATATCGTTCGCAAAACCGTTCTCCATGGCGTACCAAATGCCCAAAGCGCCGACGATAACGGCAACGGCGACCTTGATGATGGCGCCGCCGTTCAGGACCCACTCGGAGTCGGCAGCCTTGGAGCGACCCATAAGATAGACAATCCACACAAAGGCAAGGTCGATACCAATCTTGGCAATCAGATTGAACTCGACGCCAAAGACCATGCCCAAAATGTCCGGGAACATAGTGGCCAGCGAGGCAATCCACAGCGGGTAGTTAACCCAGTAGTAGTACGAAATGCGGGCGCCCCACTTGTCGCCCAGGCCATCGCGTACCCAGTCGTAAATGCCACCCTCACCGTCATAGGTAGTGCCGAGCTCGGCAACGACCATGCCATAAGGGAGCAGGAAGGTCAGAATCAGGAAGATCCACCAGAAGAACTGCTGGTTGCCAATGGCAGCAGCAGGTGCGGCGGCCTCGCAAACGAAGACGACGCAGATGATGGTCGAGATGACCGTCAAGAAGGAAAGCTTTTTCTTTCCGTCGCTCATGATGAGCTCCTTCGCTCAGTCTTGGACAAATCGAGGTCCTTAAGATATTAAGGCAATTGCCGGGCCTCGGTGAACGGGCGACAGGAGACGAGCATCCGCCGCCCGCAATCGTGCTTCTACGATGAAGTTCCGCGGTTTTACCAAACCGCGTAACGGTTCGACGCTACAAGCGCCCCTAAGCGGCAATCTGACGTTCAATCGTCGGTCGCGTACCCAAAGTACGCTTCCCTCCTCTTAAACGTCACCTTGCTCGCCTAGGGGCGTTTTCGCTCATATGACCCAATCCGCTGTCAAGAGCCACAATGGC
>DBFABM010000044.1:0-3698 GCA_048194085.1 Collinsella aerofaciens
GACTCTGCGAAGCCGTGAGCGAGAGGGAAAGGGATGCGCCGCGGGTCTGACGTCCGGAGCGGTGAAACCAGCAGTTGCCCTGCGCTCCGTGGTCGGTGAGGACAGACTACATGCCCGCGAGACCGCGGGCGGCGGTGGCGCACATAAACGCCAAGGCTAAAATCACGAGCGAGCCCGCAATGTCTGCCAGCACGCCCATTGCACGACGCTCAAACAACCAGCTCTCAAAGTGCGGGGCGACGTTGCGCCAAACACGCCACAGCAAGATGCCCATACCGATGACGCCTGGGATATTGAGCAGTAGGATCTCGGAGCACAAAAGACCGATCAGGTTGCCGGCGGCAAAACCAGCGTCGCCCTCGCAGTATTTGCGATAAATCATGTACAACATGTACGCCACAAACGGCTGCAGGCACGCAGAGATAAACGTAACCACCATCGAGGGGTCCTGAGAAAAGACATCGGTGAGTTTATCGACACTCGTGGCATCTTTCGAAGCCAAGAACAAGCCAATGACCACCACGGGCACCACGCCCAAGATAACCTCGACCAGAGTAAACAACTTAGCAGTCAGATCCTCGCTAGCCGTATTGAGGTGAGGCGCCCACTCAGGATGAGCATGCGCGCCAACCTTCTTGTCCTTCTCGACACGATCGACCTTTTTACCCTCGGCAACCCGACGACCAGGATCCTTGCGAGTTCCCGCCGCAGCAACCCGAGCCCGAGACTTCTTACCCATACAAAAACACCCCATCAGGTAGTAGATAAACTAAAAGTCGCCACCCAGTGTACCCCACCCATGAACGGTGCCGTCCCAACCAGTCCCCATACAAAAACGTGCCGCCCCGATAGGGGCGGCACACAAACTTAGTTATCAGCTTTTCTGTAGCGAGCACGCAACGAACCAAAGCGGGCCGGGAGGGCCGGACTACCTTCCCTCAACGCGACCCTGCGAAGCCGTGAGCGAGGAGGGAAGGTAGTCCGGCCCTCCCGGCCCAGCTCACGCCAGCGCCAAGCGCTAGTAGTTCACCACCTGCTCCTCAAAGTACGCCTTCGGGTGGTTACACACCGGGCACACCTCAGGCGCCTCGGCACCAACGTGCAGGTGCCCGCAGTTCAGGCACTTCCACACCTTCACGCCCTCACGCTCAAACACCTCGCCCGACTCGATGCGCTCGACGAGTTTGTTGTAGCGCTCCTCGTGGGCCTTCTCGACGGCGGCGACGCCACGGAACTTCTCGGCGATCTCGACAAAGCCCTCCTCCTCGGCGGTCTTGGCGAACTCGTCGTACATCGTGGTCCACTCGTAGTTCTCGCCCGCAGCGGCGTCGCGCAGGTTGTCCAGAGTGCCCGGAACGGCGCCGTCGTGCAGATACTTAAACCACAGCTTGGCGTGCTCGGACTCGTTGCCCGCCGTCTCGGCAAAAATATTCGAGATCTGAACGTAGCCGTCCTTTTTGGCCTTGGATGCATAGTAGCGATACTTGGTGTGTGCCTGGGACTCACCGGCAAAAGCGGTCTCGAGGTTCTTCTTGGTTTGGGAATTCTCAAAATCCATAGGTGTACTTCCCTTCAACGCATGCCGCCCACAGGCTTTGAGCGGCCTTGCTTTAAGGATGCCCTCATGCCGAGAATTTAAACCTTACAATCCCGTTCTTCAGATTCGAGTGAGCTACACACTCAGCCAACGATCGCCCTCGGAGCCGCAAAAGCCCTCGCGCTCCAGATCGGCAAGAATGCTTGCGACCAGCTCGCGCTCGACCGGCTCTCGGCCGGCTGCCGTCTCCATCTCGTTAACGCCTGCAACGGCTTCATCGAGCGTAATACCTGCCGGTTGTCCATCGCGCGCCGCCAGCAGCATGCGCACAATGTGGGCGCGCTTTTGGCGACGCGAGCCCTCAAACTTGGACTGACGACTATAGCCCGCCGACCGCCTGGACGGATTGGGCAGCGTCTTTTTAAGATACGCGCCGTAATCCAGCAACGCGTAATACCATGCGCGCGGCGTGTCGGCATCGTCTTGAGGCACGGCAAAGGGCGCAATCTCATCCGCCGCCGCACCAGGGGCCGCCGGACAGGCGGCTTGAATCAGCGGCACCAGCTCGCGATCGGGAACGGCCGGCAAATCGGGAAAGAAATGATGCAAAAAGACCGTGCGCACATTGGTCTCTAGATACACGCCTGGAAGATCAAACGCAAACGAACGGATGCCCTGCGCCGTTGCCGGGCCAATGCCGGGCAGAGCGACCAAGTCACGCGTCTCACGCGGAAACTCCCCGTCCCAGTCCTCTACAACGCGCTGAGCGGCCCCATGAAGCGCCAGAGCGCGTCGGTTGTAGCCCATGCCCTGCCAAGCGTCCAAAACATCGGAAGGCGCGGCCTGGGCAAGCGCCTGCACAGTCGGAAAACGATCGAGCCACACCGGCATGCGCGCCTCCACACGCGGCACCTGCGTTTGCTGCAGCATGACCTCAGAAAGCCAAATGATGTACGGATCGCGTGTGCGGCGCCACGGAAGGTCGCGATAACGCAGGACCCCTTCCGAACGAATCATCGAACGAAAGGGGTCCTGAATCATGGCTATGCTCCTTATGCGGCGCTATTCCTCCCGGTAAGCGCACGCGCAGGTGGCGTACTCGGGAAACGCTTCGCGGTCGGCGAACTTGGGATCGACGGCCGGGAACTGGCGGTGAGCGACGATGTCGCCGAGCGAAACGGAATCGAGGTAGTCGCGCATCAACGCCTGGGCTCCGGCCCACAGGGGATGATAGCAGCACGCGCCCATGCGCGCACAGTCACCATCGGGCGCGGTGCAATCGTTCATAACCATAGGACCCTGAACGGCCTCGACGACCTGGCGGATAGCGACGTCGTCCGGACTGACCTTGAGACGCATGCCACCGTGGACGCCACGCAGGCTCTCCACAATACCGGCCTGGACCAAACCGTGCTGAATCGAGCGGGCAAACGAATACGGGACATTGACCTCTTCGGCAGCGGTGCGAACAGAAAGCAAACGCTCCGGATCCTCGGCAAGCATCGCCAGCATGCGAAGGGCGTAATCAGTCTTCCTCGATATGTCCATTTTTTTCCCCTTTCAAGGAATACGAACAGCTCGGACGAGCTCCGGGGCCGAGCTTGTGTCGAGACGCTAAATGACCGCCAGGACATCCAAATGGTAAATCGGATATCCACTGAGTGCCGCGCTTGGAGCGAAATGCATCAGATGCGGCGCACAGTGCAATTTAGTATAACCTAACCCCCTGTCTCGTAGAACAGGTGTTGCGCAACAAGGCTGTTGTTCAGACAGATATACTTATTAGATTTTACTTGCGTTCCCGAAGGCGCGGGGATTCTGGGCGAAGATGCACCAGGGCGATCGTTCTATCGAAACAAAGTGCATCAAACGCAAAAAGCCACGTCCGAAGACGTGGCTTTAATTGCGTTGGCGGGAAGTACGGGGCTCGAACCCGCGACCTCCGACGTGACAGGCCGGCGCTCTAACCAAACTGAGCTAACTCCCCAGGCAGACGTTCGCGTTTGTTTCCGCTCGCGTGCGCTGCGGGGATTAGTATACACTGAAGTCTGTCCGGCGCGCAACAACTTTTTTGAAAAATTTTTTGGGGCCATCCGGGAGGGCTTCCGGGGCTGAGGGCGGGGGTTAAGTTTGCTGCTCTACAGTCCTGCGCAAGACGGAA
>DBFABM010000046.1:0-2575 GCA_048194085.1 Collinsella aerofaciens
TCGTCATCCTCAATTTGCTCGTCTGCCGTCTCCGTGTGTCCGCAATGCCAGCCTAGGGGACAGACGAAGGCGATGCAGCAAAGGTGACAGCAAAGTAAGCGAAGTGAATGGGAGCTGTAAGCCACGCGGAACGCGTTGGCAAAGGAGCTTGGCGGCTCGCGCATTTGGCGATTTGGCGTCTCGCGCGACCGTCGCCGCAACATCCGTTACGCCGTCCGCACCCTCGCTCGGCGTAATGTTTCTGGGGGCGTGAGCGGCGATAGCCGCGCCGGAGACGAGGGAGGGCGCAGCCCTTCCGAGGATCAGGCCCTGTGAGAGGGAAAGAGGTTCCCCTATCCTTTCGTTCGACCAAGAATAAAGGAGAGAAAGGGAACCTCGTGGACAATGATAGCAGCTTGAGGGAGGCCGCGGTGGCCTCGATGGCGGAGATCTTCTTGGCGGGCGCCAGGGGCGCCGCCGACTTCGCCGCCTTCGAGGACGCGGCCATAGCGGCCGGCCACTCGATGATGGCCGAGGCCATGGGGCGGGCGCTGGAGGCCAGGGACGCGGAGCTGGCGGCCGGGCGCCCGGCGGGGCTGAGGATGCGCGACCGGAGGGAGAGGACGCTGGCCACCGAGGTGGGCGACGTCTCGTTCTCCAGGTGCCGCTACGCTGGCGAGGAAGGGGCCGTCTACCTGCTCGACGACGCGCTCGACCTGCCGTGGGGCGCCCGCGTCTCGCCGGGCGCGGCGGCGTTCCTCGTGACCGCCGGCACCATGGCCTCCTACGCCCGCACCGCCTCGCTGCTGGCCAGGCGCGGGTCGTCCGTGAGCGCGACGGCGGTGATGGCGTGCCTGAGGTCGGCCGGGGCGCTGTGCGCCGAGGAGGACGAGGCCGCCGCCGATGCGCTCTACTCCGACGGCGTCGTCCCCGCCGCCGAGCGGGCGCGGGAGGCGCTCCTCGTGGAGGCCGACGGCACCTTCCTCAGCCTGCAGCGCCCCGCCGAGGGGGAGCCGCGCCGCGTGGAGCTCAAGGCGATGGTGGCCTACGAGGGCAAGGAGCGGCGCGGGCGCAAGGTCGTCCGCGTGGCCCCCTTCCACCACGCGCTCGTAGGGACCGCCGGCGAGCTGTGGTCGCAGGGCGTGGCCGCCATGGGGCGCCGCTGGGACCTCTCGAGGCTGGAGTCGGTCCACCTGGGCGGCGACGGCGAGCCGTGGTGCTCGGCGCTGGGCGCCTGGCTGCCCCGCGCCGAGGTGGTGTTCCACCTGGACCCCTTCCACGTGAACCGCGCGATCCTCGCGGCCCTGCCGGACAAGCGGCTGGCCGGCAGGCTGATCGGGCTGGTCCGCGACGGCGGCAAGGAGGCGGCCGTCGCGCTGCTGAAGGGCTGCCTGTCGCAGGGGCTGGCGCGCCCCCGCGCGGGTGCCGCCGCCGTCGGCTACCTGGAGGGCAACTTGGGCTCGGTCGCCGTCGCGGGGCCGTCGCTGGGCACCATGGAGTCCGACAACCAGCACCTCTACGGCGCGCGGATGGACTCGGTGCCGTGCGGCTGGTCGCGCGCGGGCGCCTGCGACATGGGCAGGCTCATAAGCCGCCGCGAGAGCGGCCGGGCCGTGCCGCGCATGACGCGGGAGCTCTCCGCGTCTCCGCGCCGCAGGCGCCGCCGGGAGGCCCGCGAGCTGAGGTCGCTGGAACGTGCGGGGACGAGGGCCTCGGAGGTGGTACAATCCGTTGGCAGCGGCTACGAGCCGCCCCACCGGGCCCGCGTGGGGCGGATGGCGCCCCTCGTGTCGCTCGCGGCCGGCCTGGACTCGGGCATGGCCTTCTAGGATGCGGGAGCCTCTGCCCCCATCAACTTTACGCCGTCCCTGCGTGAGCTGGACGTGCATCAGATTATACTTTGAAGTATAATACTTTGAAGTATAATATCCCTCCAACGAAGCATGGGAGAGAAAGGGGCAATTGAGGACGCGTTTGTCGATCGCATTGAAGAACTCGCCGCCTTGGAGGAGCAGTTCGCCGACCACCAGGCGGCCATGGTGGTCATCTACGGCCGGCGCCGCATCGGGAAGACGGCGCTCATCACCGAGTTCGTCCGCGACAAGCGCGCGCTGTACTTCCTGGCGACGGAGGAGTCGGAGGAACAGAACCGCGCGGCCTTCCAGAAACAGGTGGCCGCGTTCACGGGCGACGAGCTGCTCGGCCAGGTGTCCGTCGACAACTGGGACGTTCTCTTCGACCGTCTGACGAGCGACGGCGAGCGCCTCGTCGTCGCGCTGGACGAGTTCCAGTACCTCGGCAAGGCGAACCCGGCGTTCCCCTCCGTCTTCCAGCGCATCTGGGACACGATGCTTTCCAAGCGCAACGTGATGGTCATCCTGTGCGGCTCGCTCATCTCGCTCATGGAAAGCCAGGTGCTCTCCTATAACAGCCCCCTCTACGGGAGGCGCACCGCGCAGGTTCGCATGAAGCAGATTCCCTTTCGGTTCTACCGGGATTTCTTCACGAAGGAGATCGGGCGCCGCGAACTGGTCGAGCTCTACAGCGTCACGGGCGGCGTCCCCAAGTACATCGAGAGCTTCAGGGGCGTGGACGA
>DBFABM010000049.1:0-24941 GCA_048194085.1 Collinsella aerofaciens
AACGAGGGTATGGGGACTCGTTCGGCCAGACGCGCCGCCGCTGTTTGTGATCCGTTTTCCTCCGTCCCCTTCGGATCACGCGACCCCTTGGGGACGGAGGAAAACGGATCATTTCGTAGGCCCGTGGCCGCCTTGGAAACAGAATGATGGTACGAGCATCCATTCGGCTTCCAGGGCAGCCACAGACAGAACGGGGCGAACAGAAAAGCACGTAGACCTGCCATAGCTCACCGACAAAGCTCATGCCGGCAAGAACGGCAGAGGTGGCGATTACAGTGAGGGGAACCCAAAAACGCGGCCGCTTACTTTATCGGCAACATGGCCAATGACAAGTGAGCCGATTACGCTCACCACGGTGGAGATGGCATTGGAGATGTTGTACTGCGTAAGCGTAATCCCGGGGTCGCTGACGATGAGCGGCTGAAACAGGCTCATGCAGTTAACGAAAATCGTGTAACACGTGGCCATGATCACAAAGCCGGAGGCCACCACGAGCCAGCCGGGGAAGAACTTACGTTGCTGGGACATACTGTTCCTTTTTTAAACAAACGAGTAGCAAGATTGGGTGCTACCGGTGGTCGGCGATGTAGCCCAAAGCGACGGCGGCATAAGCCGCGGCGCCAAGGGGAAGCTCGGCATCGCTAAAACGTGCCTTGGGATGATGCTGAGCAAAATGCTCGTCCGTATCAGTCACGGCAGCGCCCACGGTAAAGTACGCACTCGGAATCTCGCTCGAAATCAACGCGAAGTCCTCGCTCGCCATGGCGTGGAACAGCGGCAGGAAGGCGGCCTTGGGCAGCACCGCGCCCACGTAACCAAGCGACGCCTGGGTCATGTCGTCATCGAGTACGAGCGGGGGAACATCCGAGAGCGTCTCAATAGTCGCCGGCGTGCGATACGTTGCGGCCACGCCGTTGACGACCTCGGCGATGCGGGTCTTGAGGTGCTCCATGAGCTCGACGTCGAAGCCACGCAGCGTTCCCTCGAGCACGCAGGTGTCAGGGATGACGTTGGCCGCCAAGCCGCCAGCAAACTTACCAACGGTCAGTGCGACCTCCTTGGCCGCCGGCACTTCGCGAGCAATGAGCTCCTGGAGCGCCAGGTGCACATGGACGCCGGCCGTGATGGGGTCGATGCAAATCTCGGGGCTCGAGCCATGGCCGCCCTTGCCCTGAAGCGTGATGCGAAAACCGTACACGCCCGAAAGCGCCGGGCTGCCGTAGAGCACCAGACCAAGCGGCGACTGGCTGTTGACATGCATGGCAAAGGCCGCCTGAGGGCGCGGGTTCTCGAGCAAGCCGTCGGCGATGGCAGCGCGTGCTCCCTCAAAGGTCTCCTCGCCCGGCTGGAACAGCAACTTAACCGTAGCGTTGGCATCAACAAGCTCTGCCTCGCGCGCTTTGAGCATACGAGCCGCACCAAGCAGCGCCGTCGCGTGCATATCGTGACCGCAAGCGTGCATGCAGCCGTTGGTGGATGCAAAGGGCTCGCCGGATTCCTCGGCAACGGGCAGGGCGTCCATGTCGCCACGAAGCATGATGACCGTACCGGCCTGCTCATTCGTGCAGACGCCATTGCCTTGGGCCGCGGCGGCACCGGCGCCGACAAGGCCCACAACGCAGGAACCATCGACGAGCGTAGCAAATGGGATGTCCATCTCGGTCAGGCGCGCTTGGATATACGTAGAGGTCTGCGGGAGGCTATTACCCAGCTCGGGCATCTGATGTAAATCGTGTCGCCACGCAGCGAGCTCGTCTGCAAAAGCCTGAGCTTCTGCAACAAGACCGTCACCGATAGCGGTCTGCGCCGCCGCGGTGGCCTTGGGCGCTGATTGCGGTTGAAGATCGGACAGTGCTGGTGCCATAGATGCCCTCCAGTAACGTTTTTGCAGCAAGCACTTTGATAGCGTAAAGTGCAAGGTACTACTTTAAGGGCGACGCATAAAAAATGCCGCCCCGGGAGGCGGCGCAACAAATTGTTTACAATTGCGGACGCGGCTTTCGACGCAAAAAATCGAAATGCGTCTCGCTCAAGATAATCGAAAGAAAGATGAGCGCGAAGCCGGCGAGCAGGCGCGAGGTGAGCGCCTCCCCCATCAGCAGCACCGAGAACAGCACACCCGAAGGCGACTCCATCGAAAGGAGCAGCGAGCCTGTTGAGGCCGGGACATGCGCCAGGCCAACGTTTTGGATGAGCAGAGCCACACACGTACAGCCCACCGATAGAAACGCCATCACACCGATAAAGCTCGGCGTACACACGGACAGCGGCGCTTGGGTCTCGAATAACAGCGACGAGATCAGGCTCAGCACGCCGTTGCCCACAAACATCCAAAACGTGATGACGTTGATGTCCATCTTGCGGCCATACTTGGCGGTCACCGCCATCTGGATGGCAAAGAAGACCGCACCGCCCAGTGTGATGACATCGCCGACATTGAACTCGACGCTATCGAGCGCCACCAGACCAATGCCCGCCAGGCACAGCAACGCGGCGCCCAAGTTGTAACGGGTAAGCTTTTCGCCGCTTAGGACGTAGCTCGCAAACGGCACGAGGATGCAATAGGTACCCGTCAAAAATGCACTCTTGCCCGCCGTGGTCTGTGCCAGGCCAATCGTCTGCAAACCGTACGCGCCCCACATAAGTGCGCCCATACCAAGTCCGACGATAAGGTTGCGGGCATTAAAGTGCGCGATGATGCGTTTGTGGAAGATGGCGAACATAACCAGCGAAGCCGGAAGAAAACGAATATAGAGCAGTTCGAACACCGGAATGGTGTCGAGCGCATCTTTCATGGTGGTAAAGGAATAGCCCCAGATGACCGCCACCGATAGCAGCAAGACCTTCCAGAAGAACGGGGAACGCGCGCCGGCACCGCGGGAGGTGCCGCCGGCGCCCAGGTCCTCCCGTGCGACAGGGCTATCGGGCATGTTTTCGATTTCGTTGGCAGCGTATTGGGCCATGGAACATCCTCACACTCAATCTGGGCGTGGTGTCCGCACGCGTATGGCTGCGTGCCGCCTCATGGTCAAATAAAAACGGGGCGCACCGGACCCCCGGCACGCCCCGCTACTGTAGCAACAACCAAGCAGCCCACGCAATTCACTACGCTAAAGCGTCTTGTTCCGCCGTTCTACCGAACGGCGGACCGGCCGACGCTGCGCGAGCCGCATTCAAACCAATCTGACGTTCAATTTCAAGGGCGCGACCAGAAGGTCAGCGCCCTTTCATTTCACGTCACCTTGGCGCAAATGCGGCTCGCTCGCTGACATTGCCGCAGTATCAGCGTTTACATTGTTGCGCTAGATTAATTTAGTACTCTCCAGTTTTTCGATGATCCAGTCGTTGGCTTTGATGACCGGACGGCGGAAGACGACGCCCAGGGCCAGCGACGGAATCAGATAGCTCGCCAGAATGCCCAGCTCAACCCAGTACTCCATATGGTAGGCGCCAGCCATGGCGGCATGCATGGCGTTAATGCCATGGGTAAACGGCAGGAACGGATAGATCGCCTGGAACACAGGGCCGGTCATCTCGATGGGGAACGTACCGCCCGAACCGCCGACCTGCATGACCAGCAGCACAACGGCCAAAGCCTTGCCGATATCGCCAAACGACACCGTAAGCGTGTAGACGATATTGGAGAACACGAGACTCGCGACCCAGCCCGCCAGCACAAACTGCAGCGGGTTGTCGCACTGGATGCCAAAGAACAGGATGTCGCCCGCGCACACGAGCGTTGCCTGCAGCAGAGCCAAACCGCCAAAGAACAAGTAACGACCCAGGTAGATCTCGTGTAGGCGTACGGGGATGAGCTCGTTGATAAGCTCATCGTCAACCGACACCTTCATCATGGCCGCCAGCACGATCGAGCCGACCCAGAGCGACAGAATCGTGTAGAACGGCGCCATGGCCGAGCCGTAGTTGCGGATCGGATAGACCGGTTTGCGATCGAGCGCGACGGGACCGGAAAGCGACACGGCCAAACCCTCGGGATCGTTGCCAATCATCGTCTTGATCGTGGCAAGGTCGTCCGACATCAGGGCGCCATCGAGCTCATCCTTAAACGCACTGATCTTATCGGACGCTTCACCTAGCTGATCGGAAGCCTTGTTGACCAGCTTGGCGGCCTTGGAGAGGCCCTTCGCCAACGAGCCGGATGCGTCGGTCAGGCCGCCTACGGCGCTATCCAGGTCGCCCGAGATGCCATCAAGCGAGTCCAGAATGCCCGAAACCGTCTTCTTGAGCTCCTTGGCCTTAACCGAGAACGTGGAATCGTAATCGGATTTGGCATCCGCGATGCCGGCCTTGGCATCAGCGATGGCCTGATCGACCTCGGCACGCAAGTTGTTGACCTCGGCCATGCTATCGGAGAGAGACTTCGCGGTAGCCGCCAGATCCTTGGCATTGTTGCGGTACTCAACGGCGATTCTGCCCAGCGACGTCGCGGCGGACTTGAGGCCGTCCTTCAAATTCTCATCGCTCACCTGATCGGCAAGGCTGCGGAGCTGATCGGCCATCGCATCGATATCCTTGGCGCGCGCATTGAGGGCCGCAGCGGCATCGTTGAGTTGGGACACCGTAAGGTCGACATGCTGGTTTGCGGTGTCGAACGCCTTCGCGAGCTCGGCAGACACATTGTCGAACGAACCCGCACTTCCATCGATTGCGGCATCGATGGCATCGTTTGCCGCCTTAAGCGCTTCTTTGGAATCATCGATGCCGCTTTTGGCATGTTCCATGAGCTGCTTTGTCGACTCATCGACGGCACCGGTCTGCTTGAGCATGCCGCTCGCCGACGTCAGCGAATCGGACGTGGAGCTCAAAATGCCCGCCAGCGACGAAGCATTTGCCTGAACGTCTCGCAGGTCCTCAATCGAATCGCCAAGCGTCGAGGACAGGTTGGCGATAAAGTTGCTGACCTGGTCGGTGCTCATGTAATCGAGCAGGCTGGACACCGTCTTAAGACCGATGCTCGTAATGGTCTCGGTAAAAGTTTCGTTAACCTGGCTCTGAACGGCACTCGAACCCTTCTCGGTCACGATCTGCGCAATGGCGTTGGCCTTCTGGTTCTCGTAAAACTCGATATCGGCGTGTTTCACGTCGGTCGAGAAAAGCGTCATCATGTCAGCGCTAAACGTTTTGGGGATAACGACGGCAGCATAGTACGCGCCCGACTTAACGCCCTCGATAGCCTTTTCGCGATTGTTGAGCACAACCCAATCGAAGCTCTCGTTGCCGCGTAGGGTGGCGGTCACGTTTTCGCCCACGTTAACCTCGACGGGGATCAAATCGCTCTCGTAACCCTCATCGGTGTTGACCACGGCGATCTTAAGATTGCCGGTGTTGCCGTACGGATCCCAGCTGCCGGCGATGTTAAACCACGCGTACAGACACGGTACGATAATGAGGCCCATCACGACAACCAAGCCGATCACGGAGCGAGACACGTTTTGGACATCGCGCTTAAACAGATGCAGGATGTTCTTCATTTATGCCTCACCTCCTTTGGAGTGCTTGCCAAGCGCGGTGGTATCTCCATCATTTGTGGCTGTGCTGTCGCTGCCCTGAGATTTATGGTGCGAGCCGATATGCGGCAAGCGGCCCGTGGACTGATCGCCGCCCTTGGCACCACGCTCGCTGGCGTTGAGGCCAAACATGTGGCGGGCGGCAGGAATGGCGGCCGTGTGTTCGCGCATCTCGCGACGCAGGTCCTCATCTGAAAGCGCCGAGATGCGCATCTGGGTATTGAGGCTCGCTCGGATATATTCGATATTGATCAGCCAGCCGCAGATGGCAATAACCGAGATGATCCAAATGACAAGCAGGATGATCTTGCCGTTATTGTCGATATCGAGAACCGTCGACAGGACAAAGAGCAGGACCTGAACGCCCACCACGGCGGCAAAACCGCCCTTGATGTAGTACGGGTAGCGATGTTCAAAGGCGACCGCATGATCGAGCAGTTCGCGACGGTACGAATCGGAATCGAGCATGACGCGCATGGCCGTGCGCAGCGAGTAGCGCTGGCGCGGCAGGTCGTTGGACTCGCAAATCATCATACCGGTCGTGGAGAGCTGTTTATCAAAGAGCAGGTTAAGGTTGAGCAGCAGCGGACGCAGCTGCAGGCCGATAAAGAGCGCCACGATCAAGAACACGCCCAGAATGCACAGGTTAAACAGGTAGTTGAACGAATACATGCCGCCGACCGTCTCGCGCAGCAGATTGATGCCGTAGGTAAAGGGCAGCAGCGGGTGCAGCCACTGGAAGAAGCCTGGCATCATCTCGATGGGGTACATGCCCGACGAACCCGGGATCTGCACGATAACCAGAATGACGCCGATAGCCTTGCCGATATGCTTAAACGTGGTGGACAGCGCATAGATGATATTGACGTAGGTGAACGAGATGGCGATGCCGCCCAGCACGAACAGCAGCGGGCTGACGCACTGCACGCCGATCACCAGATCGCCTACCGTAACGATGATGGCCTGCAACGCGCCCAGGATCACCAGGAGCAACCAGCGGCCAAAGTAGCCCTGACGCGCGGTAAAGCTGCCGATGCCTTCGCGGTCGACCTCGAGCTTGTAGATGGCGATAAGCACGTAGCCGCCCACCCACAGCGCCAGATTGGTATAGAACGGGGCAATGCCCGAACCAAAGCTCTTGACCGGGTAAATTGACTTTGAGGTCAGCTCGACCGGAGATGCCATGAAGTCTGCAACATCATCGACGTCGACGCCCATCAGGCCGGCCAGCTCGCCCATGGACTCGGAGGTCTGTAGCGCCGCGATGTCGTTGGCGGCGGTTGCGAGCTTGTCCTGGACCTTGGCAAGCGAGGCATCGGTCTGGGACAGCGTGGTCTTGGCCTGACCGAGCGTGGCGTTGAGTTGCGAAAGTGTACCGCGCGCACTTGCAATAGTAGGCGTGAGGCCAGACACGATTCCCGTCAGATCACCCGAGACGGCGGCAAACGAATCAAGTGCGCTCGAGACCTTCGGCAGCGCGTTTTGACCCAGGTCCGTCTGAGCCTGGCCAAGGTTGGTCGCACCGGTCTGAATTGCATTATTGATAGCGTCGCTGGCACCCGAGACAGCCGCAGCGTCATTCGCCATGGCGCTCGACTGCGCAGACAGACCGTCCTTGATGCTCTGAAGCTTTTCATTCTGCTCGCGGAGCAAATCGATGATCGATACAATGCGCGCGTCAATTTCCTTGGAACCTGTCGACGTGTCATTGACGAGAATTTCCAAGTGCCCGATAACGGCCTTATTGTGGTCGATCGTCGCTTGGAGAGACTCAAGCGAGTTGTCGATACGGGTAGTCGTAGATGCGACCGTGCCCGTCAGCTTGCCAATCGCAGCGTTTGCGGAGGCTGACGTCTTGGTGAGCGCAAGGCTGCCTTCCGAGAGCGCCTTGGAGAGCGAGGCGACAGAGTTGCCCGCCGTGGCGCGAGCCTCGCCCAGCAGGTCATTGCCCTGGGAGATCGCCTGCGTCAGCGACGGCGCCTGACCCTGCAGACCGGCAAGTGCCGCATCTGCCGAGGCAATGGAACCACTCGTCTTATCGATGGCGGCATTCATGTCGCCAATCGAATCACGCACTTCGCCCAACGTATCGGAAGCCTCTGATACCGAACCGGCCAACGAATCCTGAGTCTGGGTTGCCTTGTCCTTTAAATCGACTCCGGCATCCTTGGCGATACCGGCAACAGTCTTGCCTACCGTAGAGACAAATTCCGAGTTGATCTGCTCCTCGATGGTGTTTGCACCGGTATCGGTAACCTTGGGCGCAATGGCGCTCTTCTTCTCATTGACGTAGTACGTGAGCTTGGGCTGATGGTAGTTGCCGTCGAGCATCGAAACCAGGTTATCCGAGAAGTTCTTGGGAATCACGATAGCGGCATAGTACTCGCCGCTCTCGACGCCCTCCTTGGCATCGGCCGTCGAGTCGACGAACGTCCAGCCCAACTGATGATTCTCCTTGAGCTGGTCGACCACTTTGTCGCCAGCGTTGAGCTCACCCACCAAGTCGTTTTGGGCGCCTCGATCGTTGTTGGCGATAGCAATCTTGATGCCTTGGGTGTTTCCATACGGATCCCAGTTTGCCACGATGTTATACCAGGCATACAGCGAGGGAATAACGCACACGCCTAGGGTAACCACCAGGGCGACGGGGTTCACAAGCAGTCGCTTAATGTCGCGCTTAAATATCGCAAAGGACACCTTTGCATTGGATAGTTTGCTGCCGAGACTCACGCTTGGACCATCCATCCTGTCGTTAAATCGAATCGTACTATCGACAACCATTGTAGTAGGCGCTTTAACGTCTCAAAGCACAATGGTGTTGAGTTTTGCGGGTAGCAATATACTACGAAGATGAGTTAACGTACAGATGTACAGTATCCTAAATTTCAGCAGGTCACAAAACCACAACCCGCACAAATAAATGATCCCTTGGGGACGAAGGGATCATTCAAAAGGAAACGAGAGTGGAAAATCTCCCACTTCAAGCCCGCATTCGAGCCAAAAGTGGGAGATTATCCACTCTCGTTCTAATCTAGTTACGGTGCCGTATCCCCGAACTACATCAAGTTGCAAACAGCCGCCGCGAAGGCAACGGGGTCCTCGGGGAGGATACCCTCGACCAGCAGGGCCTGATCGTAGAGCAGACCAGAGTACTGCTTGATCTTGTCGGCGTCGCCTGCCTTCTGGGCAGCGACAAGCTTGTCAAAGACCGGGTGCTTGGCGTTGAGCTCGAGCACGCGCTGGCTCTTGGGCATGCCGTCGGGCGCGCCCTCGGGTCCCTTCTGGAGTACCTTCTCCATCTCAAGCGAAAGCGGACCCTCGGTGGTGATGCAAGCGGGGGCATCGGTCAGGCGCGCGGAGACGGCAACTATCTCGACCTTGTCACCGAGTGCCTCCTTCATAGCGCTAAAGAGGTCCTCGTTCTCCTTGGTGGCGTCCTCGGCCTCCTTCTTCTCATCCTCGGTCGCCAGGTCAAGATCACCGGTCGCGACGTTCTTGAGCTCCAGATGACGATCCTCGACCTCGGGCTCGGCACCGTCGGCCACAGCCTTCTCGGCAGCCTCGCGGGCAGCATCGTCCTCGTAGATCTTGGGCATATCGGCGGCAACGTACTCACGCATGGCCTGGAAGGTAAACTCATCCACGTCCTGCGTCAGAAGCAGCACGTCATAGCCGCGGTCGAGCACGCCCTTTACCACGGGCATCTTGGCCAAGCGCTCGCGCGAATCGCCGGCGGCGTAGTAGATGGCCTTCTGATCCTCGGGCATGCCCTTGGCATACTCGGCCAGGGTAATCATCTTCTGTTCCTTGGCAGACCAGAACAGCAACAGGTCGGCGAGCTCATCGGCCTTCATGCCGTAGCTCGAGTAGATACCGTACTTAAGACCGCGACCAAAGTTCTCAAAGAACTTCTCATAGGCCTCGCGGTCGTTGTCACGCATATCCTCAAGGTCAGCGGTGATCTTCTTCTCGACACGCTTGGCAATAGCCTTGAGCTGACGGTTCTGCTGCAGCGTTTCACGCGAAATATTGAGCGTCACGTCGGCGGAGTCCACGACACCGCGCACAAAGTTGTAGTAGTCGGGCAGCAGGTCGTCGCACTTCTCCATAATCAGGACGTTGGAGCTGTAGAGCGCCAGGCCCTTCTCGTAGTCCTTGCTGTACAGATCGAACGGGGCGCGACCCGGCACAAACAGCAGCGCATCGTACTCAAGCGTACCCTCGGCATGGAAGCTGATAGTGCGCGCAGGATCGTCAAAGTCGTGGAACGTGGACTTGTAGAACTCGTCGTAGTCCTTCTGCTCGACATCGGAGCTGCGCTTCTTCCAGATCGGTGTCATGGAATTGACGGTCTCGAGCTCCTGGTAGTCCTCGTACTCGGGCTTGTAATCGTCGCCGGCGTCCTCGGGCTTGGGTTTCTGGCGGCTCTTGGACACCATCATCTGAATCGGGTAGCGCACATAGTTGCTGTACTGCTGAATCAGGCTCTTGAGACCCCACTCGGTCAGGAAGCGATCGTAGGTCTCGGCCTCGCCGTCGGCATCGAGCTTCTCGTTCTCGCGCAGCGTCAGGATGACATCGGTACCGTGCTCGGCGCGCTCGCCGTCCTCGATGGTGTAGCCCTCAAGACCGTCGGATTCCCACACATGGGCGACATCCTCGCCGTAGGCGCGGCTGACGACCTTCACATGGCTGGCGACCATAAAAGCCGAGTAGAAGCCCACGCCAAACTGACCGATGATGTCGACATCGGAGCCCTGCTGCTCGGCGTTCTCGGTCTTAAACTCCTCGGAGCCGGAATGGGCGATGGTGCCCAGATTGCGCTCCAGCTCCTCGGCGGTCATGCCAATGCCGTTATCCGAGATGGTAATGGTGCGGGCGTCTTTATCAAAGGAGACGCGAATGGCCAGGTCGCCCTGGTCGATCTTGACGCTCGGGTCCTGCAGGCTCTTAAAGTTGAGCTTGTCGACGGCGTCGCTCGCGTTAGAGATAAGCTCGCGCAGGAAGATTTCTTTATTGGTGTAGATGGAGTTGATCATGAGGTCGAGCAGTTTTTTGCTCTCGGTCTTAAATTGACGCATGTGCAGTCCTTTCGCGCTACCCCTGTCCGCAAAAACGGCCCGGTCGCCCGAGCCGCATCGCAGACCTGCTATGTTCAGACTTAGATTTTATAACCCATTAACGCGCATATATACATACGGAATCGAAAAACTGTATGTCCGAGCGCTCCAATGCGTCAATTGCCAAGGAGTGTCCCCAACTGCCGGCAGAAAAGGAACGTCCCTATCTGCCATCTACGCGCTTGGCCATCCAGACATGGGGTTGGCCCTCGTCTTCGTAATCTACCGGGGCAATTTGCGTGTAGCCCGCCTTTGCATAAAGCGGCAGCACGTATTCCTGCGCATGCAGCTTAATAAGCTTAGCGCCGGCATCGCGTGCACACGAAGCACTGGTCTCCACGATCGCACTCGCCAGTCCGCGACGACGCATAGCCGGCAGCACGGCGACGCGCCCCATAATGTAGGTCTCCCCCGCCGCAACGTCTTCGTCCATGTCGCATGCCGGCAACAACGGGGCCTCTGCGTCAGCCACGCGCTCAAGCTCTTCGGGAAACACGCGCGAGCAACCGGCAAGCTCGCCGTCTACATAGAGCGTCACATGAATGCAGTTCGGGTCCTCGTCGATAGCGTCGAACTCATTCTCGTAGCCCTGCTCGTCCATAAAAACGACGCGGCGCACCAACGCCGCGTCATCAAAGCATCCCGTCTTAAGTTGGATATCCATAACTGCCCTTTCATTCAACGCGAACGTTAGGGACAGATTTTAGCGAAAATGAGCTCCGCGCACGCTAAACTTCGCGCGAGCCTTCGCCAGGCAGTCGTAATGACCCACGTTATGGGCATCGCTCGCGATGAAGCTGTACAGGTTCTGATCGAACAGGCGCTGTGCCGGCTTTTTTTCGCGACCAAAGCGACCGCCGGCAATAAAGTCCGCCGAAGCCTGCAGCTTGCAGCCCATATCGACCAGGCGCTCCGCCACGCTTACATCCTTTTGAACCGCACGATAGCGCTCAGGATGAGCGATGATCACCTGGTAGCCACGGCACTGCAAATCGTAAATCGTGTTCTCGTACTCTCTAAACGCATACGCATCGGCATGCGTCGAAAGCTCGAGCAGAAACTCGTTGGTCCCATCGAAATGCAAGTGCTCCGCGGCATCGATACCAAGCTCAACGAGCTTTCGATGGTTGACCTCGAAGCCCATCTGGAGCGGAAAACCGTCAGCGTTATCACGCAGCAGCTCAAAGGCATCCCACATCTTGTCGTAATCAAAATAGGGATCACGGCAGTGAGGAGTGCAAACGATTCTGGTTACACCGGCCCGCTTGGCAGCCTCGAGCATCGCCAAGCTCTCATCGAGATCGGCGGCGCCGTCGTCTACACCCGGCAAGATATGGCAATGAATGTCACGCATAGGTCAGCCTTAATCAACTAAACGTTTGCTCGGTTGGTGAAGATGCCCTTTTTGGAAGTCCCCTGATCGTCGGAGCCCTTCTTAACCTTCTTACCGTCCTTGGTGTAGTAGGAGTAGTAGTACTCGCTGGTCTCGGTCTCGCAGTAGTTCATGACGGTACCGATGAGCTTGACCTTCTCGGACTTCTTAAGCTGGCCGATAGCGTTGAGTGCCTCCTCGCGCTTGGTGAAGTCCTCGCGCACCACGAACAGCGTACCGTCGGTCAGGCTGGCAATCTCGGCAGCATCGATGAAGGTGCCGACTGGGGGAGCATCAAAGATGACGTACTGGAACTTGGCGGACAGTGCCTTTACCAGCTTGGCAAAGCGGTGAGAGACGATGATGTCGGCAGGATTGGGAATATGCGGCTCGGCATCGAGGAAGTAGAAGTTCTTCTGACCCGTCTCGACAATTGCCTGGTCAATGGAGATCTGCTCGGAAAGAACCGCATAGAGTCCGCCGCGCGAACGAACGCCGAGCATATCGGAAAGGGACCTGCGGCGCATATCGGCCTCGACCAGGAGCACGGACTTGCCGCTCGTGGCGATTGCCTGAGCAAGGTTAATGGAAACCGTAGACTTGCCCTCGTTGGGAATCGAGGAGGTAACGGTGATGGTGCGAATGGGGTCGTCCACACTCGCAAAGCGGATGTTGGCCAGAAGGGTCTTGGCGGCATTCTGTACAACGAGCTTATCGGTGTTCTTTGCCTTAGCCATGCCTATTTACCACCTTTCATAGCCGGAATTCGGCCAACAACGGGAATACCCAGGAGCTCTTCTGCCTCTTCTGCACCGCGGATGCGGGTGTTGAGCATGTCTGCCAAAACGACATAGGCAACTGCGATAAAGATGCCCGCGAGGAACGCGACAGCAACGTACAGCATACGCTTGGGACCGCTGGGGGCTTCGGGGGTCTTAGCCTCGTCGATAACGTTGATGCTCTGGGCAGCGCCGACGTTCTGAGCGACCGTACTCACCGAGCTGGCCATGGCCTTTGCGACCTTAGCCGTCTCCTTGGCATCGGTGCCGGTAACCGAAAGCGTAATGACACGCGTGGTGGTCTCGGAGGAAACAGACACCTTGTAGTCATCCAGATCGGTGAGGCCCAGTTCCTTGGCGGCGCCGCTCTTAACGCTATCGCTATCCAGCAGCGTGGCGATATCGTTGGAAAGCATCTGACTCGCCGAGAGATCGTTGTAGCTCATCTGACCGCTATCGTCGGTCTTGGCGAGAATGTACATGCTCGTCGTCGCGGTATAGGTGTTGTCCATCGCAACGAAGGACACGATGCCCATGGCGATCGCGCAGACCACCGGAAGGGTGATGACCAGCTGAAGGTGCTTCTTCAGCAGCTGGAACAGTTCGAGAAGGGTCATGCAGCTTGCCTTTCATTTCCCCAGTTCGGATTGACAAAACTGTCCGTATGTTATCGCATCTTTTTACCGAGACCAAACTCTATACATAAGAAACAGGCTCTCCTGTAAAAATGTCGGAAGCAATCGTAAAATTGCACAACAACGCCGCACCCGAAAGTCAAATGCGGCGTCTGCATCAATATCTATGTTGTATCGCTATGCGAATGGCTCGTCCTGCTGTATGGGAAACGTCACCGTAATGGTGGTTCCCACGCCCAACGCGCTCGACAAATCGAGCGTGGCGTGATGATACAGGGCCGCATGCTTGACAATTGCAAGCCCCAGACCGGTTCCGCCGCGCGCCTTGGACCTACTCTTGTCCACGCGATAGAACCGCTCAAATACCTTGCCCTGTTCTTCAGGCGCGATACCGATTCCCGTGTCGGCGACCGCAAGGAACGGATGGCCTTCGTCGTTGGTGCCGCACTGCAGCGTAACCGTACCGCCGGGTCGATTGTAGCGGATGGCGTTGCTTGCCAGATTATAGATGAGCTCGTCAATCAAGCGCGACACGCCCTCGACGACCACAGGCTTGGTCTCATGACTTATCGTCACATTCGCCTGACGGGCGACCTGTTCAAGACGCTGCTCAACCGCGTAGATGGCACGCGAGAGCTCAATAGGCTCCGTGGACCCAATGGGCACCGCCTCGCCCTCAGTTGCACGCTCGGCCTCGTCCAAGTTAGACAGCGTAAGGATATCGTTGACAAGCGCTGCCAAGCGGCCCGCCTCACGATAGATGCGACCGCCAAAGTTGCGCAGGTCGCCCTCGCCCTCGACCATGCCGTTTGCGATGAGCTCGGCATAGCCCGAAATCGCCGTAAGCGGCGTCTTGAGCTCATGGGTGATATTCGCCGTGAACTCGCGGCGCATACGGTCGTTGTCCGCCAGCACCGCCATTTGGCGCTTGAGCTCCTGGCGCTGCGACTCAATACGCTCAAGCATGGGGACCATCTCGGCATAGGCGTGCTCATAGCTACGGCGTGGGTGGTCCAAATCCACCTCTTGCAAAGGCGCGATGATGGCACGGGACTCGCGGCGCGCCATAAAAAACGAGAGTACCGCACCCGCTGCTGCGATAAGCAGCATCGGCGCCACCATCGACAGCAAAATCGCCGCAACGCCAGGCTGGGCCTGCGCCAAGCGGACAACCTGGCCGTTATCAAGGGCGACGGCGCGATACAGCATAATCTCGTCGAGCGTAGAGCTTGCGCGCTCCGCGGAACCCGAACCACTCTCAAAGGCCTCGATGACCTCGGGGCGATCGCCATGGTTGGGCAGTGTGGAAGGCGACGCCTCGTTGTCGTAGGCAACCGATCCATCCTTGTTAATCAGCGTGATGCGCAAGTCCTCGCGATCGAGGCTACGCAAGAACGGGATGGGCTCCTGCTGCTCGTCGAGGGCGGCAGCAATGAGCTCGGTTTCCTGCGCCAGATTGGCACTCGTGGCATCCGCCAAGGTGTTTTGCACAAAGAACGCACCCAGCACCGTAAACGCCACGATAACCGCCATGGCGCAGACAAAGATCGTCACAAAAACGCGGTGCGACAGCGTATGTTTTCCCTGGGGGGCGAAGACCACGGGTTACTCCTCCGATGCGGTGGCCGCGGTGACGTCACCTTCGGCACCATCACCGGCAGAAGGCTCGGCCAAGCGGTAGCCCACGCCGCGCACGGTCTCGATGGCGCTGGCATGCTCGCCCAGTTTTTGGCGAAGCGTCTGCACGTGCACGTCAACAGTGCGCGAACCGCCGTCGAAGTCCCAGCCCCACACGCTCTGCAGCAACGACTCGCGGGTAAAGACCACGCCGGGCTTGCGCATGAGGTACTCGAGCAGGTCGAACTCGCGCAGGGTGAGCTTAAGCGGCTCGCCGGCAACGGTCACCTCGCGATGGCTGGGCGAGAGCACAATGTCGCCCACGCTGAGCACATCGCTCGCCTGTTTGACCATACCGCCGCGACGCAGCAGTGCGCGACAGCGGCTGGCGAGCTCCATGAGCGAGAAGGGCTTAGTCAGGTAATCGTCGGCACCGCCATCGAGCGCCATCACCTTGTCGAGCTCGGTGTCCTTGGCAGTAAGCATCATGATGGGCACCGTCGCCGTCAGGCGGTCGGCGCGCAGGCGACGCATAATCGCCAAACCATCGGTATCGGGCAGCATGATGTCGAGCAGGACGGCATCGGGTACCCGTCGCGCCACGGCAGCCTTAAACTCACCGTCGCACGAAAAGCCCTCGGCCTCGATTCCCTGCTTGCGCAGTGCATAGACCGTCAAATCCCTGATGTTGTCATCGTCCTCGACGTAATAGATCATGTTGAACCCCTTTGCGGCCGGCATGACCGCATCTTAACCCTAAAGGTACCTTTACTAGATGGTATCAGCCAAAACGTCCCGTCAAATAATCCGCCGTGCGCGGATCGGTCGGATTCTTGAAGAGTTGCGCGGTGGGCGCGTGCTCCACCAGCTCACCCAGCAAAAAGAATGCGACCGAATCGGAGATACGCGCCGCCTGCTGCATATTGTGCGTAACGACCACGAGCGTGCAGGTCTCTTTGAGCTCACAGGCCAGCTGCTCCACCACCAGCGTCGACACAGGGTCGAGTGCCGAGGTCGGCTCGTCCATCAGCAGAATGTCGGGCTGCACGGCAAGTGCGCGGGCGATGCACAGACGCTGCTGCTGGCCGCCCGAAAGACCCAGACCCGACTCTTTGAGCTTGTCCTTGACCTCATCCCATAGCGCAGCGCGACGAAGGGAGTCCTCGACCAGCTCATCCAGCGCAGCGCGATCGCGCACACCCATACCGCGCGGACCATACGCGACGTTGTCGTAGATGCTCATGGGAAACGGGTTGGGGCGCTGGAACACCATGCCCACGCGCTGGCGAAGGCGGCAGATGTCGTAGTCGCCCAGGATATCTTGACCATCGAGCGCAATCTTGCCCTCGATGCGGCAGTCCTTGATGCCGTCGTTCGTGCGGTTAAAGCAGCGCAGCAACGTGGACTTTCCGCAGCCCGAAGGCCCGATGAACGAGGTAATCTGCTTGTCGCGGATCTTGATATTCACGTCCTTGAGCGCATGGTGGTCGCCATAGAACAGGTCGAGGCCCTCGACATCGATTCGCGTCGGCGAGGCGGCAAGATCCTCTGCCGTGGGGCGAGTCGCATCCCCAACCTCGCGCTCGTGCGCGGCCTCGGCCTGCGCTTTCATGAGTTCTTCAAGCTCCGTGGGCTCCACAGCCGCAGCAGCCGTCATACCGCATACCTCCACATCGATATCAATTCAGCAGTATCGATAGTAGGAATCGCGGCTCATATGCACGTGAGCGCATTGTCAAGTGTTTGTAAGGGCACGCTGACTATGCGGCGGGCAGCTCGATGGTGAATATCGTGTGTTCGGGCGTCGATTCACATGCAACGGTACCGCCGTGTGCCGCGATGATCTCCTTGGCAATAGCAAGGCCCAGACCGGCACCACCGCGATTGGTCGCACGCGCCGCATCCAGGCGATAGAACTTCTCAAAGATCACCTTGAGCTTTGCCTCAGGGATGGAATCGCCCTGATTGATAAAGCGCACGCGCACGCCACCGTCGTCCCGGCGTCTGGCCTCAATCGTGATAGTCGAGCCCTCATAGCTATAGGCGACGGCGTTTTTCATGATGTTGTTGAACACGCGAGCCATCTTGTCGCCATCCACGAGCACCGTCAGGTCCTCGCGAATATCAACTTGGGCTTCCTTATGCTGCTCGTTGAGGATGGGATAGAACTCGTCAGCCACCTGAGCCAGCAGCAACCCCAGATCAACATAGCCGCGCGTGAGCACGATATCGTGGAAGTCAAAGCGTGTGATATCGAAGAACTCTTCGATGAGTGCATCGAGCCGGTGCGCCTTGTCGAGAGCCACGCCCGTAAAGTGCGCACGTTGCTCAACCGGCAGCTCAGGAGCCTCTTGCAGCAGCGAAAGATAGCCCACCACACTGGCAAGCGGGGTGCGTAGGTCATGTGCCAAGTACGTGACCAGATCGTCCTTGCGATGCGACTCGTCACGCAAGGCCTGTTGCACCTTGCGCTCACGGTCACGCACGCGGTTAAGGGCGCCCTCGACCTCCAAGAAGTCGCCGTCGATGTTGTCCCAGGTGTCGGGGTGATCGATCAGGCGATCTTGAATACGAGCGGCCAGCACACAATCGGCATGCTGCTCGCCCTGTTCGTAGCCCTGGTAGTACAGGGCGCGGCCACACAAGTACAGCACGCACGCGGCAAGCGCCAGCACAAAGCCAAGCATGTTGAATACAAAGCCGGCATCGAACAGCACCGGCCCTTCGATGCCGCCGAGCGCCATGGCGCCAATCGCCAACGTCATGGCCCACGCGGCGCCGCCAATCACCATGCAGCGGCGCACGATCTCAAATCGATCGATCAGCAAAAAGCCGGCAAGCAGCACCGTCAAGATTCCGGCGATGTTGTCGATGCCAATCAGCAGCAGGCTCAGCAAAAAGAGCAGCACCGTTGCAAGCGCGCGGTTGTCGACGACCGACCTCACGTATTCAAAGAGCCGATCGGGCACCTCGAACGTTTGCCTATCGTCTTTTGTCATATCAAGATCCTCACAAGCGAAAAGCGTTATTCGATGATGTAGCCGACGCCCCAGACGTTTTTGATAAAGCGTGGCTTTTGTGCGTCGTCGCCGATTTTTTCGCGCAAGTGGCGAATGTGCACCATCACCGTATTGTTGGAGCCGGGCATAAAATCCTCGCTCCACACCGCGCGGAACAGGTCCTCCACGGCCACCACGCCGCCGCGATGCTCGACCAGATACAGCAAGATTGAATACTCGGTGGGTGTGAGGCGTACCGGTGCACCGTCCACCGTCACGGAACGAGCGTCGCGGTTGATCTCCAAGCCGTCGAGCTGAATGGTCGGCGACTCGGCCGCCTGTGCACGGCTACCGTAGCTGGTGTAGCGGCGAAGCTGAGCGTGCACGCGCGCGATGAGCTCCAGCGGACGGAACGGCTTAACCACGTAATCGTCCGCGCCAAGCGAAAGGCCCCCGATCTTGTCTTGCTGGGCATCGCGCGCCGTCAGCATGATCACGGGATAGGTATGGCTGGAACGGATCGTACGCAGCAGCTCAAACCCATCGATATCGGGCAGCATGACATCAAGCAGCGCCAGATCGAACTCCTGCTCCAAAATCGCCTTGGCAGCATCGGCCCCGCTATAGGCAATCTGGACATCAAAGCCCTCTTTTGTAAGGTAGATGCCAACCAAGTCGGCGATGGCCTTCTCGTCATCAACTACCAAAATGCGCTCGTTCATGCGTGCTCCTCTCGCGCTCCATTATGCCTGAGGCGACGCACGCCACACACAACAAGCGTGGGTGATTAAGTCGGCCTTAAGCACCCTTGTGCCCGTTCGGGTGCGGATGTGGGCCAAGCGCGCACGCGATGATCGCCGACGCCGGCAAACGATATACTCTAGTTTCAGAAGAGACCATCCCGTCGAAAGCGAAATCTGTGAAGTCCCTCACCTCTTTTGCAAAGCGCTCAGCCCAGCTTGCCGCCGGCTTTGTCTGCGCTATCGCCCTTGCCGCCGGCGTGCCCACCGTCGCCGGCGCCCAAGTGCTCACGACCGACAATGTTTGCGGCAAAACCGCCGATGTGCGCGGTATCACGGCCGAAAACCTGCCCGATATCGATGCGACCAATGCCCTCGTCATGGGCAAAGACGGCACCGTCTACTATGCCCGCGGCGCCGATGAGCAGGTCAAGATTGCCTCGATCACCAAGGTCATGACCGCAATCCTAACCGTCGAGAATTGCAAGATGGACGAGAAGGTCACGGTGAGCAACGCCGCAGCCACCGTGGGTAATTCGACCGCCGGCTTGCTCGAAGGCGACGAGCTTACCGTGGAGCAGGCACTACGCGGTCTGATGATTCCCTCGGGCAACGACGCCGCCATCGTGCTCGCCGAATATGTGGGCAAGAAGATCGACCCCAAGACCAAAGACGCCGAGGCCACATTTGTGAAGGCCATGAACGAGCGCGCTAAGAAACTCGGCTGCACCGGTACGCTTTTTGAAAACCCGCATGGTCTGGACTTTGATGAGTGGGCTGGCAATATGCACTCAACCGCACACGACGTAGCGCTGATGATGCAGGAGGCCATGAAAAACGACACGATCCGCGAGGTCGTAGCGAGCGAGGATTCCTGGATCGAGGTCACGGGCGCCGACGGCACCGACCATTCGCATTCCATGGACACGCATAACTATTTGCTGGGCCAAGATGGCAACATCGGCGGCAAGACCGGCACCACCGACGACGCGGGCTATTGCTTTACGAGCGCCTACAACCGCGACGGCGACGAGATCTACACCGTTATTTTGAACTCCACCACCACCGATCAGCGCTTTACCGATACCGCCACCCTTGCCAACTGGTACTACGGCCACAAGGTCACGGTCGCGATCGCCAATACACAGGAGAAGACCGCCAACGGCAACCCGCTCATGGCACGCATTAGCCAGACAGATTGGACGGACAAGACGATCGACGCCACGCTCGCCGACCCCGCCGCACAGGCAACGGTGTTCTCACTCGCCGGCGATGTGACCGAAAAGGTTAGCTACGATGGCCTTTCGGGCACGGTGCATGTTGGCGATAAGGTGGGCAGCGTTACGCTTAAACAGGACGGCACCAAGATTGCCGTCATGGACCTGGTTGCCGACGAGGAAGGAACAGGGCCCAATCCCATCGAGTGGCTGCTCGTGAAGCTCGACCGCCTGGGCCGCCGCATCGACAACCGCCCGCTCACAGCCGAGAGCGAAACCGTAGCCAAGGCTCCTGAGGTGTAGGGCCAAAGCGTTATCACATCGAACCAAATGAGGCGTCCAACGGGGCGCCTCATTTTTTTGAGGGTTCGAATCCCCAGCTAACGTTCTTCTAATTAAAAAAAGGGCCCCAAATGGAACCCTTCTTCAAATTCATACTGGCGGAGAGCTGGGGATTCGAACCCCAGATGCCCTTTTGGGGCATACTCGCTTAGCAGGCGAGCACCTTCGGCCTCTCGGTCAGCTCTCCGTAACAGCCGTTCTATAGTAACCAAACAGTCGAGGATGGGCAAGGGGGAATTTGCGACGATTCCTCTTTTGCCGCAAACGCCTCAGTCAATCATCTCAATCTGTAACAGTTGCAGGCCGAATTTTCGTCCAGATGTTACAGATTGAGACAAAGATACGGGGGCAACCCCAGCGGCGGCGTCGATGCCTCCAGTCTTTATTAGTCCGCTCGAACGGTCTCCAACAGATAATCGCGCATGTACGGAATTGCAAACGAAACACAGCCGTAACCAGCAGGCTCAATCAGTCCCGCATCGATCAGGCGTTTGCGATACGACCCGACTTTATTCGCCGGCAATCCCATCTTTTTGGCAATATCACCGTTCGTAATCTCGCCGCCTTCGCATTGCGCCATCGCCGCGAGATATTGAAACTGCCGCTCCGACACCCTGCGCAGAGCGGGGGCAATCACCATGGCATTGAAACTATCAAGAGCCGCCTGGACACCCTTGCGAGCTGCCTCTTCACTCACGCTCTCCGACCCGCTGCGCGCAGCAACCTGCCAAGCGTAATATCCGACCAACTGGACCATAAAGGGATAGCCTGCTGAAGCCTTTGTTAATAGCTCAGCGGCGTCTTCATCGAGTTCCTTGCCCGCTCGTCTCATTGTTTCCTCAAACGATCCGCCGACTTCAAAATCGGAGAGACGAGTGAGTTCAATATGTTTCGCCCGCTGAAGGAACGTAAGGGTATCATCAACCACCACGCCATCCACCGATGTTGGCAAGCCGGCGAATGCAAAAGCGACATTCGCCCCTTGGCGAATCAAAAGCTGCATCTCATTGCCCAGCTCGCGCATTTCCTCAGTTGAGGCATCCTGAATCTCGTCGAGCGTAATGAGCAGACCTCCGCGCTTCGCGGCATCGTACATTGCCTCGCCCAGATGAGATGCCGACTTCGATACCTCAACGGAGCCAAGGCTGACTCCTAGAATTGATGGGGAAATCGACATTGACTCAAGACGAACATTTCGCTGTAGAGCCTCGAGGATTCTACTGCAAAAACCGGCATTCGAGGCGACGTCAACAACCTCGAATCCTTTTTTTCGCGCAAGGTCACCCAATGCATTGAGAAGCACCGTTTTACCTGTGCCTCGGACGCCCGAGATGCGCATGAGTCGATCGGGAGCACCAGGACCATTCTCAAGGGCCTCGGCAAAATCATCCAAAACAGCGTCACGTCCGATAAGCTCAGGCGGATTCATGCCCGCCGTTGGCTTAAAGGGATTAATGGCTTTCGACATTCGACCCTCCTCTGCTAGTTTTAACAACTTTAACAAAGTTTAGCAACTTTAGCAGAGTTTAACAGGTTTAGCAGGCTCGGCGGCTTTATGCCTTACCGATTCTGTCGGGTCCTCCCGCCCGCGCCGATACAAATAGCGCGGTGCGGCCCCTCTATACCGCCCCTACCCCAGCGAGCGGTTGAGGGAGCCGAGCTCATCGTTGCCCATGGTGCGCCACATTTGATAGATGCAGCCGCGCGCCAAGAAAAAGAAGCCGTTATCGACGAGTTGCACGGCGGCATCCGCGAGTTGATTGGTCACGGCGGGCACCGGCGGCAGCTCAAGACCTGCCTTGCGGATGGTCTCGACAGCCTCCTCAAACGTGGGCGGTTTGATGACGCCCATCTCGTTCATAAGGCCCTGCATTTCCTCCTGCGCACTGCCACCCGACTCCTCGCCGCGCGGCACCAGGCGATAACATGCCAGCGCCAGCTCGAGCTGGTCGCAGTTCCAGTAGGCAAACGCCAGGCGATAGAACAGGTAACCGATCGAAGGCCGGTCGCTGGCAATGCGCAGGCCGTGGCGCGCTACCTCGATAATCTCGTCATAACGCTCCAGGCGTGCTAGCACGTTAATCAGGGCAAAGTGAGACTGCATGGACGAGCGCGCCAAATCGTAGAGACGGCGCACCTCGGGCAGCGCACGCTCAAAGTCCTCTTGTTCGGCGTAAAAGCTGCAAATCTCGTGCTGGGCAAAATACAGCGTATCGGGAGCGCGAAGGATACGCACGGAACGGTCCTCCTCCATCACCGGCAGCACCATGCGCACCAGCTGGTTGTCGCAGAACTGGGTCTGCACTGGGCCCGTCGCCAAAAGCTCAGCAACCGTACACTTGGCTTCCAGCTCCTCGACAAGGCGAGAAAAGCCCTCGAAAGCACCAGCTCGGTCAACTTTGAATTGCTCGCGCAGCTCGACGACACGGGCGACATACGGATCGTTGTCCTCCTCCATGACCTCAAGCTCGTCAGCCGTATCAGCGAGCAGTAAATCGCGAAGCGCAGGCGGCAATGGACGATGGTCATCGCGTGGTCGGTCGTGAACCTCTGCAGGTTCAATCATGTCCGGCGCATCTGCCTCATATGCCTCGAGCAAATGCCTGCAGGGCATGTCGTCCATATCCATGCTCTCAAGATCCTTGGCGACAGAAACGCAATCGGCCAGATAGGCCGCACGGCTAAAGGAATACGTTTCGACAACGCGCTCGCCTTGCTCGCCGTCGGGAACCGCAATCTGCACGTAGCAGCGCGTGATGCGAGCGCCCGAAGCAAAGCAAGCCGCCGCGAGTGTAAGCGCAATACGCGCATCGTGCTCAGTGGCCCATGCCGCGCGCTTAGGCTCATCCACCTCGCGCCAGGCGTCATCTTGAGCATCGTATTCGCGCTGCGGCATAGCATCGACAACCGTGCGGCCAAATCGCACCAGCACGATGCCCTCGGCGACGTTCGCTCGATAGGTGTAATCGAGCCGCGTGACCACGTTGAGCGCTTCTACGATACGTGCAAAGCGGGTGCGAACGTCCCACTCGCCACCCGGCTGGCACGCAACCGTCCCCGGCTTAGCCCACGGGTTGTCATTCGACAGCGTTTCGAGCAAGCGAGGAACGTCGTTTGTCGTCTTGCTGATATGCCATAGGTCGAAGAGCGAGCAGCCCTCAAAGCTTGGCGACGAGGCAACGGGGCCCAACCCTGCTCCAATACGCTCAAGGATGCCCGATAGGCGGTTCAGGCGGCACTCGACGGCAAGCAGGGTATCGATCTCGTCCTGGTCCAGCAGGCTACGGTCAAAATTGAGATAGAAGAGCCTCGAGCGATCGATGCGCGCCAGGCTCATTTCGGTTTTAGCCGCTATGGTGCGCAGGCGAGGCAGATTTACTTCGCCCATCAACGCGGCGGCATAGCGCTCAATGCCACTTGGATTATCTGTATGGTCAATGCGGTAGAGCAACGTTTCGATTGCATCGGGCAGCGGCGTGGAATCAAAACCCAGCAGTACCTCAACCGGCTCGGGGAGTTTTACAAGCTTGATCTTGTCGACGGCATTTTTCATGCCCTCGTCGAGGCCGTCACCGTCTGCCGAGCTTGAGACGGAGTTTTCAGAATCGGCGAATATCACGTAACGCAAGAACATCGAGGCCATGAACTCGCCGTAGCGAAGGCTGCGCGTCGAATTCCACGTCTCGCGATCGGATTGTTCGCGCATGGTGCCTTCGGGAGAGCCGATGACTCGCGCCCGGGAGCGCATCGTCCCATCGGTACCCCTGACCGCAATCTCACCGATGTTGGAATCGGACTCGTCGAGAATCAGTTGCATGTCGGGATCGTCGGGCAGCGATACCTCGTTAACGGGACGGTCCACCTTATAGACCTCACCCGAAACGCTCACGTAGCCCAAAAGCGACACATGGCTTTTGCCGACGAATTCGACGACATAGCATGATTCATGCGGATCCTCGCCAAAGAGCTTCCAAACCACGCCATACGCGCGTCCCGCAGGCTGCTCGGACATGACCGGAAAGCGCTTTTTGGGATCGAGAAACCTGAGCTTGTATGTCGGACGCTCCGCCACGAAATATCACCCTGATCGGTCGTCTAAAGAAAGAGCGCGCCACGGGCTCACCGAGGCGCATACTCAAAATCTTACACGAGTCGATGAGAAATAGTCCCCTTTGACCGAGGTTCGAATCCATGGGGAGTTTCCATAAAAGAAAAGCCCCCGTCGCCGGAGGCTTTCAATTTCAATTGGTGCGGCGTATAGGATTCCACGGATCCGCTGCGCGGATCCGCACCGGCTTCGCCCGCCTGCCGGCGTGCTCGCCCGCGGGCTAAAAACGCTCCGCGTTTTCTTTACGCCCACGCCTCGACCGAAGTTCGAATCCATGCAGTGTTTACGTAAAAGAAAAGCCCCCGTTGCCGGAGGCTTAAATCTCAAATGGTGCGGCGTATAGGATTCGAACCTATGACGTTCTGATTCGTAGTCAGACCCTCTATCCAGCTGAGGTAACGCCGCGACTTATTGATTATTATGCACATGGACTGAATATAGGTCAAGCATTTTTTCAAAAAAGTTTATTGAATTGGATTTTTAC
>DBFABM010000076.1:0-44542 GCA_048194085.1 Collinsella aerofaciens
CATCGGCATGAGCGATTTCGATCACCAAGGCGGGATCCAAACCGACCTGTTCTGCGAGATCGATGACCGCGGAGCCCAATCCAGCGACCGCCGCGACCTCTCCGTCGCCATCGACGCCGTCCGAGACAAATTCGGCGACACCGCCCTATCCTTCGGCCGCCAATCCCGCTTCAACGATTAACCGCCTTTGGGCAAAAAGAAAGCCGGGCAGGTGCGGAAAACCGCACCTGCCCGGCGATATGCGTGAGGGTAGCTAAACCCCGTCTCAAATGAGCTACTAGAGGAGATTGAGGGGGAGCTGGGGGGCGTCTCCCCAGAGTTTCTCGAGGCGGTAGAAGTCGCGGGCTTCGGGAGTGAAGACGTGGACGACAACCGAACCGTAGTCCATGAGCATCCAGGTCTTCTGCTCGCGACCCTCGATGGAGAACGGGTGCTCGCCGCAAGCCTCGGCGACCTTCTCCTCGATCTCGTCGACGATAGAATCGACCTGGCGGTTGTTGGTACCGGTGGCAAGCACAAAGTAGTCGCATACGTCGGAAAGCTCGGTCAGGTCGAGCACCTGAACGTCCTCGCCCTTCTTGTCGTAGGCGGCCTGCGCGGCGGCGCGGGCGACATCCTCGGCGGCGACACCGCTCGCGGACAGCGAGGCGGCAGTGCGGTCGGACGTGGCAACGAAACTCTTGTGCTCCACACCTTCAAGAATCTGCTCGCCGGTCATGGTCTCGTCGGCCATGGAATACCTCTTTCTAGACAGCCCGAGCTAGCGCAGCTGGGCGTAATGGTTGTAAATCGTAATAGCCGTGGGATAAAGATAGCGCCCGGACTGGATCACATAGACCAGACCCTGCGCAAAACAGGAGAAGAACAACTCATCGAGCGTCGACTCCCCCACCATCTCGCGCAGGGCATGCGCATAGTCGCCGTGGCGGTTGGGCTCGATGGCATCGGCCACAAAGACCACCATATCGAGCGGCGTCATGTCACAGGCACCCACGGTATGACGGTCGACAGCCTGGAAAACGGCCGGCGACAGTTCGGGAAAAAGCTGCGGAAGTTCATAGGCGGCAACAGGGCCATGCAAAAGCGGCGTCGCGGCGGAAGGAGAGCCGGCAATCTTAATGCCGTAATGCAGAGCGCGCGTAACCAGCTCGTCGTCGGAGAGCACTTTGTCCCAGTCGTGGATCAGACCGGCAGCAGCGGCATCAAAGCGGTCAACGCCGTAGACCTCGGCCAGATGAAGTGCGGTCTCGGCAACACCCAGCGAATGCACATAGCGCTTGCGCTTATCCTTCATGCGAACATCGAGCAGCTCTTGAATGCGCTTGAGCAGCGCGCGCTCATCGCCCTCAAACTGATCCTCTACCGACAACGTAGACCCCCATCACTCAAAATCTTCTTGGCCCAAATCGGCATATAGCCTGCGTTTGCGAATGTAGCCGAGCACGGACTCGCTCGTAAGATAGCGTACGCTCATACCGCGGGCAACACGCTTACGAATGTTCGTCGAGCTGATCGCCAGCGCCGGAATCTGAATATAGCGCACGTCGAACGGCAGCCCCGACTCTTTGATTCGGGCACGCGCCGTATCGATATCAAAGCCCGGTCGCGTTGCCGCAATAAAGGTAGCAAGCTCAGCGATTCGTTCGGCATCATGCCAGGTCACGATATCGATAATCGCGTCGGCGCCCGTAATAAAGTAGAGCTTTACCTGCGGCGGGTAAAAGTCGCGAAGGGCATGAAGCGTATCGGCCGTATAGGTTACGCCCGGACGGTCGATCTCGAACCGGCTCGCCAAAAAGGCCGGGTTCGCGGCGGTGGCGAGGACCGTCATGGCATAACGGTCCTCGGCAGGCGTCACCGGCTTGTCAAGCTTAAAGGCAGGAGAGCCCGCCGGCATAAAGAGCACAGCGTCCAAGTCGAGCGACTCGCGCGCCTGCTCGGCGGTCACCAGGTGCCCGTAATGGATGGGATCAAAGGTGCCACCCATAATACCGAGCCTAAACTCCTGCCCGTCCTCTAGAGGAAGCTCGGGCAAACCGATTCCACCGCGCAGGGACATGGATTACTCACCCTCCGAGGTCTCGGCATCGCCCGCGGCATCCGCCGCATTGACAACCTCGACGCCCTCATCCGCAGCATCGGCCACGTCAATGGCTTCAACGGCAACGTCCTCGCCAGCATCCTCGAGCTCCTCGTACTCCGAGAAGTCCTCGGCGCCCTCAAAGTCAAAGGCGCGCTGGCAAATGCGGACCTCGTCGCCCGCACGGCAACCGGCCTTCTCGAGCGCATCGTCGACACCCATGCGCGCAAACTTATGCTGCAGGTAAATGACAGCTTCTTCGTTTTCCCAGTCGGTCTGGATGACCATGCGCTCGATGGCACGACCGACCACGCGGAAGGCACTAGGCTCTTCCTGGACAATGCGGAAACGCTTCTCACGCTGCAGGCGACGGCGCTCCCACTCATCGTCGCGCAGAACGACCGGCTCATCGGAGACAGCCAACTCGGCGCGCAGCTTAGCCACCTGCTCGCCCACGGCAAGCATCAGCGTGTTGAGGCCGGCGCCCGTCACAGCAGACACGGCAAAGAACATATGTCCATCATCGAGCGCTGCGCGCTTGAGGTCGGCAATCTTGTCGGCCGTGCCCGGCGCATCGCACTTGTTGGCAACGACGATCTGCGGACGCTCCGAAAGCTCGGCGCCATACTGCTCGAGCTCACGGTTAATGATGTGGTAATCCTCGACCGGATCGCGATCCTCAAAACCACCCGTCATGTCGACGACGTGCATGATCAGGGCCGTACGCTCAATGTGGCGCAGGAACTGGTGACCCAGGCCCTTGCCCTCGCTCGCGCCCTCGATAAGACCGGGGACGTCGGCAACGACGTAAGAATATTCGCCGGCACGCACCATGCCGAGGTTCGGCACGAGCGTTGTAAACGGATAGTCGGCGATCTTGGGACGGGCGGCACTCATGCGCGCGATGAGCGATGACTTACCCACCGAGGGGAAGCCCACGAGCGCGGCATCGGCCATAAGCTTCATCTCGAGCTCGATCCAGTGTTCCTCGGCCGGCTCGCCCAGCTGAGCGAACGCGGGCGCGCGGCGCACCGACGTCACAAAGTGCGTGTTGCCCAGGCCGCCGGCACCGCCGGGCGCCACGACAACGCGCTCGCCATCGTGAACGAGGTCGGCAATATCGAACATCGGGGTCTGCGTCTCGGGGTCGAGCTCGCGCACCACGGTACCCATAGGGACCTTGAGAATCAGGTCCTCGCCGCTCTTACCGTTACGACGGGCACCCTGCCCGTGTGTGCCGCGCTCGGCGCGGAAGTGATGCTTAAAGCGGTAATCGATCAGCGAAGACAGCTGAGCATCGGCCTGGATGACGACATTGCCGCCACGACCGCCATCGCCGCCATCGGGGCCGCCCTTGGGGACAAATGCCTCGCGCCTAAACGACATGCATCCGGCTCCGCCGTCGCCGCCGCACACGTTAATGCGGCTGATATCGGTGAACTGTGACAACAGAATCGCCTCCTACAAAAAGAGGGAGACCCTTGAATCCTAAAACTCAAGTGCCTCCCACATATGTGCTCTATGAAGGGTGAATTACGCGTTCGCGAGCGGGCGTACGCTGACCCTGTGCTTGATACCCTTGTGGAACTCAACGGTACCGTCGACCAGCGCGAACAGCGTGTCGTCCTTACCACGGCCAACGTTCTCACCCGGGTGGATGTGCGTGCCGTGCTGACGGACGAGAATCGTGCCCGTGGTTACCGTCTGGCCGGCATAGCGCTTCGTGCCAAGGCGCTGACCGCGGGAGTCACGGCCATTACGGGAGGAACCGAGTCCTTTTTTGTGTGCCATTGTGTATACCTACTCTTTCGTTACGAGTGTAATCTACTCGGCGACGGGAGCCTCGGCAACAGCCTCAGCCTCTGCCTTGACAGCCTTCTTGGCGCGGGAGGTAGCCTGAACCTTCACGATCTTCAGCTTGGTGAGCTGCTGACGGTGACCCTTCAGACGACGATAGCGCTTGCGCTTGTGGAACTTGAAGACCAGCTGCTTCTCGCCCTTGAACTGCTCAACGATCTGAGCGGTAACCTTGGCCTTGGCCAGCTTGTCGGGATCGGTGACGATCTTCTTACCATCGTTGAGGAAGATAACCGGCAGGGTGACCTTGTCGCCCTCATTGCCCTCGATCTTCTCGACGGTGATGACATCGTCGGTGGCGACCTTGTACTGCTTGCCGCCCGTGTTAACGATTGCGTACATGTTTACTTGCCCTTCATGCATCAGTTAGTGCAACAGCCGAATATAGTAGCAGGCGAAAATACCCCCGTCAACGAGTATGTGGAGCAAATCCACAAGTTCGCACAGGTATGGGGCTGACGAGTCGGCCCTCGTCGTCCTCGCATGCTTGATTCTGACGCTCGACATCGTAGGAGCAGATGGTCACGAGGTCTTGCATACCGGTGGAAACAATAGGTGCATCCACGCCCGGGGTCAAGCCCTGCAACAAAACATCAGCAGCAGAAAGCAAAATTTCCGGACGCATGGAGCCCTCGTTGTCGGCATGGGTGTCGAGCATGAGCACTAAATGGTCCGGGCGCTCCCCCGCCGTGAGTTCATAGCCCACGAGCGTGTGATCCAAATCCAAGCGCTTGCTCTTTTTGCCGCGCGCGTAGTCGATGCCATGGTCCGCGCGCAGTGTGTCGATCGCACGACGCACCTCGTCGGCGCTTACGGGCGCCTCGGGATCCAAGTGCAGGTCGATGCGATACGACAGGCGCGTAAGCTGCGCCGTCAACGCCGGCGTGCGCACGTCGATGTACGCCGCCTCGATGGGTGCCAGATCGGCCGGAGACGCCGCAGCCAGGCGCCCAAACGCCTCGTCGAGCGCCACGAACTCGGTCATAAACAGGTCATACCACTCGCAGGTCGACGACGTACCCACCGGTAGCGCCGAAGAGAAGCCCACACGCATGTGCGGAGAGAAGCCCTGCGTGACGGCATAGGGAAGCCCCGCACGGCGCACGATGCGCTCAATGGTATGGATTACTTCGAGATGGCCCAGGTACTTAAGGCGATCGCGCTTGCCATAGCGAACACGAAGTCTAAAGAGCGTGGGGTTGTCGGTCAGGCGCTCACTCATGCGCGATCACCCATCAATACATTCTTGGCGTGGAGCGTGGGGCAGATCCCGCAGCCGGTGCACGACGTGCGAGTACAGTCGGGAGTCGTGACGCCCTCGAGCGAGCGACGGTACTCGCGCTCGAGGAAGCCGCGCGTGCAGCCGGGGCTCACGTGCTCCCACGGCAGGCGCCAGTCCAACTCGTAGGGCAGGTGCACGAGCTCATTGAGGTCGATGCCGTTTTTGGCAGCAGCTTCCTTCCAGTTATCGAGCGAGAAATGCTCTACCCAGGCGTCAAAGCGAGAGCCCGAGCGCCAAGCATCGATGATGACGGGCGTCATGTCACGACCGGCGCGGGAAAGCGCGGCCTCGATGAGCGAGGTCTCGGCATCGTGGTAATGCACGCGGACGGCACGGTTGCGAACGCTCGTGATAAGCAACTTCTGGCGACGCTTGACGTCGTCGTAGTCGAGCTGCGGGCACCACTGGAACGGCGTGGCAGCCTTGGGGATAAAGACCGAAACCGAGATGGACACCGAGATCGAGCCGCGACGAGCCTTGGGCACCACGGAACGACCGAGCTCCAGCACGTGATCGGCCAGATTGGCGATGGCCACGATGTCCTCATCGCGCTCGCCGGGAAGGCCCATCATAAAGTAGAGCTTCATGCGGTTCCAGCCGGCCTCGAAGGCCGCCTTGGCCGCACGGTCCAGGTCCTCCTCGGTCACGTTCTTGTTAATGATGTCGCGCATGCGCTGGCTGCCGGCCTCGGGCGCGAACGTCAGGCCGCCCTTCTTTTCGCCGGCGACCGACTCGGCCATATCCACGCCAAACGAATCCAGGCGCTGCGACGGAATAGACACGCGTATACCCGTATCCTCCAGGCGACGGTTGAGCCTGCCGAGCACGTCGCGAATGCAGGAGTGGTCGGTCGTGGAAAGCGAGGTCAGCGACACCTCGTCATAGCCGGTCTTTTCCAGACCCTGAATCACCGACGAGACGATCTGGTCGGCCGAGCGCTCGCGCACCGGGCGATACGTCATGCCGGCCTGACAAAAACGACAGCCGCGGGCGCAGCCGCGCAGGATCTCGATAGACAGGCGGTCGTGAACCAGCTGCGCATAGGGCACGCACGACTGCGACAGCGGATTCGTGGCGCCGAAATCCTCAACGACGCGCTTGTAGACCACGGTCGGCGCATCCTTGCCTTCACGCGGCACGGTGTAGCCATGCGGCGAGCAGGGCTCGTCGTGACGAACCTCATAGAGCGACGGCACGTAGTTGCCGGCAATGGATGCAAGCTGCTCGACAATCTGCGCGCGCGGGACCCCTTCGTCACGCAGGCGGCGATGCAGCTGGCAGGTCTCGAGCAGCGATTCCTCGCCCTCACCGATGAGGATGGCATCGAAGAAGGCCGCGTACGGCTCGGGGTTGTACACCGAGGGACCGCCGGCGATGATGATTGGGTCGTCATCACCTCGGTCGGCCGCTAACAGCGGAATGCCAGCGAGGTCCAAAGCCTCGAGGAAGTTCGTCACCGCCATCTCGTGCGGCACATGCAGACCGACGATATCAAACGAAGCGACCGGCGCTGCACCCTCGAGCGATAGCAGCGGAATACCCGCCTCGCGCATGGCGTCGCCCATATCGGGCCACGGCACATAGCCGCGCTCGCAGGAGATGCCCTCGGCCTGGTTAAGGATGTTGTAGAGGATGGCGATGCCCTGGTTGGGCAGACCGACCTCGTACACATCCGGATAGATCAGGCAGCAACGGTAGTCGGCATCGGCCTTGGAAAGCGTGCCCCACTCGTGATCGATATAGCGGCTCGGCTTCTCGACCTTGGCGAGCAACGGCTCAATTAAATGAAAACAGTCTTGGTATGCAACGCGCAACGGAAAACCCCTAAGCAGCGAGATCGGATGCGTCTTGGTAGGACGCCATAGGACGGGTAGCGCCCGCGACCGTGGTCACCAGATCGCGAACGCGGGAGAACGTGGCAGTGACCACCTCGTTGGCACGGCTGTAGTCGACATCGCGCTCGTAGAGCGAAACAAGCGCACGGCCCATGCCGTAGGTGCCCGCGGCAGCAGTGAGCGCCTTGACGGCAAACCCAATATGCGGCGTCTGTTTGACGAGCGCGCGGGTGACCGCGCGGATCACAAGACCGCCGGCAAGCACGCCCGCGACCTCGTAGCCGCGCTCAGGCTTAATGCCGCGTCCAAAGACGGCAGCGAGCTCAAAGAGCATGCCCACCTGCGCCAGCGCCATAACGGGATAATCGGCGCCTGGCAAAAACACCAGTGCACCGGTCGCCATATTGGTGAGCGCGCACGAGGCGATGATACGATTGGCCGCCGCGATGCGCATGAAGGCAAAGTTCGCCGCAAAAGCCGTTTCCTTGTCGGTGCGATCGAGAATCCAGCGGGCAAGCGTCTCGAGCAGATACGTCTTATCGGTTGCCGCTACCACGCCGAGCATGGGCGTGGACTCCTCGATAAACGGCACCTCCACAGCAGACTCGGCAAGCACGCACACGGGCGCGCCGGCGATCACGAGCTCCTGCACGGCACTCTCCAAGCGGTCGGAACCACACGAGAGCACCAGCACCACATCGGTATCGGTCTTTGGAGCAATTCGCTCCTCCCCCAGACGCTCGACGCGCACAATGCCCGAGGTCGTCTGCGGCACAAAGGCGTCACGCACCGTCTCGGCCAGAAAGCGCGAGGCGGACGAATCCAGATAGACCGAGACGCGCACCGGCGTATCGGAATCCTTCTTAACGGACGCGCCCATCTTAAAAGCGCGGGTCAGCTTATCTACGGGAATTTTCATAGCAAACCCCTCCAGCGGTTACGCGGCGCCCGAACGATGCCGCCATATGGATTGTACGATACCCACCGTCAGCAGCTGAATCATCATCGAAGACGAACCGAAGCTAATAAACGGTAGCGGAATACCGGTAATCGGCATCATGCCGATGCACATGCCGATGTTCTCGAAGGTCTGGAACGCCCACATGCCAACGATGCCAACACACGAAAGACGCAAAAACAGCGACTCACACTTAAAGGCAACGCGGATCGTCGAGAAGATGAGCAGCACGTACAAGCACAGCAGCAAAAAGGAGCCGCAGAAGCCAAAGGTCTCGGACAAAAAGGCGAAGACGAAGTCGGTGTGGAACTCAGGCAGAAAGCCGCCGGCCGACTGCGTCGCATGGCCCAGGCCCTTACCAAAGAAGCCGCCCGAGCCAACGGCGATAAGCGACTGCTGCAGGTTGTAGGCATCGTCCGAATCGGCATTATCGGGGTCGATAAAGACCGTCAGACGGTTCATCTGATACTGCTTGATGAGCACATCGTGGCCGAGCAACGAATCAAAAACCGAATCGAGCGCCAGAACGAGGGCCACCAGGCCCACGAGCAGGGCCAGGGTCGACAGCACCCATTCGCGGCGTGCGCCGCTCATACAAATGACGATGGCGCCCGAAACCAACACAACCAGGCCCGAGCCCAGGTCGCCCATGGCAACGACGGCCAAAAACGGAATGGACAGCATGCCGCAGAGCTTGACGTAGTCGCGAACGGTATCGATGCGACCGTTATACTGCGAGCCAAGCGTAGCAATAAAGAAGATGGTGATGAGCTTGGCAAGCTCAACCGGCTGGAACGTCAAACCGATACCGGGAATCTTGATCCAGCCCGTCATGCCCAGACCGCCCGTATAGGACAGACCCGGAATCTTGGGCGAGAAGATCACGATCAGGTCGATGACGAGCAACGCCGTCGAGAAATTGGAAATGCCGCGCAGGTCGGTACGCCAGACCAACACCGCCAGCACCGCTCCGATGCCGATTCCCAGCAGATGGCGTGAGAACGAAGCATCGGCCTTAAACTGCGAAGCCGACCAGATGATGATGGCACCGTAGGCGACGAGCGCCACAGTGGCCACGAGCACACCGATATGCACCTTTTGGCGAAACGTGCCGCGCGAGGCCGAAAGTTGCTTGTTGACGCGGTCCAGGCTGCTGCGAGAGCCGGTCTTGGTTGAACGGAACAGATCCGCCGGAGAAAAATCCATCGCAACCTCCTATCGAACCGAAGAATCGCCCGAGGCCGAAGAGGTATCGGGCTCGTCATAAATCACGCCGAGCACGTCGCGCACGACATGCATCGCGGTATCTGAGCCGCCGCCGCCCTGCTCCAGAACAGTAGCGATGACATACTTGGGATCATCGGCCGGTGCATAGGCGCAGAACCACGCGTATTCGTCCTCGCCACTTTTCTCGCCCGTGCCCGACTTGCCGTATACCTGCGGCGTCAGGGTGCCAAAGTGAGCCGCCAAGGACGTCGATGCCGTGTAAATCACGTCATGCATGCCGTTGCGAACAAGAGCCAAATCCGAATCACTGTTGATCTTGGCCTCCAGGCGCTTCTTCTTGCCCTTGCCGTTGTACTTATAGGCATCACCGTCGCCATCGCGCGACACGGCAGACAAAAACACGTGAGGCACGTACTGTTTGCCGCCGTTGGCAAGACCCATATAGGCGCACGCCATCTGCAGGGGCGTCACCAGGATGTCGCCCTGGCCGATAGCAATGTTAGTCATATCGCCGGCATTCCACTTGCGGTCCTCGGCAGAGGCGTCGGTGAAGTACGACTCTTTCCACTCGGCATCGGGAATACGGCCCGCGCCCTCACTTGGCAGATCGATACCGCAGGTCTTGCCTAGGCCCCAGCGACGAAAGACCTCCTGCAGGCCCTCGGAATGTTGCTCGTCATAAAAGAACGCCTTGCCCATGTCATAGAAGACGGGGTCGCACGAGTTGGCGATACCCGACTGCAGCGTCATGGTGCCGTGGCCAGACGTCAGCCAGCAGCGCTTGCCCCAAGCCTTGCCCAGGCCCGTCCAATAGCCCGTGCAGTTGGTTGTCTGCGTTGAAGTGTAGGTTCCAAACTCAAGACCGGCCAGTGCCGAGAGCGGCTTGATGGTCGAGGCCGACATGTACTGTCCGCTAATGGCGCGGTTGAGCAGCGGGTGCGAACCCTTGTCATCATTGAGCTCGGTCCACACGTCATTTGAGACGCCGCCGATAAAGACGGACGGATCGAACTTGGGCTCGCTCGCCATGCCCAGGATCTCGCCATTGTTGGGATCGAGACACACCACAGCGCCGTTGCCGGCATTGCTGTAGCCAGTGGTCTTGGCAAGCTCGATAGCGCTCGCCAGTGCCGTCTCACAGGCCTGTTGGATCTTAAGGTCGAGCGTGAGCTTAATGTCGGAGCCGGCCTTCGCGGGCACGGCGCCGGCCTGACCGGTCACATTGCCCGAGGCATCGACCTTGACGGTCTGCTCGCCACGAATACCTTGTAGCAGGTTTTCGTAGTAGCTCTCAACGCCCGCCTGGCCCACGATATCGCCCGACTGGTACGTAATCTTGCCAGCAGAAGCATCATCATCGCCAGAGGTTTTCTTATTCTGGGCCTCGAGCTGCTCGGAGGTAATGGTGCCGGTATAGCCCAAGATATGGCATGCCGTCTCGCCATATGGATACTGGCGCTCGGTACGCTCGGCAATCTTGACGCCCGGGAACTCGCCGGCATGCTCCTGAATATAGGCAACCGTGGAGCGACGGACGTCAGTCGCGATGGTATGCAGGCTCTGGGCGCCCTCTGTATTGTCCTGGATATTGCGAAGGACCGCCACGTAAGGCATTCCAAGCACGTTGGCAAGATGGCGAACCAGAACCTCATCCTCGGCAAGGTCGCGGTAGGCCACGACAGCAAGTGAGGGACGGTTCTGGACAAGCGCCACGCCATTGCGGTCGAGGATGCGACCGCGCACAGCGGGTGTGGTAACGGTGCGAGTCTGATTACTATTAGCCTGCTTCTCGTAATAGTCCGACGAGACCATCTGCATGCCCCACAGCTTGACGGCAAGCGCCGCAAACATCGCGCCCACACCCGTGGTGAGGATGGAAAAGCGGCCCTTAAAAGCGGTCGCCGCGGTATTGCCCTCGCCCTCGGTGGCGCGCGGGGCCGTTCCATGCTGCGTATCGTAGGTAAAACGGGAATCGCCACGACGCATGATGACCAGCGCGACCACGATGGCCACAACCAGCACGATACCGGCGATAATAACCGTCAACTGGGAAGACATCTACGAGCCTCCCCTATTTGAGCTTGCGGGTCTTGGGCTTAAAGCGCACACCCGTCTGGCGTCCGCCACGTGCGGAGAATCCATAGCCGGACTGCGGCACGACACCGGACATCAAAAACGGAATGGCAACCAGACCCGTCAGGATCGAGGACGGCAGCGCATGGCCGAAGATCGCCACAACAAAGCTCGTCTCCAAACCCATAAACAGCAAGATGATGCTGTAGATCAAATTAATGACGAGCGCGAAGGCGCCCACAGTGACGCCGCGCGCACTCGGGGTACCGCCCGTCTGACCGACGGCGCTGTGCACCAGGGCAAAAGAACCCACGGTCAGCAGGAGCGACATAACGCCCACCGGCACGGCAGCGGACAGGTCATAAAACAAGCCGCTGCAAAAACCGCACACGACGGCACGGGTCGGGTCGCCAGAGAACACGCTTAGGCACACCAAGATAATCATGAAGTTGACGCGACCGCCCGCAATGGAGATCTGCGGTGCCAGGCCTGCCTGCAGCAGCACGCACACGATGGCGGCGATTACAAACGTGCGGGAGCTCATCCCCTGCTCGTGCAGATCCATGGACATGCCCCCTATTCGCTCGAGCCGGAATCGGTCGTCTCGGACGCGTCGGAACTGTCATCCGAGCTCTCGTCCTTCGTCTTGGTTGCAGCATCGCGCGACGTTCCCTGCGGCGTGCTGTTGGCCGTGCTCACGTCCTCATCCGAGGCCGACTGTTCGTCGGTCAGCGAGGTGATGACCAGCACTTCCTCGTTGTTCTCGGCCGTTGTCTGAGCGCGCACCACAATGGTGTAGTACACGTCGTTTGCCGATTTCTCAACCGACGAGACGGTGCCGAGCGGTAGACCCTTGGGGAACACGCCACCGATGCCCGAGGTCACGATGATGTCGCCAACCTTAACATCGGAGTCGACGCTCACGTACTCAAGACGCAGCGTGCCGTCAGCCTGACCCTGCAGCATGCCCTGGGCGCGCGTGTCCTGCACCATGGCGGACACGCCCGAGTTCTCGTCGCCAATCAGGCGCACGGTAGAGGTCTTGGCCGATACCTCGATAATCTGGCCGATAACACCGGCAGAACTCGTCACGGGCATGTTGATGGTAAGGCCGTCGGCAGAGCCCTTGTCGATGGTAACGGTCGAGGTCCAGGCATCGCCTGAGGCACCAACGATACGAGCAGCGGTCGATTTGAGGTTATAGGTCGACTGCAGGCCAACCAGCCCCTCCAGACGCTCGGCGGTCTTTTGAGCCTCGGAGAGCTCGGCAACCTTAGAGGTCAGTTCCTCGTTTTGCTTCTTGAGTTCGTCGAGCGTGTCCTGCGACGCCGTAAGGTTAGAGAACACGTTGCCGATGGCATTGAAAGGAGCCGCCACAGCCGAGCCCACAAAACGCACCGGCGAGGTAATCGTCGTTACGCCCGAACGCACGGCATGAATCGGCCCTGCCTCGCCCTCGCGGATGTAAAACGTGAGCAGCAACACCGAAATCAGGCTGAAAACAATCAACGGGCGCATACCCGTTGATTGTCGCTTGGTATTCAGATTTGTGGAGAAACCCGAAGATCGTGCCAAATGGAATCCACCTTTTGGAAATTAAGCATTGGTCTGGACGAAGCCGCCATCAAACGCATTGGCCTCGAGCACGCGGGCACAGCCGTTAACGACGTTATCGAGCGCCGTGGGGCTGACGTTGACCGAAACACCGGTCTCATCGCGCAGGCGCACGTCGAGACCGCGCAGCAGCGCGCCGCCACCAGTCAGCAAAATGCCGTAGTACATAAGGTCCGAGGCAAGATCGGGAGGCGTAGCGTCGAGTGCGTCCTTGACGGCCTTGGCCATCTCGTCGAGCGGCTTGTTGAGCGCGCGACGAATCTCCTCGCTCTCGATGCGCACGGTCTTGGGCAGACCGGTGATCACGTCGCGGCCGTTGACCTCGACGTCGAGCTCGTCCTTGAGCGGCACGGCGGAGCCGACCTTGATCTTGATGTCCTCTGCCGTACGCTCGCCGATGGCCAAGTTGTAGGCATCACGAACGTGCGTGAGGATGGCCTGATCGAACTCGTCGCCGGCAATACGGATGGACTGCGAGACGACGATGCCACCCATAGCGATAACGGCAACCTCGGTGGTACCGCCACCGATGTCGATGACCATGGAGCCGGTGGGTTCCTCGACGGGCAGATCGGCGCCGATAGCGGCAGCCATGGGCTCCTCGATCAGGTAGGCCTGGCGAGCGCCAGCCTGGATCGTGGCCTCAAAGACAGCACGCTTCTCGACCGACGTGACGCCGGAGGGAACGCAGACGACAACGCGCGGACGCGGGGTCCACGGATAGCGCTTCTCGGACGCCTTGTCGATAAAATAGCGAAGCATAGCCTCGGTAACATCGAAGTCGGCGATGACGCCGTCCTTCAGGGGACGAACGGCCACGATGTTGCCGGGCGTACGGCCGAGCATGCGCTTTGCCTCGATACCGACCGCCAGGATGCGCTCGTCGTTCTTATCGATGGCGACGACAGAGGGCTCGCGAATGACGATGCCCTTGCCGCGCACGGAGACAAGCGTATTTGCGGTGCCGAGGTCGATGGCAAGATCGCCCGCATAGCTACCGAAGAACATATCCATCAAAGAAAACAACGCAACTCCTGATGTGTTGGATGATTGCTGGAAAACTACTAGCTCATGATACTAGCGCAAGCCCGGCACCTCACTTGCGGTGAAGCACCGGGCAAAGCTAAATCCCATAAGGTCACTACTGGTTGTCAGCAGCCGAGAAATCCATATCGAGCGAGGAAACGGCCCAGCCGATATGGTTGTCGGAGCGCACGAATTTGACGGTGTACTCCTGCTCGCCGCCCTTGGACAGCGATGCCTTCACCTTAGCGGTCGTCTCGGTCATGGACTGATCCATGCCTTCGACGGACACAGTGGCACCCTGCGGAATCGAGGAGATGATCATCGACTTAGCGTCCTCGGACAGGCTCGAGGCCAGGCAAGACTCGGCCTTTGCCGTGTCACCGTCGCCGGCGGCCTGGAACAGATCGGAAACGACAGACTCCTGGGACGGGAAACCAAAGCCGCGCGTGTAGGCAAAGCCCAGACCGCCCGCAGCAATCAAAATGAGCAGAAGCAGCACGATGAAGACTTTGAGACCCATGTGGCGGTGGCGACGACGGACCTTGGCCTGCTTACGATCCTGACGGTCCTGCTGGACCATCTCGGACTCGGACAGCGTAAAGAAGCCGGTGTCCGAGGGATCGGGCATAAACTGACCGGTCGCGCCCGTAGGATCGAGCGGATCGACGGCAGGAGCGTCCATCGCGGGCGTCGGAGCCGTGGCCATAGCCGTCTGGGCAGACAGCGCGGCAAGCGAATCGTGCACGCGGGCAAGCTCATCGGCCTGCTCGGAGGTGAGCTGGTAGATACCATCGGCAGTAGCGGCGTTAAAGGCGTCGAGTGCGTCGGAGGGACGGCCGGCGGCAGAAAGCGCCTGACCCATGCCGGCGTTGAGCGCACGCGTGTCGTCGCGGGGGCCGGCAAAGTCGATAGCCGTACGGTAGGTCTCCACGGCATCCGCCGGACGGCCGAGCTTAATGAAGCAACGACCGAGCTCGCCGAGTGCGGCGGCAGGAGCCGGATTGGCGCCGTCGATGGCAGCCTGACGGAAAGCAGTACCCGCGTTGGCATAGTCGCCCGACTGGAACAGCGCGTTACCCAGGCCCAGATAGGCCTTGAACGGCGTGGCATAAGAAGCGTCCTGCGTAGCGGCAGAGAACGCCTGAGCGGCCGTCGTGTAGTCGCCCACGGCGGCGAGTGCCTTGCCGCGGTTGGTGAGCAGCGCGCCGCGCTTGCCATAGGTGCCGTCGTTGAGGGCGGCGGCATAGGCCTCGGCGGCCTCGGCATACATGCCCAGGTGCATCAAGGCGTTGCCACGAAGGTGATCGGCCTCGCCCATAATCTCATCGGGAGTTTTTGCCGCCCCAAGCATCTGGGCTGCAGCGGAAAAATCACCCGCGCGGTAAGCGGCACGGCCCTGTTGGATCAGCTGGCTATTCAAGGAAATCCCCTTTACTCGTGAACGATCTCGACATGGACGATCTCGTCGCCGGCACGCAGCTGCGAAATCACATCGAGACCCTCGACCGTGGTACCAAAGACGGTGTAACCGGAATCGAGGTTATGCTGGGCACCCAAGCAGAAGTAGAACTGCGAACCCGCGGAATCGGGATCCATGGAGCGTGCCATGGCAAGGGCGCCATCGACATGGCTGTTGCGCGGATTGGTGGCAAACTCGCCCTTGATGCAGTAGCCGGGGCCACCGGTACCGGGCATGCCGTCGGGGCCCTCAAGACCGGCAGCGACGTCGGCGCCGGACATATCGCGGGTATTGGGGTCGCCGCCCTGAATGACAAAGCCGGGCACATAGCGATGGAACTTAAGGCCATCATAGAAACCCATCGTGGAAAGCTCGCAGAAGTTCGCGACATGAATGGGAGCGCCCTCGCCGTCAAACTTGACCTTGATGGTACCCTTCGACGTCTCGATAACGGCGCACTCGTCGCCGGCAAGCTGATACTCAGGCGTGTAGAGCTCTTTCTTAAAACCAAACATGTGGTTCCTTCCTCGTGCGTTTAAAGCATATTTGTACGAATTGTAGCAATAAGCATGCGCTTACATCAATTGCGCACGTAGGTTATGCCGACTATGGCGAACTAATTTTAGGAACGCTGCTGCGGCTTCCAGGAACCCACATTGGCGTCGTACTGGTTCAGCGCGCTGTTGCCACTCTGCGCGATGGGCGCCAGGATCTCGCTTTGGTGGGAACTCATCGACTCGCCATCGGGAATGGCCAGCGAGATATCCCAGCTCTGGCAGATCACGTCGACACGCTCGTACATCCACTCGGCAAGCTGCTTTAAGTGGGCGATGTCGTCCGCATAGACCGTATCGTCCTGATACTTAAGGTTGTTAAGCTCATCTTGCGTCTTTTTGATCTGGTCGCGCAGGGCGTAGGCACTCTGCGACAGCTCCTGGCGGGTGGACAGCGGCGTTCGGAGATAGCCGTTGTTAAAGGAATCGATGACCTCGCCGATCTGGTCCTCATCACCGTAGGACACGATGGTCTGATACAGACCGTCGAGTCTGGTATAGAGCTGATCATCGGTGAGCACGGTTTCCTCCTGGACCACCTCGGCAGCATCGTCCAGCTTGGTATCGTCCTCAGTCGCCTCGCCCTTTTGGCGCGTAGGGAAGGTGGTTTGTGCAGCTTGGCCAAACTGGTCGTAGAAGCCAGGCATGACACCCATGGGATCAGTCGTCACGAACCAATACGCACCGCCGCAAACGACGGCAAGGACCGCGATGATAATGAGCGGCTTGGGGATATGACGCTTGTGCTTGTGATAGGCGTCCTCATCGGGATGAACCCTGCGCTTGGGTTTTTGAGCATCGTCATGCAGGGAAACGGGCGTGGGAATATCGACCTTGGGGATACCGAAATCCTTATCGAAAGCCGGCAGCACACAGGTCTCATTGGGGTCGGCGGCGTCCGAAAGCACCGCGGCTGCCGAGGCGGGCGCATGCGGCACCTCGGTATCGATCTGCTCTTGCGTTAGGCGCGGAAAGCCCGCCGTGCGGCCCGCTGCCAGGTCGGATGCGGCCGCGTCCTCGGAGAGGATACCCGGAGCGGGGCGTCCGCATTTGGGGCACGTACGATCATGCGGAGAAAGACGGGCACCGCAGCCCTCACAGAACACGAACTCGGTGTGCTCGGGACCATCGCCCGGACCCACATAGGCGTTGCAGTAGGGGCAGAACGAGGCGCCGTCCTCGATAGTCTTAAGGCAATGCGGGCAGATCACGGCATCCTCTTTTCGAAGCAATTCAAACAATCGAGGTTAGAGCATAACATCGCCACGGCCCCACAGGAACAAGGCACCAATTCAACATCGCCAGGGCGCGTAGCTACTTCTTCTTTTTGCTTGGCATCGAGACTTTGATGCCTTGGGCGGACTTCGTCACGCGGGAGCGCCTGGCTCCGGTATTCTTCTTTTTCTTGGGCTGGGCCTGGGCCACGCCCTCGAGTGCGCGGGCCTCGGCCTCGCGAGCGGTGCGATCTTCGCGGCGCTGCGCCATGTCGGCGGCGACGCGCTTGGCAAAACGCTCGGCCGTCGAACCCGTCGAGCTCACCTTGCCGCCACCGCGACCCAGGTGGACGCGCACACCACGGCCAAAACCAGTTGCGGCATGACGACGACGCGGCTTGAGCGAATCCATCATCGTGGCGAGCTTAAAGAACACCGAGCAGGTAAAGACCACGATAACAGCCAAGATAACCATCTGGCCCATCGACAGGTTGGCAATGGACAGCAGCTCCGGGAATCCGATAACGCCCACCAGGATGCCGGCGACTACAAACACAAAAAGCACCACACGTAAGGGCGTGAGAGGCTGCGAGATGCGCCATATCAGGCTGACGCTCGCCGCGCACGACGTAAGCAGGCACATCGTAGACAGCGTGAGCTGGCTAAAGCCAAACACGCGCGCCACAAAGATATCGAGCGCCGCAGCCAAAATGACTGCAATCGACGCCGGCAGCGCACGCTTGAGTACGTTAGTCAAAAATGACCCCTTCACGCGAGCATTGTTGGGCTCCAAACCCAGCACAAAGCCCGGCGCGCCGATGCAGAAGAAGTTGATGAGCGTCATCTGGATTGGCTCGAAGGGGTACGGCGGCAGCGCGATGCACAGCGCCGCCAGGCCCATCGAGAACAGCGTCTTGGTCAGGAACAGCGACGCCGAGCGCTGCAGGTTGTTGATGGAGCGACGGCCCTCGGCCACCACGGCGGGCATCGAGGCAAAGTCGTTGTCGACAAGTACGATCTCGGCCACGTTGCGCGCGGCATCGGAGCCGGCCGCCATGGCCACGGAGCAGTCGGCCTCCTTGAGCGCCAGCACGTCGTTGACGCCGTCGCCCGTCATGGCCACGGTGTGCTCGCGGCGCTTGAGCGCCTGCACGAGCTCGCGCTTCTGCTGCGGGGTCACACGACCAAAGACATGGTAGCGGTCCACTGCGGCATCGAGCTTGGCCGGCGTATCGAGCGTCGTGGCGTCCACATAAGCGTCCGCCCCCGGCACGCCCACCACGCGCGCGATCGACGACACCGTACGCGGGTCGTCGCCACTGATCACATTGAGGGTCACGCCCTGCTCGTTAAAGTAGCCGATGGTCTCGGCCGCCGAGGTACGAATCTCGTCGCGGATGGTCACAAAGCCCACTGGCTCGGCCTCGCCCACCATATCGCCATCGGGCGTAAAGCCGTCCACGCGAGCCACCACGAGCACGCGGCAGGTATCGGCAAGCTCGGCGACACGGTTCTCGACCTGCGAAAACACACGTTCCGAAAGCACAAACTGCGCGGCGCCCATCACATAGGAGCCCTGCGCAAACGACGCGCCGCTCCACTTTTTGGAGGACGAGAACGGAATGACCGACAGCGGCTCAGACACCTCGACCGGGCGGTCGGCGTAATAGTTGAGAAGCGCCTGGCAGGTCTCGTTGGCATCGGCCGAAGTCGCACGCGCGACGTTAGCCAGCGCAAAATCGAGCACCGTGGTATCGACGGGAACGGCCGCCTCGTCCGGGCCGGCGCCTAGACTCACGCCCTCAACAGGCAGCGGATACGTGCCCTCGACCTCCATACGGCCCGACGTGATGGTGCCCGTCTTGTCCAGGCACAGCACGTCAACGCGAGCGAGCGTCTCGATGCAGTAGAGCTGCTGTGCCAGCACCTTGCGGCGGGCCAGGCGCACCGTGGCGATGGCGAGCACCGACGAGGTCAGCAGTACCAGGCCTTGCGGGATCATGCCCAGCAGGGCACCCACCGTGGACAGCAGCGCCGACGAAGGCACATGACCAGCCAACAGCTCGGAGAAGCACCACGAAAGCGCGCTATCGCCCGGGGTTCCCGCGGCATCCCACAGCTCGCTCACACTCGAGGCAAACAACGCCAAACCGAGCGGGATCATGATGATGCTCGCAAAGCGCACGATGGCGTTAAGCGCGTTCATGATCTCGGAATTGATCTTTTTGGCGTATTTGGCCTCGTTATTGATCTTAGCCACGTAGTTGTCGGCGCCGACATGGATCACGCGAGCGCGCAGCAGGCCCGAGTCGATAAAACTGCCGCTCATGAGCTCGGAACCGGGCTGCTTCTTAATAAGGTCGCTCTCGCCCGTCAGCAGGCTCTCGTTCACGAGCGCTTCGCCGGAAACCACCACGGCGTCAACGGGAATCTGGTCGCCGCGCCCCAGGCGGATGATGTCGTCGAGCACGATCTGGTCCAAGTCGAGCTCCACCTCGGCACCGTCGCGCACCGCGATGGCCTTCTTAGAGGTCAGCAGCGTGAGCTTATCGACCATCTTCTTGGACCGCATGGATTGAATGACGCCAATAGCGGTATTGAGGAACACCACAAACAGGAACGTCAGGTTCTTAAACGAACCGGTCAAAATGACCAGGAACGCCAAGATCACGTTGATCAAATTGAACAGCGTGCAGAGGTTCTCGATGATGAGCTCTTTGACCGACTTGGTCTTGAGCTCCATGTTGCGGTTGATCTTACCGGCGGCGATGCGCTCCTCGACCTCGGCGGTTGAGAGTCCGCGCTCGATATCCGTTGCTGCCATACCACGTCCCATCACGTCGCGTCGGTATAAGAAAACCGCCCGGACCATGCGAGGTTCGGACGGTCTTACGTTCGATGGTGCCCCATGTTGGATTCGAACCAACGGCCTTCTGCTCCGGAGGCAGACGCTCTAATCCCCTGAGCTAATAGGGCCAACGTTTGGCATTATACCCAAGTGCACCACGGGCTATCAAAATAAAAGAAAAAGCTTTGCAATTACGTGGGAGACGCGGCGCAACGGCCCGCTTTAGAAGGCAAAAGCGAGTCAGATAGTATAAACTCTCATGCACCATATATACACGGCTCGCGATGCGGGCCGTTTTTGCAAGGATTATCCATCGAGGTGAGAGGCACACCATGATTGCAATTTTAAAGCAGAGCGCCAGCGACGAGGCCGTCGGCCATATCGTCAGCTGGATTGAGAAAAAGGGCCTGAAGACCGATGTCTCGCGCGGCGAGAACGAGACGATCATCGGCCTGGTGGGCGATACGACCAAGATCGACCCGTTCCTGCTCGAGTCCATGGATGTCGTCGAGCGTGTGCAGCGCGTCTCCGAGCCGTTCAAGCGCGCCAACCGCAAGTTCCACCCCGAGGACTCCGTCATCGACTGCGGCCACGGCGTCAAGATCGGCGGCGACCAGTTCCAGGTCATCGCCGGTCCCTGCTCCGTCGAGGGCGAGAACCTCATCCGCATCGCACGTCGCGTAAAGGCCGCCGGCGCCACGATGCTGCGCGGCGGTGCCTACAAGCCCCGCACCTCCCCCTACGCCTACCAGGGCATGGGCCCTGCCGGCCTCGACCTGCTGTGCGAGGCGTCTGCCGAGCTCGACATGCCGATCGTCACCGAGATCATGGACCCACGCGACGTGCAGGTCTTCCTGGACAAGAAGATCGACGTCATGCAGATCGGCGCCCGCAACGCCCAGAACTTCCCTCTGCTCAAAGAGGTCGGCAAGACCAAGACTCCGGTCTTGCTTAAGCGCGGCATGTCCGGCACGATCGATGAGCTGCTCATGGCCGCCGAGTACATCATGAGCGAGGGCAACGACAACGTCATCCTGTGCGAGCGCGGCATCCGCACCTTCGAGACCCGCACCCGCAATACCTTCGACCTCAACGCCGTGCCGGTGCTGCACCACCTGTCGCACCTGCCCGTCGTCGCCGACCCCAGCCACGCCACCGGCTACACCCGCTACGTTGAGCCCATGGCGCTCGCCGCGACCGCCTGTGGTGCCAACGGCCTGGAGATCGAGGTCCACGACGAGCCGAGCCGCGCCTGGTCCGACGGCGCCCAGGCCCTCACCCCCGATCAGTTCGACGACACCATGCGCCGCATCCGAGCCATCCGCGAGGTTGTCTGCCAAGAGACCATGGAGTAGCCCATGGGTACGGCGAGAAACGCGCGCGTTAACCAGGGCGGCCCCAAGTGTGCCGGCATCGTCGGCCTTGGCCTCATCGGCGGCAGTTTTGCCCGCGGCTATGCGCAGGCGGGCGTCCGAGTGCTGGCCTGGGACCCCGATGACGATGTCATGACGGCTGCCAGCATGGGCACTGTCGCCGGAGAGCTCAACGACAAGACACTCGGCGAATGCGACATCATCGTCCTTGCCTGCTATCCCGAGGCATGCATCGAGTGGCTCGAGGCGCACGCCCAGGCGCTCGCCGACGCCACCGACACCGAGGCCATCATGGGCCCCGTGGTGATCGACACGGTGGGCGTCAAGGGCATCGTGTGCGAGCGCGCCTTTGAGCTTGCCCGCGAGCACGGCTTTTACTTTGTGGGCGCGCACCCCATGGCGGGCACGCAGTACTCGGGCTATGCGCACTCCCGCGCCGACCTGTTCCAGGGCGCGCCACTCGTGCTCGTGCCGCCCGCGGTGGACGATGCGCTCAAACTGGAGCTTTTGGGCCAGGTGCGCGAGATGGTGCGCCCCTTGGGCTTTGGCAAGTTCAGCGTGACCAGCGCCGCCGAGCACGACCGCGTCATCGCCTTCACGAGCCAGCTCGCACACGTCGTCTCAAACGCCTACGTCAAAAGCCCGACCGCCCAGGTTCACCACGGGTTTTCGGCCGGTAGCTACCGCGACCTTACCCGCGTGGCGCACCTCAACCCCCAGATGTGGTCGGAACTCATGATCGACGACGCCGACGCGCTCGCCTTCGAGATTGACCATCTGATCGAGGCACTCGGAGCCTACAGCCGAGCGCTCAAAGACCACGACCAGCGCTATCTGGAGAACCTCCTTGCCGAGGGCGACCGTATCAAGCGCGCGCTCGACGACGAGGCCTCCCACTAAACCACCTATCACGCCAGGTCGAAAGGACCGAAGCTTATGGCGATTACCATCGATATCGACACTGCACGCCCCTACCAGGTGCATGTTGGCACGTTTTTGCTGGAGCAGGCGGGACCGCTCGTGCGCGCCACTGCTGGCGGCACCAAGGCCGTCATCGTGACGGACACCAACGTGGGCCCGCTCTACCAGATGCCCGTTAAGCAGAGCCTGGAGGCGTCAGGCTACGAGGTGAGCATCTGCACCTTCGAGGCCGGCGAGGCCCATAAGCGCGCCGAAACCTATGTTGCAATTTTGGAGTTTGTGGCCGAGCACGAGCTTTCGCGCTCCGACGTGATCGTGGCACTCGGCGGCGGCGTCGTGGGCGACGTGGCGGGCTTTGTGGCCGCCACCTACATGCGCGGCTGCAAGTTTGCGCAGATCCCGACGAGCCTGCTCGCCATGGTGGATTCGTCTGTGGGCGGCAAGACCGCCATCGACCTGGCTGCCGGCAAGAACTTGGCCGGCGCCTTTTGGCAGCCGAGCGTGGTTATCGCCGACGTGGGATGCCTGGCCACCCTCACGCCCGAGCAGTTCGCCGACGGCTGCGGCGAGGTCGTCAAGCATGCCGTGATCGCCGACCCGGAGCTTTTCGCCGAGTTGGAGAAGACCCCGCTCACGCTGGAGCTGCTCAACCGCGATGTGGCCCGCGTAGCGCTCATCATCGCCCGCAATATCGACATCAAGCGCGCCGTGGTCGTCGCCGACGAGCGCGAGACCAACCAGCGCAAGCTCCTCAACTTTGGACACAGCGCCGGACATGCCGTTGAGGCCTGCGAGCACTTTGAGCTCGGACACGGCAACTGCGTGTCGATCGGCATGGGCATCATCACGCGTGCCGCGGCCCTGCACGGCGTTTGCGATGCTGCACTGCCCGGTCGTATTGAGGAACTCTGCGCCCGCCATGGCCTCAAGACCCGCTGCGACCTCGATGTCGATGCCGTCTTTGCCGAGGCGCTCCACGACAAGAAACGCGCGGGCGACACCATCGACCTGGTGATTCCGCACGGCATTGGCCGCTGCAGCATCGACCGCACGCCGCTTTCCACTTTCCACGAACTTATTGCCGAAGGCCTCGGCCAGAAGGGAGACGCATCCGCATGCTAGCCCGCATCACCCCGTCCCCACTTAAGGGCACCGTTCCCGCCATCGCGTCCAAGTCGATGGCGCATCGCCTGATCATCTGCGCCGCGCTTGCCAACGGCGAGACGCACGTTACCTGCAACACTACCTGCGCCGATATCGAGGCCACGGTGCGTTGTCTCACGGCGCTCGGCGCCCGCATCGAGACCGTCGAGGACGGCTTTCAGGTCCACCCCACCATGAAGAGTGTTGAGTTTGGCCTGCTCAAGGCCCTTGCCGGCGGCACGCTCGACTGCGGCGAAAGCGGCTCCACGCTCCGCTTTATGTTGCCCGTCGCCTGCGCGCTGGGCGCAGAGGCCACGTTTGTGGGTCAGGGACGCTTGGGCGCCCGTCCGCTGTCCCCGCTCTCGGACGAGGTCATCGCCGCCGGCTGCGACCTACAGGGTCTGGGCGGTTTTCCGCTCAAGACGAGCGGACGCATGCGCCCGGGCACCTTTGTGCTGCCGGGCAACGTGAGCTCGCAGTACATCTCGGGCCTGCTGCTGGCAGCCCCGCTGCTGGCCCAGCCCTCCTGCGTGCAGGTGACCGGCCTCATTGAGAGCCGCCCCTACATCAACCTGACGATCCAGGCCATGAAGGCCTTTGGCGTCGAGGTCAACGTCGAGCGTATTCCCGCCCGGGACGGCCAGCCCGAGGTCACGAATTTCCGCGTGAGCAGTGGCTCGTATCGCACGCCCGGCAGCGTGGCCGTCGAGGGTGACTGGTCCAACGCTGCCTTTTGGCTGTGTGCCGGCGCTATCGGCACCGACCCCATCACCGTCGAGGGTGTGTCCCTGAGCTCCGCACAGGGCGACCGCAACGTGCTTGCCGCGCTTTCGCGCTTTGGCGCCCGCATCGTGCGCTCCACCAACGCCGCCACCGTGCAGTCCGACAAGCTCGCTGGCTTTGAGATGAGTGCCCACGACATTCCAGACCTGGTGCCCGTCATCTCGGCCGTGGCATCGCTGGCGCAAGGCCGCACGTTCATCCGCGATTGTGCCCGCCTGCGCATCAAGGAATCCGACCGCCTGGCCACCACCACCCGTGAGCTCACCGCGCTGGGCGCACAAGTGCGCATTGCCGGTGACGACCTCATCATCAAGGGCGTCGATGCCTTTACCGGCGGCGAGGTCGATTCGCACAACGACCATCGCATCGCCATGATGGCAGCCATCGCCGCAAGTCGCGCCACCGGCGAGGTCGTGATCCACGGCGCCGAGGCCGTCAACAAGTCCTATCCCGATTTCTTCGACCACTACCGCCTGTTGGGCGGCAAGGTCACGCTCGAGGAGGAATAGCATGTCCTCGACCTTTGGCAACGTCTTGCACTTAAGCATCTTCGGCCAGTCGCACTCCCCCGCTATCGGCTGCTCGCTCGATGGCATCCCGGCGGGCATCGCCGTGGACCAGGAGAAGCTGCAGGCCTTCCTCGACCGTCGCGCCCCCGGACGCGACGAGACCGCGACCAAACGACGCGAGGCTGACGCAGCCCACATCATCGCCGGTGTTGTCGATGGACATACCACCGGCGCGCCCATCGCCGCGATTATCGAGAACACCAACACGCGCTCCAAGGATTACTCCGAGCTGCGCCGCAAGCCCCGTCCCGGACATGCGGACTTCCCTGCGCGCGTGAAGTATCACAACATGCACGATGTCGCTGGTGGCGGGCATTTTTCCGGTCGCCTAACGGCACCCTTATGCATCGCCGGCGGCATTGCGCTGCAGGCACTTGAGGCCCACGGCATTCAGGTCATGGCGCACGTCGCGCAAATCGGCGGCATCTCCGACCTGCCGATGGACGATATGGTCTATCGCGAGGCCGACTGCAAGGCAATCCTTACGAACGATCTGCCGTGCATTGACGCCGCCGCAGCCGGCCGTATGCGCGAGGAAATCCTAGCCGCGCGCGACGAACTCGACAGTATCGGCGGCATCGTGGAGTGCGGCATCTACGGGCTTCCCGCGGGCATCGGCGACCCCATGTTCGACGGCATCGAGAACCGCATCGCGCAAATCGCGTTTGGCATTCCCGCCGTAAAGGGCGTGGAGTTTGGCATGGGCTTTGCCGTGGCCGCCATGCGCGGCAGCGAGAACAACGATCCGTATCGCATCGATGCAGAGTCGGGCGAGATCGAGGTTGAATCCAACAACGCCGGAGGCATCCTAGGCGGCATTTCGACCGGCGCGCCTGTCATGTGGCGCATGGCCGTAAAGCCGACGCCCTCCATCGGTCGCGAGCAGCAGACCGTAGACATGGACGCCATGGAAAACGCCGAGCTCTCTGTCCATGGCCGTCACGATCCCTGCATCGTCCCGCGCGCCGTCCCCGTAGCCGAGGCAGCCGCAGCACTGGCCATCTGGGACGCCCTCCTCGAGGACGCCGCTCAGCGCCAGTAATCCCCGTGGGGGCCAACTCCGGCCCCCACGCCCACCCAGTGATTTTTCTGGGACGGGGATTAAAAAATCATTAGGTACACAATGATTTTTTAATCCCCGTCCCAGAAAAATCACCGACACGTGAAAGGGGTCCCTATGGACCTTGCCGATATTCGCCAAGCCATCGACGGCATCGATACCACACTCCTCAATACCTTTGTCGAGCGCATGGACATTGCCACCGAGGTCGCCAAGTCAAAAATCGAGATGGGCAAGGCCGTCTTCGACCCCGCCCGAGAGCGCTCCAAGCTCAACAACCTCGCCGGCCGCGCACCCGAGCGCTACGAGGCACAGACTGTCACGTTGTTCCGCCTCCTCATGAGCATGAGCAAGGCCGAGCAGCAGCGCTATATCAACGAGCTCAAGGGCATCACGGTGTCGCAGAAAGCCCACGCCACGGCAGCACCCCTCGACACGCCCTTCCCCCAGACGGCAACCGTCGCCTGCCAGGGCGTCGAGGGTGCCTACAGCCAGATCGCCGCGTGCAAGCTCTTCGACGTGCCCGACATTGCATTTTTCGAGACCTTCGAGGGCGTCATGCGCGCCGTGCGCGACGGCTTCTGCGAGTTTGGCGTGCTGCCCATCGAGAACTCCACCGCCGGTTCGGTCAACGACGTTTACGACCTACTCGCGCAGTTCGACTTCCACATCGTGCGCTCGCTGCGCCTCAAGATTGACCATAACCTGCTCGTCAAGCCCGGCACCAAGCTTGTCGACGTGCGCGAGGTCTACAGCCATGGCCAGGCCATCGCCCAGTGCGCCGGCTTTATCGAGGCCCACGACCTGCGCGCCACCAAGTACCCCAACACCGCCATGTCGGCCGAAATGGTCGCCAACTCCGAACGCACCGACGTCGCCGCCATCGCTTCGCGCAGCTGTGCGGCGCTCTACGGACTGGAGGTGCTGGAGCCCAACATCCAGGACTCGGACAACAACTACACGCGCTTTGTCGTCACCAGCCGCGAGCCGCGCGTCTACCCCGGCGCCAACCGCACCTCGCTCATGATCACCACGGCCAACGAGCCGGGCGCTCTTTACCGCGTACTCGAACGCTTCTACGCGCTCAACATCAACCTCATCAAGCTCGAGAGCCGCCCCATCCCCGGCCACGACTTTGAGTTTATGTTCTATTTTGACCTGGACTGTCCCTTTGGCAGCAAGGCTCTCGACGACCTGCTCGATTCCATCGACGACGTGTGCGAAAGCTTCACCTACTTTGGCAGCTACACGGAGGTGCTCTAGATGACCGATACCGCCGCAACCCGCCCCTACGGCGTGCTGGGCCGCGTGCTGGGCCACAGCTACACCCCGACCATCTACAAGGAGCTCGCGGGCCTGGAGTACGTGCGCTTTGAGCGCGAGCCCGAGGACCTTAAGGCCTTTATGACCGGCGACGAGTGGGAAGGCACCAACGTGACCATCCCCTACAAGCGCGCCATCATGGAGTACCTGGACGAGCTGAGCCCGCTGGCCGAGCGCATGGGCAACGTCAACACGATCACACGCCTGCCCGACGGTCGCCTGCGCGGCGACAACACCGACTACTTCGGTTTCCAGTGCCTGGTCGAGGAGCTGGGCGTGGAGGTTGCCGGCAAGAAGGCCCTCGTGCTTGGCGCGACTGGCGGCGCCGGCACCACGGCAAGCATGGTGCTTGGTGACCTAGGCGCCACCGTCGTGCCCGTAGGCCGCACGAGCGAGGTCAACTACGACAACATCGCCCAGCAGTCCGATGCCGCGTTGCTCGTCAACTGCACGCCCGCCGGCATGTTCCCCCACTGCCCCGACGCACCCTGTACGCTCGAAGGTCTCGATGCTCTCGAGGGCATCATCGACATCATCTACAACCCCGCTCGCACGGGTCTCATGCTCGAGGCCGAGCGCCGCGGTATCCCCTGCATCGGCGGTCTGCTGATGCTCGTGGCCCAGGCAGCACAGGCTGTCGAGCGCTACACCGGCCAGGTCACCCCGCGCGAGCGCATCCTGGACGTGACGGAGCGCCTGTCTCGCCGCGAGCAAAACATCGCGCTGATCGGTATGCCCGGCTCGGGCAAGACGCGCGTGGGTGAACAGGTGGCACAGCTCACGGGCCGTGAACACATTGACCTGGACCGTGCGCTTGAAGAACGCCTCGGCATGCCCTGCGCCGACTTTATCGTCGAGCGCGGCGAGCCGGCCTTCCGCGAGCAGGAGACGGCTGCCTTGGCCGACATTTCCAAGCGCAGCGGTCTGGTGCTCTCCACCGGCGGCGGCGTCGTTACGCGCGACGAAAACTACCCGCTGCTGCACCAGAACAGCCAGATTGTGATGCTCAACCGCAAGCTCGACGAGCTCGCCCACAAGGGCCGCCCCATCACCGCCCGCGATGGCATCGATAAGCTGGCCGAACAGCGCATGCCGCGCTACCGTGCCTGGGCCGATTACATCATCGACTCGCGCGACAGCGCCGCCAACACCGCCCAAGCCCTCCTCGACACCCTCTAACCAAAAACCACCACAAAGGGGACAGGCACCTTTGTGGTGGTTTTCCAACCACAAAGGAAGCAACCATGAAAGCACTCGTCATCAACGGCCCCAACCTCAACATGCTCGGCATTCGCGAGCCGGGCATCTACGGCAGCGACAACTACGACCGCCTGGTCCAGATTTGCCAGGAAGCGGGCGCCGCACAGGGCTTCGACGAGGTCGAGGTCTTCCAGTCTAACCACGAGGGCAGCATCGTCGACAAGATCCAGGAGGCCTACGGCAAGGTCGACGGCATCGTCATAAACCCGGCCGCCTATACGCATACGAGCGTCGCGATCCTCGACGCCCTCAAGGCCGTCGCCATCCCTGCCGTCGAGGTCCACATCAGCGCCGTCGAGACCCGCGAGGACTTCCGCCAGGTGAGCTATGCACGCCTAGCCTGCTTCGCCACCATCACTGGCGAAGGCCTCCAAGGCTACGCCCACGCATTGGAGCTGCTGAAAGAGCATCTCGAAAAGTAGTCCCACAGGCCATATCATCAGCACCGATTCACAAAGCCAGTGCCGCCAGCAGCAACCTCGCTACTGGCGGCACTTTATTACTGGCATATAATCGTTGCAATCACACAACGTCTGGAGACTCGCATGCTAAGCATTCACCTGGGAGATTATCCCGGTTCCATTTACGATACCGAGACCTTCTTTAGGAACTCATACTTGGACTCATGGTTCGAAGACCCAATGGCCGCACAGATCATTAAAAGCGTTGACGGATCCGAGCTCATCGGTCCCCACAACATCGTAAGTAAGCAACTGGGCTCGATCACCCCACTCGAACTGTCCGGCGGCGTTAAGACGCTGCTGCTGGTGCGCAATCTCCCAAATATGGTGTTCAACGCATCCACCTGCGGAGACAACTGTGCCCGCTGGCTACTCAAGATCGGCACAGAGCAGGATGTGATGGTGACCTTATTCCACATCATGAAATTCCCCTGGAAGAGCTTTGAAATCCGCATTGAAAACGATGGCCGCATCGTCAGAAACATGCAGGAGTTTGTCGGCGCCACGAATGACTTTTTGGATGTTGATGAGTAATGAAGGGAACGCATACCGTTGTCGTAGAGCGTGCAAAGGTCAAATACACACTCACGTTTAAGCGCAATATTTCCTTTATACGCGGCAACAGCGGCACGGGTAAAACGACGCTCATCTCGATGATTCGCGACTACAACGACCGAGGACCGGAAAGCGGCGTTGCACTCAGTTGCGACGTGCCTTGCGAAACGCTTTCCGGCAGACGCTGGGAGCGCGAGCTATCGATCATCGAAGATTCAATCGTCTTTCTAGATGAGGGTAACGAGTTTATCTACTCAAAGGGCTTCGCCAAAGCCGTCAACGGCTCGTCCAACTATTTTGTTCTGATATCTCGTCGCGATGCCAACGAGCTCCCCTACAGCGTTGATGAGATCCTGAAGCTAGTCAACACGACAAGTAAAACAATCAATGGCCGCAAGAGCGACAGGCGCTTCTACTCGGTGACCAAGCCGCTATATGACCACACGGCAAGTATGCTGTATCAGGATCTAAATGTTGGATTCGAGGTACCCGACGCCGTAGTTGTCGAGGATAGCAAATCTGGCTATCAATTCTACGACGCTCTTTGCAACCGACTCGGGATCCCCTGCTATACCGCCACCGGCGTTGCGAATCTAAAACGTACGATTCAAGAATGTCCCGAGCAAAACATCCTTGCTATTGGAGACGGAGCAGCATTTGGTCCCTACATCGAAAAGGTGCTCGGACAGCGCGTTTACAAGAACGTACGCTTGTTCCTCCCCGAATCATTCGAGTGGACACTCCTGCAATCTGGCCTCATTCCCAGTAACGATATCTTAAAAATCCTCGAGGATCCCTCAAGCTATATCGAAAGCCGCGACTATCTGAGCTGGGAGCGGTTCTTCACCGATGTGTTGATCAAATACTCGGCAGACACTCGCTACGCCTACAGAAAGGCAAAGCTCAATGAGCAGTACCTGAGGCCGCAGGCGATGAATGCAGTTGCAAACGTCTTGCCCGAGTGCCTGAAGGCAGACTAGATACAGCGGGGAGGGCCAAGTTGGTCCTCCCCGCTTTTGTTACGCCTTCTTGATCACGTACGCCAATCCAATATCGCAGGCACAGCGTACGATTGACGCGAAGAACCACGATGCTGGCAGCGTCATAAGCAGAGGCTTGCTCACGCTCGGCTCCAGCCCCCTTTGGCGCGCCGTATAACCAATCCACATCAGCAGCACAATAGCAGCTCACGCCACGGCTTCGGCCTAAACGTATACCCGGCAAGAACAAAGAACACCGGCATGTGAAAAAGCCCAGACCACCAAGCGGTCCGGGCTTAATAAACGATGGTGCTCCATGGCGGATTCGAACCGTCGACCTTGGGATTAGAAGTCCCCTGCTCTATCCAACTGAGCTAATGGAGCAAATAACCGCACGCCAAAGCAAGCGCAAGCCTGTCAGGCGCAAATAATTATAACCTAGTTGAACTGCTCACGGTACGCCTTGCAGACCTCACTGACCGGGCCGTCCATGCGAAGGTCACCCTTCTCAATCCAAACGGCACGCTGGCAGATGCGCTCAACCTGCTCCATGGAGTGCGAAACGAACAGAACCGTCACTTCGCCGCTCTGGATAAAGTGCTGGATGCGGGCCTCGCACTTCTGCTGGAAGAACACATCACCGACGGACAACGTCTCGTCAACGATCAGAATATCGGGCTCGGTAATCGTCGCGATTGCAAAGGCGATACGCGCCACCATGCCCGAGGAGAAGTTCTTGAGCGGCATATCGACAAAGTTCTGCAGCTCAGCGAATTCGATAATGCCGTCAAAGTTGGCGTCGATGAACTCCTTGGTATAGCCGAGCAGGGCGCCGTTCAGATAGATGTTCTCGCGGGCGGTCAGCTCGGGGTCAAAGCCGGCGCCAAGCTCAATCAGCGGCGCGATGTTACCGTGCACCTTAACGCTGCCCTCGCTAGGCTCAAGAACGCCAGCGATAATCTTGAGCATCGTAGACTTGCCGGAGCCATTGGTGCCGACCAGACCCACAACCTCGCCGCGATGAATATCAAACGAGATGTGCTTAAGCGCCCTAAACTCCTCAAAGAACAGCTCGTGCTTGGCAAGCTTAATGAAGTACTCCTTGAGGTTGGTCAGCGACTCGGACGCCATGTTAAAGATCATGGTGACGTCGTCGACCTCGACAGCCAGAGGCTGCTCGCTGTAATCAACAACAGATTCAGTCATCACAGCACTCCTTAGATGTAGAGGATAAATTTGCGCTCGGACTTATGGAACACGGTATAGCCAATAATAAGCGCAAGAACCGCCCAAGCGACGCACATACCAAACGTCATAAGCGAGGGCGTAGTCTGGAACAGGAAGATATCGCGCATAAACTGCAGGTAGTTGAACATGGGGTTCGCATACATCAAGATACGCACGAGATGCGGCATTTGCGCAATATAGTCAGTCGTCCAGAAGATGGGCGTAATGTAAGTCCACGCCGTAATGACGACGCTCCACAGATGCATAACGTCGCGGAAGAAGACCGTAAGGGCAGAGAGCATCATGCCCAGGCCCATGCAGAAGCACATAAGCAGCAGCAGGCAAACCGGCAACAGAATCAGGTGCCAAGAAGGCATAACGCGGAACCACAGCATGACGATGGCGACGGCGACCAGCGAGAAGGCAAAGTTGACCAGCGAGAAGAGCACCTTCTGCACCGGGAAAACCCAGCGGTGCACCTTAACCTTCTTGAGCAGAGGGGCAGCGCCCACGATCGACGTCAGGGCCTGGTTAGTAGACTCAGACATGACGGCAAAGGTGATGTTACCCACGATCAAGTACAGCGGGTACATCTCGGGCGTCATTGAGCCATTGCGGCCCTGGCCAAAAATCGTCGAGAACACGATGGCCATGACGATCATCATCAGCAACGGATTGAGCACCGACCATGCGACGCCCAGAACGCTACGGCGGTACTTGATCTTAAAATCCTTGGTAACCAGCTGACGAAGGATAAACGCATCCTTCTCAAATTCGTTCTTAGCAAACGTCGCAGGCAGACTGCGAGTTTCTTGTTGCTTTGTCTGATCCGACACGGATGCAACTCCTTTACTCGTAATCGTTGACAAACGAACAGTATAGACCCGAAGCACGAGCAAACGATTCGCGCAACAAAACTGGAGAACTATCTCACATCTTAGGATGCCAGGCCCAAACGGCTATACTTTCTAGGATTGAATGTATAAGGAGCATTAAGTGAATTCTGAATCCATCGCCGTCATCATCCCTTGCTACAACGAAGCGCTCACGATCGGCAAAGTCATCGACGACTTTCACCGCGAGCTTCCGCAGGCGACGGTCTATGTCTATGACAACAACTCGTCGGACGATACCTCACGCATTGCCACCGAGCACGGCGCCACAGTCCGCTTTGAGCCCCGTCAGGGAAAGGGCAACGTGTGCCGCCAGATGTTTCGCGATATCGACGCCGATTGCTACCTGATGGTCGACGGAGACGACACCTACCCCGCCGAGGCGGCCAAGGCCCTCTGCGAGCCCATCCTTAACGGCACGGCCGACATGACCGTAGGCGATCGCCTTTCCAACGGCACCTACGCCGAGGAGAACAAGCGTGCCTTCCACGGCTTTGGCAATAATCTGGTCCGCGCCATGATCAAGTGGATCTATGGCTACAGCTTCGATGACGTCATGACAGGCTACCGCGCCATGAGCCGCCCGTTCGTTAAAACCTTCCCTGTGCTTTCCGAGGGCTTCCAGATCGAAACCGAGCTCTCGATCCACGCCGTCGACCACCGCTGGCGCATCAAAGATGTGCCCATCGAGTACCGCGACCGTCCGGAAGGTTCCGAGTCCAAGCTCAATACCGTAAGCGACGGCATTAAAGTCGTTGCGATGATTGGCACGCTGTTCAAGGACTACCGCCCTCTGAAGTTCTTCAGCCTCGTCGCGCTTCTGTTTGCGGTGATCGGCCTCGCCTTGGGCACGCCCATCGTTGTCGAGTATTTCCAGACCGGCCTCGTCCCGCGCTTCCCCACCGCTATGCTCGCCGCCTCGTTTATGTTCCTGTGCGGCCTGAGCCTTGCGACCGGCTTCATCCTAGATTCTGTAGCAAAGGTCGAAAAAAAGCAGTGGGAGGTCAACGTGTACAGCAAATACGCCTACGACGACCAGCCCGGCCACCCTACTTCCATGCCAAGCGAGAGGTAGATCTTCCGCAAAATACTATTGGCACCACTGCGCAGATAGCCACCAACAAGAAAAGCCGCCGTTAAAGAACGGCGGCTTTTACTCTCGAAAAGTTAATAGCGGCTAGAGCGTCTTGATGTACTCCCCCAGCTCTTCCTCCCAGTCGGGCATGTGGAAGCCGGCAGCCTCGAGCTTTGACAGGTCGAGCGCGGAGTGGACCGGGCGCGGGGCGACGGGGCCCTCGGCGCTCGCGTAGTAGTCGGCGGTCGATACCGGCACGACCCTGTCCCCGTTGCCGTTGGCGGCCTCGAAGACGGCGCGGGCGATATCGGCCCAGCTCCTCACAGGGCCGGAGCCCGTGCAGTTATAGGTGCCGTAGGGGGCGTGCGTCCCCAGCACGTGGAAGATGGCCTCGGCCATGTCGCGCGTGAAGGTCAGGCGGCCCAGCTGGTCGTCCACGACGGTGACCTTGTCCAGCTTGTCCTCCGGGTCGGCGACGCGGTCGGACAGCCCCTTCATGGTCTTCACGAAGTTGTGGCCCTCGCCGATGACCCAGCTGGAGCGCATGATGTAGTGGCGCGGGCACCCGGCCACGGCGATGTCGCCGGCGGCCTTGGTCTGGCCGTAGACGGACAGCGGGCTGAGGGGCTCCTCCTCGGTATGGACCTCGGCGGTGCCGTCGAAGACGTAGTCTGAGGACACGTGGACCAGGGTGATCCCGTGCCCGGCGCAGGTGCGGGCGAGCAAGGCCGGCCCGGTCGCGTTGGCCTTCCAGGCGATGGCGCGGCCCTCGGGGGTCTCGGCCCTGTCCACCGCGGTGAAGGCGCCGCAGTTGATCACGGTGCCGTAGAGCGACCAGTCGTACTGCGCGTAGGCGTCCGGGTCGGACATGTCGAAGGTGTCGATGTCGCAGAAGTCGAAGTCCTTGGCGACGCCGCGCTCCTCGGCGAGCGCGCGCACCGCATGGCCCAGCTGGCCGTTGCAGCCGGTGACGAGGGTGCGCTTCGGCGCCATGGGGACGACGTCCCTCAGCATCGGGTGGTTGAGGTCCGCCTCGGAGACGGTGGCCTGGTCGAGCGGGATCGGCCACTCGATGGCGAGCTCGGGGTCGGCGAGGTTCACGAAGGTGTAGGTCCTCTTCAGCTCGAGCGACCAGTGGGCGTCCACCAGGTAGGTGTAGGCGGTGCCGTCCTCCAGGGCCTGGAAGGAGTTGCCCACGCCGCGCGGGACGTAGATGGCCTTGCTGGGATCCAAAACGGTCGTGAACACCTTGCCGAAGGTCTCGCTGCCCTCGCGCAGGTCCACCCAGGCGCCGAAGACGGAACCGCGGGCCACGGAGATGAACTTGTCCCAGGGCTCGGCGTGGATGCCGCGGGTGACGCCGCGGCTGTCGTTGTAGGAGACGTTGTTCTGGACGACGCGGAGGTCCGGGATGCCCAGGGCGGTCATCTTGGCGCGCTGCCAGTTCTCCTTGAACCAGCCGCGCGAGTCGCCGTGGACGGCGAGGTCGACGACCTTGAGGCCCCCGATGCCGGTCTCGGCGACGGAGAGGTCCTTCTCGAATGCGATGTCTGCCATGTGGGAAAAGCTCCTATCGAAGAGGTTGGATAACCGGGGGCGCCCGCGCGGGGACGCAGGATCATCCCCATGCCCTGCGGCCCCGAGCGGGCGCCCCGCGGCGCGGTTCGCCGGGATGCGGTCTTACTGCCCCTGGGCGCGGTAGCGGGCCTCGGTGGCCTCCTTGGCCGGGCGCCACCAGGACTCGTTCTCGACGTACCAGTCGATGGTCTGCTTCAGGCCCTCGGCGAAGTCGGTGTGCGCCGGCCTCCAGCCCAGCTCGCGCTGGAGCTTCGTGCTGTCGATGGCGTAGCGGCGGTCGTGGCCGGGACGGTCGGCGACCCAGTCGAAGTCCTCGGGGTCGCGGCCCATGGCCTCGAGGATCATGCGCAGGACCGTGATGTTGTTCTTCTCGCCGTCGGCTCCGATGAGGTAGGTCTCCCCCATCTCGCCCTTCGTGAGGATGTCCCAGACGGCCGAGGAGTGGTCCTCGGTGTGGATCCAGTCGCGGACGTTCTCGCCGCGGCCGTAGAGCTTGGGGCGCACGCCGTCGATTATGTTGGTGATCTGCCTGGGGATGAACTTCTCCACGTGCTGGTAGGGGCCGTAGTTGTTGGAGCAGTTGGAGATCGTGGTGCGCAGGCCATAGGTGCGGGTCCAGGCGCGCACGAGCATGTCGGAGCTCGCCTTGGTGCTCGAGTACGGCGAGGACGGGTGGTACGGCGTCTCCTCGGTGAACTTGGCGGGGTCGTCGAGCGCCAGGTCGCCGTAGACCTCGTCGGTGGAGACGTGGTGGTAGCGGATGCCGTGCTTGCGGACGGCCTCCAGGAGGCGGAAGGTGCCCTCGACGTTGGTGCGCAGGAAGGGCTCCGGGTCGGCGATGGAGTTGTCGTTGTGGCTCTCGGCGGCGTAGTGCACGATCGCGTCGTGGCCGGGGACGATCCTATCGAGCAGCTCCGCGTCGCAGATGTCACCGACGACGAGCTCGACCCTGTCCTCGGGCAGCCCCGCGATGTTCTCGGGGTTGCCGGCGTAGGTCAGCTTGTCCAGGACGGTGACGTGGACGCCCGGGTGGTTGTTCACGACGTAGTGCACGAAGTTGCTGCCGATGAAGCCGCAGCCGCCCGTGACGATGATGTTCTTAGGTTCAAAAATCTCAGACATGAAAATCCAATCTGAAGCAAGTACAGCTTCTTTAGTATGCCGCAGGAAGTGACGCCGCGGCACTATTCAACAAAACTATCGGACATTTCGGCATGCGATAAGAGCCATGACCTTCGCAGAATTACTTCCCCTACAAAACGCCTCCGGAATGCAGTCTTTGTCGTACCGGAAGACCGAATTCCCAGTTTTATCGCGTAAGTACTTATAGAAGAAGTCTTCCCAGCTTTTAAACTTCTCACTGTTTATAAAGGCTTCTGGGGTTTCCAAAACCGCCTTAACATCTAACCCTGAAATTACGCCGGAGCTCAGCAGAAGCCACTCGAATGACTCGGGAAGACAAACCGTAACAGTATCGCGGTGAATGTCTTGCAGCTTAAGGACGCGGTCCGCATAGCACCCAAATGCTGCTCCGTCCGCGACAACAAACACGCGATCGTCGAAATGCTGATCCAACCAGCCCAAAATCGCGCTGTTCGTCATGGCCGAAGCGCAGGTAAGCTCACTGTCAGCGAAATGCCGTTCAAAGAACTGGAAACCAGACTTACTGTCCTCGCATAGAAGGATAGAAAAGTCCTGTTTTGGCGCCGACCGGGAAATAGCATAACGATGATTCCCGCGATCTTGATAAACAGGGACGAAAGAATGGTATTTTCCGCTCGTCTTAATCCTGTAAATCTCATCCACGCTATACGGAAGATTGGGGAAATCAGCCCTTGAGATCAGCACGAAATAATTCGAGGAATACAGCACATGATGGGCAAACTCATCAGAATGGATCTCTTTTAAGCCCTCATCGACAAATACAATCGAGTCATGAACGGACGAAAGCTGGTTTCGCCAATCATAATCGGTCAGGGCGACACAGGGACAATCGCATTGCAAGGAAACGCCCGACTGCTCGCCCGTTCGCATGTAGTCTGCGACCATGTCAAACAGCGTCGTCTTACCCGTGCCGCTATCGCCACGCACAATAGTGATGTTCCGCTTGATGGTAAATGTGTACTTGGTTCCCCTACGGCGGGAAATCTTAACAAGATGCGAACCGTTCATAAGCAGCACCTACAGATACGGAATCGACTCGTGAATCAATTCGGCCATGTTATGAACGATTCGGCCGCTGTTCACGACTTTGATTTTAAAATCCTCGCGGCCAAAGTCCATCACATGATAGAGATTCACAACGAGCTTGCGGTCTTTCGCCATGTCGAGAATCCACTTGGCACAGTTGTCACCACAGGTAGAAGCGTTAAAAATATGCTTACGATCAAATCTCATAAGCAGCAGCGTTTTCACGCCACCAGAAAGCTGGAGTGGGGAGATGGATCCAAGCACAGGGCTTTCGATGACGTTTTCGGAGACAACAACCGATCGATCGACATCTTTAATTATCGAGACTGCATAGGGATCCGTAATCCAAGAAGACCCGTAAGAGTTTTTGAAATATGTCGCTGTGTTGTAAATCGCTTCTGGCATATCGCCAAAGTAGACGCTTAACACATCCACTCCCAATCATATTGTCTTTATGGTCAACGTAATCATAACGAAAGGGGCCACCAGATAAACGGTGACCCCTGAAAGAAAACAAGCTTGCGCTAGTACTCGCGCGGGCTGTTGACGATCTCGCCGGCGGCGACCTTCTTCAGGTGCTGCCCGTAGACCGACTTGCCGTAGGCCTTCGCGGCCTCCTCCAGCTCGGCGGTGGTGATCCAGCCGTTCTCCCAGGCGATCTCCTCGGGCACGGACACGGGAAGGTCCTGGGAGTGCTCCACGGCGCGGACGAACTCCGCGGCCTCGTGCAGGCTCTCCATGGTGCCGGTGTCCAGCCACGCGTACCCGCGGCCCAGCGTCACGACGGACAGCGTCCCCTCCTCCAGGTACATCTGGTTGAGCGTGGTGATCTCGAGCTCGCCGCGGGCCGACGGCTCCACCCTGTGCGCCTTGGCGGCCACGTCGCCCGGGTAGAAGTACAGGCCGGTGACGGCGTAGGAGCTCTTGGGGCACTCGGGCTTCTCCTCGATGGAGACGGCCCTCCCCTCGCGGTCGAACTCCACGACGCCGAATCGCTCGGGGTCGTCCACGTGGTAGCCGAAGACCGTGGCGCGGCCCGACTCGGCGTTCTGGACGGCGCGCGTCAGGTGGCGCGACAGGCCGTTGCCGTAGAAGATGTTGTCGCCGAGCACGAGGGCGCACGGCTCACCGTTAATGAACTCCTCGCCGATGGTGAAGGCCTGCGCCAGGCCGTCGGGGCTCGGCTGCTCGGCGTAGGAGAGGTTCACGCCGTAGCGCGAGCCGTCCCCGAGCAGGCGCTCGAAGTTGGGCAGGTCGGTCGGCGTGGAGATGACCAGGATGTCCCGGATGCCCGCCAGCATGAGGGTGCTAAGCGGGTAGTAGATCATGGGCTTGTCGTAGACCGGCAGCAGCTGCTTGGAGGTCACGAGCGTGAGCGGGTACAGGCGGGTGCCGGACCCGCCGGCGAGGATGATGCCTTTCATAAAAATCCTCTCGATTGACAATCGTTGAGCAAAAGCCGCTGATTACAGATGCATAGTTAATTAAATTATACGCACCGGCAGCAACCTCCCCGTCTTCTTATTTAAATCGGACAGCAGAAACACGCAACTCTTTCTGCATTTCTAGCGAGGCAACAAATGAAAAAGTACAATGAGCAGTGTCCAACAAACGAAAGGCAAACAATGCGAGTCGAAACAACCGGAGTATGCAGAGGAAACTGGAAAATCTACCAGCAGCTTAAGATTGAAGGCATCCATAAAGGCTCCAGCGTAACAGCCCAGGCGGCTACAGACGATAACCGCCGCTCACCTTTATCCCTCCTAAAATTCCGGGACAATAGTTGTGACTCGAACTCATACGTCCTTGTAGTCCCCGATCCCGATGCTCGCACCATCAAAATTGAGTTTAGCGAAATCGGCCAAGACGGTCGCACCCTGAGCAGCGACTCCCTTTCGCTAAATTGCAAGAACATCAAATGGGAGTCGCGCCTTAACTACAAAATTAAACCTGACATGTGCAGCAAACTCCGAAACTACGATGACGTTTCAGAGTTTGACATGGCAACGATTGATTTCTGGCAGTGCATCGAAGATTCAAGCGACTATATCCTTAGGTGCACGGTGAGAACTCCTTATCGTAGCGACTCGCAAATCAAACTTCGTTGTTTCGATCGAGCCCTCAATGAAGTTGATTTGAGCATCGTCAATTTCGGTTCGAATGTAACAAGCGTTGGATTTACATCTGAGAAAAAGCAACTTGAAACGCAGCTCTCGGTTCGTATGCCAAAAGCGTTCGATCGTTACTATTTTGTTATTGACGATCAAAATCACCCATCATTCAGTGCATTCGACTGCTTAACGCCCGATAAATTAGGCTTGCTTCTTGAGGAGACCAACTTTCTCTTTACCCATGCGCAGTTTGACCCTGAATACCCCGAATGGTTCACGGAACATAAGGCAACCATCGGCGCTCTGGAGAAACAGAGAAAAATCGTCTTCAACAGCGCTCCGAAGTTCAGCATTATTGTCCCTCTATACAACACACCCATTTCGTTCTTTAACGATATGGCCGAATCCGTAAAAAACCAGTCTTATGCAAACTGGGAGCTCATCCTAGTTAATGCAAGTCCTGACAATCAGGAACTAAAGGCTCGCGTTGAGCAGGAGACGGCCCACGACAACAGAATTAAATCAATTAACCTTACCGAGAATAAGGGCATTTCCGAAAACACAAACGCCGGCGTTGCCATCGCTTCGGGTGATTTCGTTAGCTTCTTTGACCATGACGATATTCTTGAACCGGACTTGTTGTTCTCATATGCCGAGGCAATAGAAAACGATGATAACGTCGATCTTCTTTATTGCGACGAAGACAAAATCATGCCCGATGGGAAACTAGCGCAGCCGTTCTTTAAACCGGATTTCAATATCGATCTGCTCAGAAATAACAACTATATCTGCCACATGCTTACTATCCGTAAGTCCCTGCTTGACACTCTAGAACCGAACACGAAAGAGTTCGATGGAGCACAGGATCATAATCTGACTCTCCGCGCCGTGGAAAAGGCAAGGAAAGTTCATCATGTTGCAAAGGTTCTATATCACTGGCGCCTAAGCGAGACCTCCACCGCAGCAAATGCCGATAGCAAGCCGTATGCCACTATCGCAGGTATCAAAGCGGTTCAGAGTCATTTGGACAGGCTTGGGCTCAATGCGAAGGTCGAACAAGCGCGTCGTCCCTTTACATATAAAGTAACCTACGCTGTGCCAGATTCCCATCCACTCGTGTCAATTATCATTCCAACTAAAGACCACGCCGACATTCTGGACAACTGCATCACGTCAATTGTTGAGAAATCAACATATGACAATTATGAGCTTGTCATAATCGAAAACAACAGCATAGAAAAGGCAACGTTCGATTATTACGATAAGTTGCAAGCAAAATATCCTGACATCGTTCGTCTTGCAACTTGGGAACACGAATTCAATTTCTCCAAGCTCATGAACTTTGGCGTTGCTCACGCCAAGGGCGACTATCTCTTGCTATTGAATAACGATACTGAGGTAATTACGCCCAATTGGATCGAGACCATGCTTGGCATCTGCGCACGTGAGGATGTTGGCGCAGTCGGTGCAAAACTCTACTATCCCGACAACACCATTCAGCACGCAGGCCTATGCGTCACTGGCGGCGTGGCGGGACATCTTTGCCAGAGCATGCCAAGGAATAATTGGGGCTACTTTGCACTCAACGATGCGCAACAAGACTTCAGCGCTGTCACTGCAGCTTGCATAATGACCAAGCGTAGCGAATATGAGAAAGTCGGAGGTTTCACCGAAGAGCTTCAAGTTGCATTTAATGATGTTGACTTTTGCTTAAAGCTACGCGAGATTAACGACCTGATCGTATACACGCCCGAAGTCGAGCTCTATCACTACGAGTCGATTTCTAGAGGCGTTGAAAACAATACGGAAAAGCAGATTCGGTTCCACAAAGAAGTCGCATACATGAATTATCGCTGGGCAAAATACTATGTCGAAGGCGATCCGTACATTAACCCAAATTTCAGCGTGGGAGAACCCGGAAATCGCTACTATCATTTATAAAGTGTTAGCTTAATTCTGCGCTTTCTAATTTTAGCCTTATTAAAATGCGACTAATAGATAAGGGAATCGAGGGTCAACCCTCGATTCCCTTACTATGAATAATTGCATTCCATACATGATATACAGTTAAGAAGCGTTTGTGATTCGATACACAAGCAGGCGTTGATTCCGCATGCTGGCCAGAATCCGCATCATTCCAAAGGCGTATTTAAAACCCAGCCCCACTGTGGTATAGCGGTAGTGTGGTAGTAGTTCAGCCACCAAGCAAGTGATGTTGTCCTGATGTAACCGATGTTATCCATAACCATACCGTTTCCGATATAAATAGCAATATGGCCCCAGCGGGCACCAGCACTTGTATGAGTATGCGTAGGGACCGCAACGATCATTCCAACTTTAAGCTGAGATATATCTCGGCTGTAACACCAATTCCAGAACATGTCGCATGCGTCGCCGTTGGGATATGACCCCAGCACGGGGTAAAACACATGGCTAACCCACTCCGAGCACAGTCCCGCCCCAGGAGAAGGAACGCTATGGCAACGATTAACGATCTGGGACTGCAAGGAGGTGCGCGCGGAGTGCTCAGGCTCCACCCAAGCACCTGAGGCATTAAAGAAATACTCGGAGTCTCCAATTCTGTTCCAGCCATTTACCATTTGTCCAGAAGACATAAGGTAGTACCACGTTCCATCATCATCGAGGAACCAGCCAGTATTCATGGCTCCGGATTCGTTGTCGAGGTGATACCACCTACCGTCAATGAATCGCCAACCGCGCTGCAGAACCCCATCTGAGTCTGTGTAAAACCACACCTGTGCAGCTGAGGACCAATACCAGCCAGCGACAGGCTTTCCCTCGGGATCCCTGAGCTTAATTCCACCCGCGCCGTCCTTGACGCCCGAAAGCACAATCGCACCACTGCTGCACGCATAATATACGTTTTCATCTTGTGAGAAGACCCAAGTGTTGCACTTTAATGCACCGCCGCTATCCGGATCCAAATAATAAATGGAGCCATTTACAGTTTGAAATCCTTCCAGCATGGCGCCATTATTATTGGGGTCTAGCAAATACCAGCTAGAACCATTGTAAAACCACCCGGTACGAATCTCTCCCGATGCGTTGGAGCAATACCATGCCCCATCGTTAATAAACCAACCGGAGCTCATAGAACCGGATTCGGAAAAATGATACAAAGAGCCGTTAACAAGCCTAAAGCCCGTAGCCATTAATCCAGAAGGCTCAAGCCAGTACCAAGTATTGCCAAGGAGTAACCACCCGGTCTGCATAGCGCCCGAACTGTCCAAATAGTACCAGCTATCATCAATTAAAACCCAGCCGGTCTTCATTGAACCCGATGTCTCGTCAAGGTAGAACCAGCGCCCACCGGTGGCAGCCCATCCCTTCAAATGTGCACAGGAGTTAGAAAATAAATGCCAGCCATCGTTCAAGTATTTCCAGCCAGTAGCTGCATAACCTTCGGAATCAAAATAATACTCCGCCCCTCTAATGGACAGAAAACAGTTTGACGGCCAACCACCAGCCTCATATCTCCACCACCATTTACCGTTTTGGTAGGCCCAAGAACCAGGAAGAGCGATGTTATTATCAGAGGAACGAACGATCTGGAACGACAGTTGAGAGGTAACGCCGGCGTAATTCCCTAGCCCATTCACTCTTATAGTGGCGCAGCCAGGGGCAACATTATCTGAATACGTGACTTCATAATCGATTCCGCTTGCTAGCACAGAACCGCTGGCAGTCAAAACAGAGACATCAGGAGTAATCACATCGCCAGTATATTCATATATCGACGAATCGATAGATGCTTTGAAATTATCGGAATCCAAAGTCAAACGATCGCTACCTGATGTCCCAAATGCTTCCTGACCCGATTGAACCAAAGAGCCATCAGTGCCTTCAGCCACGCAATCTTCAGTTAATGAAAATGCGATTGCGGGCCATAAAAGAGAGATGAAACAAATAGATGTTAGACAAACCACGCTGATTAAACTCAGATGTCGATTTTTCATCATTTTTCTCTTCTCGCCAAATCAAATTAACCTTTGAATATCCAGATGCAGTCGACCCAGAGATGCAGTTCCCAAATTAATTAATATGCAAGACAACTCGCTTGATACGTTGCACCAGATAAAACGATAAGACACTCAACATAGGGATTGTCTATTTGTTAGACAATCCACAACCAGCAGTCGAGCGCGATCAATGGTGCACAAACTTAGGAGCCCTAATGAGGGATAGCCGAAGGAACTGAATCAAACCATGTATTGAGCTCATTCATGATCAGACCTTTTCTCAAGCTCTTTTTCGAGCAGGGCAATCCTATGAGTAAGGTTTTTGATCGCCAAAACATGACGACTCGCGGCAACGCTAAGAGACAGAGAGATTGCAAGCAACAGCACGATTGCACCCAAAAAAAGGAAATTGGCCGGGTTGACAAACCCAATAGCTGTTGAGCAACTATAAATAATCTGAGGACATAAATCACAGATCAAGGCCGCCATACACATCAAAATCCACAGCAAAGAGTACTTAAGAAGCATCTTTCCGTTGGACACGAGACGTAAAACATAGACGAGGAATCCGCCGAAAAAGAGGGCCGCACCAATCCTCAAAATAAGATTCATTATTTGTCTCCCCTATGAACCCAGCACACAAGGACAATGGCTAACGTAACCTTGACCATATAGTAGACGGAAGAGAAGCCCCCGATAGATGAACGTCCACCTTGGCGCTCATTCATCTTTACAGGCGCTTCCATAACGGGAAGACCAAGCTTCATAGCCAAAGCAATCGACTCTGGCTCCGGGTAGTCATCAGGATAACTCTTGCAGAACAGGTCGATAGCATCTTTATTGCAGGCCCTAAAGCCAGAAGTGGGATCGGTGACCACCTTACCCGTAAGCAACTCGAGCAAAAATGAAAGCCACCTGATTCCAACACGACGCATAAAAGTTGATTGAAAACCATCAGTCTCAACCAGAAATCGAGAGCCTATCGCCAAACTCGCACCGCTCTCAATCAGCTTTACAAGCTCAGGAATATAAG
>DBFABM010000078.1:0-10506 GCA_048194085.1 Collinsella aerofaciens
GCCATATCGAAGAGCTGCTTGCGAAAGCGGCAAGCCAAGCCGAAACCCTGGGCGTCACACGCGACAAGCTGCACGAAATGCTCGACCTGGTAGCCCCCGAAACCATGCAGTAGCCATCTGCAAGAAAGGCTATACCATGCAGAACTTGCTAGAACTCAAAGGTATCTCACGCCGTGTGAGCGACCGCTTTTCACTACGCGATGTCACGCTCGCCGTGGAGCCCGGCCAGATTGTTGGCTTTGTGGGCGCAAACGGCGCCGGCAAAACAACGACGATTCGCGCCGCGCTTGGGCTTATAAAGCTCGATGCCGGCGAAGTGCACCTGTTTGGGCAGCACTGTGGCGCCGACGCGCCCGATGAAGCGCAGCGCTGCTTGCACACTCGTGTCGGCCTCGTGCTGGACACATGCCCCTTCCCTTCCACACTCAAGGTGACCGAAGTTGAGGCACTCGTAAGCCCGGCGTACCCCGCCTGGAGCCATGGCACCTTCGCCGACCTCCTCAGCCAATTTGGCCTCGATCCCAAGGCAAAGGTCAAGGACCTTTCCCGCGGCATGGGCATGAAGCTGCAGCTTGCCTGCGCGCTCAGCCACCAGGCCAAGCTGCTCGTTTTGGACGAAGCCACCGCGGGGCTTGATCCCATGGCACGCGAGGAGCTGCTTGATGAGCTGCTTGCCTTTGTCGCCGACGGCCAGCACAGCGTGCTGCTCTCGAGCCACATTACGTCCGACCTCGATCGCGCCGCCGACCGCGTCATCTGCATCGATAACGGCTCGATTGTGTTTGATCTGCCGCGCGAGGACATTACCGACCGAGCTGGCATCGCCCACTGTACCCAAGCACAGGCCGCCGAGCTTATGGCTTGCGTCGAAGGCGCCCGTGCCGCCCGCCATGCCTACAGCGTGGACGTACTCGTACCCAACCGTCGCGAAACGCTCGAGGCCTTCCCCGAGATTCCCTGCGATCGGGCAACCATTGATGACTATCTTCGCCTCATGCTGAAAGGGGCTTCGAAATGAAACGCGCCTTTATGTCCGAGCTCGCCATCGTTCGCACGCTCACCCCGAGCATCGCGGGCGTCGGCCTGTTCATCTTCGTCGTGCTAACCCTTGCCAACGCGTCGGATGGCGATTCCGGCATGAGCGCCGGCGCCTGCGCGGTCAGCGCCATGTCGCCCATCATGGTCATGAGCTCGCTGGCCGGCTTCGACAATCAAAACGGATGGGAGCGTTATCGGGCAACGCTGCCTCTCACGCGCAAAGACATTATTTGCGCACGCTACCTGAGCGTTATTGTCTTCTCCGCCGTCATGGCATGTGCAGCTACGCTTTTGCGTATCGTCGCCATCCCGCTCTTCAACAGCGCGGGCGTGGCCTCGACAGGACAAACCATCTTTGAGATCGCAATTGCCTCGGCAGCATCGATGCTCATCTCCCTCATGATGGTGTTTTTGGCACAGCCGCTGTTCTTCCGATTTGGACACATGGAGGCGCTGCGCCTATCCGTCGGCCTGTTTGCCCTGCTCTGGTGCCTTGCCATTGCCACGTTGAGCTCCTCCAACCCCATCAGCAACTGGCTCATGTCGATTGCCGGAACGAATCCCGATCCCGCCGTCCTTGGCTGTCTGTGTGCAGGAATTGCAGTACTGGCGCTCGCACTATGTGCAATCAGCTGCGTTGTCAGCACCAAGGTTTATCGAGTACGCGATCTGTAATCGACAGCTAAAAAAGCTTAGGTGGTACCCCGCTTTTTTTTCAATGAAACAAGGCGGCATAGCGTCACCACCGCCCCTCACAGCAGGCCGTCTAGTTCTTGGCAACCAAAAAGACACCGTCAGCATATCGAAGGTGAATACTTTTCCGAGAAGTGAACGAGTAAAACAGTGCCCTGTAGCATCGACATTTTTAAGGACTCAATTCCTGCGGTTTTTGTCTAAGAATCCTGCAGTTTTGTTCGAAAAAAGTGTGCATGTTCCAGGGGTCCAGATTTACTCGTTCACTTCGCGGAAAACCATTCACCTTCGATTCGAGCCTTAACCAAATGCCCTCTCGAACTATGGCCCCTGTCTCACCACAGCGATATCAAAGCTTCATGGCGGGACGGTATCATCGGACGAGCGCCGTAAATCTGGCGCGGTTGTTCTTTGGGGAGGCATTTCACCCGTGTCGTGGGTCGCAGCAGCATTTGTGTCGGCTTTCTTTGCCGGCATCACATCTATCCTGGCCAAATGCGGCATCAAGCAGACCGACTCCGATGTCGCGACGGCCATTCGCACCTGCGTGGTGCTCGTTTTCGCCTGGGCAATGGCGGGCATTTCTGGATCCATTGGAACCATCGGCAGCATCGAACCCAGATCCTGGCTCTTTCTCGTCCTCTCGGGACTCGCTACCGGTGCTTCGTGGATCTGTTACTTTAAGGCGTTGGGCATCGGAGACGTCAATAAGGTCGTACCGGTCGACAAGATGAGCACCGTACTCGCCGCACTGATCGCCATCGTACTTTTTGGCGAGACGAGCAACCTTGCGGTTAAGCTCGTGGGAACCGCTGTCATCACCCTCGGCACGTTTTAATGATCGAGAAGAAGCAGCCTGCCGGACCCGAGCAGCAGCAAGACCGGACCTGGCTCGCTTACGCCCTCGGCGCCGCCGTGTTCGCGGCGCTCACGTCCATCCTTGCCAAGGCTGGCATCGAAGGCGTCGAATCCAACCTGGCCACGGCAATCCGTACCTGTGTGGTACTGGTTATGGCATGGGCAATCGTGGCAGCTAAAGGCAAGATGGGCCAAGCCGTGCACGTAGACCGCTGCGAACTCGTATTTCTCGCAGCATCGGGCATTGCGACTGGCGCATCGTGGCTGCTATGCTACTACGCCATCGCCACAGGCCAGGTGAGCGTCGTGGTGCAGATCGACAAACTATCGATTGTCGTATCGGTACTATTTGCGCGCTTGGCATTCAACGAAAAACTCTCACGGCGCAGCACCATCGGTCTCGCCCTCATCGTACTGGGCACCGCCGCGCTCGCAGTTTGGAAGTAGCGCGGCCAGCAGCCGCTACATCCTCACACCTGGCTTAGGATGCCTGTACTGACCGTGGGATGCTGTGCGCTTACCGTGCGAGATGGCAAATTTGGGACAACAGTGCAGGCAACGAAGGCAGGCTGCGCACTCCGGCTTTGTCCAGACGGGAAGGCCGTCGCGCATCTCAATCGCCGCCATGGGGCAGCGCTTAGCGCAGAGGCTACACCCGACGCAGCGGCTAGCATCGACGGCAAACTTGCTCGTCTGCTGCATACGCGGCAGCCCAAACGCATGATACGCGCACGATGCAAACAGGGGCACGCGATGGCGCATCATATTGCCCGTGCGCCGTTCCCGCACCGCCTCGATCACAGCATCAATCTGCGCCTCAGCAGCCCTATTGATACCCTCAACCTTTTGAGGGTCAGACAGGTCGAAAACAGGCGTCCAGGTATCAGGCATCTTGACGCTCATCGCCGCATCTAACTCGAGCCCACGCTCGTGCAGCAGATCGCGGGCGAACTTGGCCGATTGCCCGGTCGTCGAACCGTACGTCGAGACATAGAACGTATAGGGGCGCTCGCCGCCCTTTGCACCGGCAGCAATCGACAGGTCGACAGTCTTCTAAAACTCGATCATTGGCGTCGGCAAGCCCCAGGCGTATACCGGGGCGACAAACCCCAGCCGACAGGGGCCTTCCATCACAGCAAGGTGAAGGATCTCGGCATCAAAGCGCTCAATCGACACAACCTTGTCGTCTGTCGCCGCTGCAATGCGACGCGCCACATGTTCGCTGTTCCCCGTCGCGCTAAAGTACAGGATCATCTCGTGCCCCTCTGGAGTTGACTCGCGATTAACCGTGCTACTTGCGCAGCGGCTTGGGCAGCGGAATGCCGGCGGCGATAACGGCGGCGATGATCATGCAGACGATACCCTTGAGTGGGAAGCACATGAGCAGCAGGCCCACGACCATGACCGGCTGACGCATGACCGCACCCATCGTCGATGCCGTGCAGACGGCGACGCAAAAGACCGGATCTGCGCCGGTGAGGATAGCAAGGCCATAGCCCAGGCTTACGCCCGAGAAGATAACCGGGAAGAAGTGGCCGCCGCGCCAGCCCAGGTTGATGAGGGCGGGGGTCAGCATGGCTTTGACAAGACCGGTCGCGATAAGCACGCCGGCGGGAATGGTCAGGTAGGTTTCCATGAGCACGTCGGCCTGGGTCTCGCCGGCAAACATGGTGTAGGGCAGGACCGTGCCGCAGATGGCGAGCGCCAGACCGGCCAGCATGGCTTTGACGACAGGACGCTCCCCTATTGCATGAGACAGCGCCTCGCTTGCGTGCTCGGAGACAAAGTACAGCCAGCCGCAAACGGTGCCGACCAACGCCAGCGGAATGAGCCAGGCAAGTTCCAGGTTGCCCACCTCGGCGGACTCGAACCTGGGCATGCCCATGCCGCCGCCCACAAGCTGGCCAAGCAGCAGGTAGGTGCCCAGACCGCCGGCAATCGCGATGCCATAGACCACGGTCTTTTGCACCTTGGGTAGCTTGATGGTGATCTCGCCGGACGCGGACTCATCGTCGGCGTCTTCGCCCTGGCCGTCGGCGCTACCGGCAAGCGGTGCTACAAAGCCAAAGACGGGCGCGGTAAAGAGCGCCGTCAGGGCAGCCTGGGTGCCCAGCAGCGTGAGCTCCCTAAACTCGGCGCCAAAGCAACGCATACGGTCGCCGACCCAGCTGCACAGACCCGCGATAACACCGGTCAGACCGGCCTCCGGTCCAATGCTGCCGCCAAACAGCAGCGGCAGCAACGCCGCGAGCGAAAGCTTGCCCAGGTTGTCGTACGGGTAGCGCCCGTCTTGCTTAACCTTAGCCATCACCTGGTTGAGGTCATCGGTCTTGGCGCCTGTCATCTTTTCGTACAGACCGATTAATAGGCCGCCCAGCAGGCAGACAAAAAACGGGTACGGCAAAAAGCCAAACGGGCCGCTGGCGAGCTCGGGCGAAGCGACGCCCAGCGCGTGCGGAATCTCGGTCCATAGATAGTCGATACCGTGCTCCATAGCAAAGAAGAACAGCCAGACCGCGGCACCTGCGAACGCACCGGTCACGGCAACGCTAACTAAAAACAGCGCGCGGTTTGTGGGTTTGGCAAGGTTGTCCATCGGGTCCTCCCGCGGTCAAAGTCGACATAGATACGTTTTATTGTAGAGCGAGCGTTGCCCGAACGAGGCAACCATCCGCGCTGCAAACGGCACCATTGGGAGCCATAGTGGGGCAGGCTCAAGACTTATCCGTTGATAATCGAGGCAATCTCGGGCAAATCGTCGGCAAAGTAGATGCCGTGCTGGCGCCTCGGGCTCGAAAGCCCTTTATCGATCATGTGCCCGAGCAGCGCCTTGAGGTCGTTGTAGTAACCGTCTAGGTTATACAGAATGCACGGAGCACTCAGGTGCCCCAACGACACAGCGGACATGACCTCGGCAATCTCCTCGAGCGTGCCCGTCCCGCCGGGAAAGGCGATGAACACATCGCCGAGCTCAATCATCTTGGCCTTGCGCTCCGCCATATCGCTCGTCACGATAAGGTCGTCGATGCCGTCATGTTGAAACTCGGCCTCGATAAAAAAGCTCGGCTCAACACCCGTCACGTGTCCGCCGGCATCGAGCACGCTATCGGCGAGCGCGCCCATCAGGCCCGATTTGGACCCGCCGTATACCAGCGCGTGTCCGTTGGCGCCAATCCAGTTGCCCAGCTCCTGTACCGCGGGCAGAAATGCCGGGTCATTGCCAGTGTTGGCACCCAGGTACACGGTGATGTTCATATTTGTCCCCCTGTTGTGGCGCACGACGTTCGTCTTAGCGCTGGCGTCGACGATACTCGCGCACGCGGCGTGACAGATCGGCGAGCTCGTCACGATCGAGCTCTTCCAAATGCTCAAGATCGTCCATAAAACGAGCCATGGTGTCCTTTTGACGCATCTTGATAAGCGTATTGCAGTAGTTCACCGCCACGCCCGTGAGCATGGCGATGTAGAAGATGCTGATGACGCTCAAGACGACGGTAATAGCGCGGGCAACCGGTGTCTCGGCCGGGATGTCGCCAAAGCCGATGGTCGAGACCGTCTCAAAGCTAAACCACAGGCCATCGCCAAACGTGAGGGTCGTGGGCTCGGACAGCCAGACAGCCGTTGAGCACAGCAGGTAGAAGACGAGGAACAGCTCCGTAATGCGCACGAAGCCCGCCTGGCGCAACACGTCAGCAAGCGTCTTGAGCTTTTTCATCGCGACCCTTTCCACGGACAACCAATCACGTTCGCTCGGTATTGTCCCACGCCTCCCCAGCAAACGGAACTAGTCATTGGGGACGTTCTTAAATGACTAGTCAAACAAGAACGTCCATTACAGTCGAAATTGTCAGCCCGGGACCGTCTCGGGCTACGATTGAGGCGCGCCCAGAACGGGCCGCCGACCGGGCGCCCGCGCACGGCCGAACGTCCCTGCCCCCGAGAGGGCCAATTGGGTGCTGCCGGCGCGGGACGCGCCGCCCCCGACGGCTGATAGGAAAGTGCCGGGCAGGTGCCGCGGCTGGTAATGTGAGTGCCGAGGGGGAGGCCATCCGGTCGAACGACTACCGGAAGGATACCACCGTGAAAGCGCCATCCACCAGGCCCGCGGCCGTGCTCGGCCTGGACGTCGGCAAGTCATCGCACTGGGCCTGCCTGATCGACCGCGACGGGGAGGTGCTGGCCAGCGCCCCCGTCCGCAACAGGGAGGCCGAGCTCGACGCGCTGTTCGCCTCCGCGCCCGCCGGCACGCTCGTCGTCGTCGACCAGTTCCGCAACATAGGGTCCCTCGCCGTGAGGCGGGCCCGCGCCGCGGGGCTCGGGGTCGCCTACCTGCCCGGCCTCGCCGCCAGCCGCGCCGCGGGCCTGTTCGCCGGCGAGGCCAAGACCGACGAGCGCGACGCCGCGGTGATCGCGCGGACCGCCCTGGGCGTGCCGGACTCCCTGTCGGGGGTCCCGGGCCGCGGCGAGGCTCTCGAGGCCGCTCGCGCCCTCTCGTCGCAGCGCGACCACGTCGTCGCCTGCGCGACCAGGGACAAGAACCGCCTGCGCGCGGTGCTGCTCGAGTCCTGCCCGGCCCTCGAGGCCGCGGTCGACCTGTCGGACCGGCGGTGGCTGGAGCTGCTCGCCGGGTTCGGCGGGGCGTGGGGGATCGCCCGCTCCGGGGCCGGGGGCCCGCGGGCCGAGGCCGCCGGGGAGGCCGCGGCCGCCTCCACCGCGCCCCCGCCGGCGCTCGTCGAGGCCGAGAACAGGCAGGTCAGGTTCCTGGCCGCCCGGATATCGGAGGCCCTCGACGAGGCCGGGGCCCTCGAGGCCGAGACGGCGGCGCTGCTCGAGGGCGACGAGACCTACGCGTGCCTGCTCACCGTGCCCGGCATCGGCCCGAGGACCGCGGCGCAGCTCGCGGTGTCGGTCGACATCGGGAGGTTCCCGGACCACGACCACCTGGCCTCGTACTGCGGCATAGCCCCGAGGGTGAGGAGCTCCGGCACGTCGGTGAGGTCGGTCAGGGCGTCCAGGCGCGGCGACGCGAGGCTCAAGTCCCTGCTGATCTTCTCGTGCAACAGCCTGGTGAGGTCCTCGGGGCGCTACGGCGAGTACTACCGGGCCTGCAGGGCGCGGGGCATGGGGCACGGGCGGGCGCTCAAGGCCGTCGCGAGGAAGCGGCTCAGGGCGATATACGCCGTGATGCGCGACCGGGTGCCCTACCGGGAGTAGCCCCGACGGTTGACAAAACTATAGGAACACCCAATGACTAGCTGCCGGGGTGCGGGTGTGACTTTCATCCCGTTTGGCGCTCCGGTCGCCTAGATGTTCGCCATGCGTACCCGCAAACGTGGGACAATGGCGCTGTTGGTTTTACAGACAAAGGATGTGCCTATGAACACCCTCGCCGCCAAAGTCAGCCGGCAGCGCCACCTGTTTGCGCGATTCGCTTCCGTCTGCGCGCTCGTCACGCTTGCGTTGTTGCTGCTGCCTGTCGCCGCGCACGCCGGCGGCTACTCCATGACCCAAACTTATATCAGTGCCACGGTTGAGGCCGATGGATCGCTGACCGTTGTCGAGGGACGCCAGTTTGATTTCGACGACGACATCAACGGCGTGTTTTGGGAGATCAATACGGGCACCAACCAGCAGGGCGGCACGGCGGGCGTTGACGTGCTGAGTGTCGAGGAAGAGGACACCGCGTTTAACAAAGTCGATAGCGCGAACAAGGGCGATTCTGGCGTCTACACGGTCGAGCAGACCGGTGACGGCGTAAGGATTAAGGTGTTCAGCCCCCACGAGAGCGGCGACAGCGCGATCTATTACGTGAGCTACACCATGACCGGTGCGGTCATGAACTGGGCCGATACCGCCGAGCTCTACTGGAAGTTTGTGGGCGACGGCTGGTCCGCGGACTCCGATGACGTTGAGATGGAAGTGCGCTTCGCAAATGCCGCTGCCGGGACGGCGGCCGTCAAAGGCGATAACTTCCGCGCATGGGGCCACGGTCCGCTGACGGGCGACGTGTCGCTCGATGAGGACGAGCCCATGGTCACCTATACCATTCCCTGCGTGCATCAGGGCGAATTCGCCGAGGCACGCATCGCCTTCCCCAGCGACTGGGTGCCGCAGCTTGCCGCCTCGGGCGAAGAGCGCATGTCAACGATCCTGAGCGAAGAGAAGGAATGGGCCGACGAAGCTAACGCCCGCCGCGCTCACGCTCGCATGATTTCCAATGCACTTGCCGTGCTAAGTGTTGTTGCGGCGGTGGCCTTTACCGGCACAATCGTTATGCTCAAGCTGCGCCGCCGCAAGCCCAAGCCGCTTTTCCAGGACGAATATTTCCGCGATGTGCCTTCGGCCGACCATCCCGCCGTGCTTTCGGCCCTCATGAGCTGGAACGAGGTGCCCGATCAGGCATATATCGCCACGCTCATGAAGCTCACTGACGACCGTGTGATCAAGCTGGAGCAGGCGACCGTGACCAAGGCCAAGAAGGGTCTGCTGGGGCGTGAAAAAGAAGAGCAGACGTATCGCGTGACGGTGAGCGATGCGGGCTGGAAGTCGGCCAAGGGCATTGACCACATGGTGCTCAAGGTCTTCTTTGCCGGTGCTAAGCCTGACGAGAACGGCGATCGCTCGCGCACGTTCGACGAGCTGCAGCACTACGTCAAGCAGCATGCTACACCCGTGGGCGACAAGCTCGAGGACTATCAGAACACCGTTAAGGGCAAGCTGGCCGATAGCGAGTACGTTGCCTCGGACGGCATTGTCGCAATGGTGTTTGGCCTGGTCCTGGGCATTCTAATTGCCTTTATTCCTATTGGATCCATTTTCTTTACCGACGGCGCGCAGGCGAACATTATCGCCGCGGTTATCTCGGTGCCGATTGTGCTGGTGGGTATCGGCGTGGGCCTTACGTTCCGCCGCTTTACGCCGGAGGGCGCCGAGGTGGCGGCTCGCTGCAAGGCACTTAAGCATTGGCTCGAGGACTTCACTCGTCTAAAGGAAGCCGTCCCCGGCGATCTGGTGCTGTGGAACAAGCTGCTGGTGATGGGCGTGGCGCTGGGTGTTTCCAAGGAAGTGCTGCGTCAGCTTGCCGAGGCCGTGCCGCCCGAGGTGCGCGAGGCCGACGGCTTCTATGACAATTATCCCTGCTACTGGTGGTACTACCATCATTACGGTATCGAGTCTCCGCTCGATTCGTTCGATGACGTGTATCACGAGAGCATCCGTGAGCTGGCGTCGAGCTCCGACAGCTCGGGCGGCGGCGGAGGCGGCGGCTTCTCTGGCGGCGGAGGCGGCGGCGTCGGCGGAGGCGGCGGCGGAACGTTCTAGCGCGCTCTGATTTTTGGGATGGATCTTCTCCGGCGACTGTTGGCGGAAAATCTATCCCATTTTTATGCTTTGAAATGGGTCTATCTTTCCGTTACGGATCCCCACACAGGGGGCAGTGGGCAAAAAATGCCAAATATGAGTACTGTTGCCATTATAGTGACATATATTTGCACTAAATAATGGGCTCCTAATGAGATTATCTCTCGTTAGGAGCCCATTTTATTGAACATTTGTGGAAATACGTCAGTTCGCTTGACTGGCTGCTATGTCTAAAAGCCTCTAAAATGCCCCAAATCGCTGCTACTAAAAAGGTAACAGTACTCATATTTGATGTTTTTTGCCCACAGCTATTTGCAGACCCCTCTATAGGGCGACGCCAACGAGGGTTTCGTCGACTGTGTTACCCAAGAATGTCCCCAACGACTAGGTGCGGTTGCTGCCAAGGAGTGTCCCGGGGTGCCGGCACAGACGATATGAGCAGGACATAAAAACATTGAGAGCCCCTGCTGCATGAAAGACCGCGGATTAGGCCGACAATGGTGAGTGTCTAATCCAACCGTGGCGGCCACGCCGCATTCATGGAAGGGGCTCCCATGC
>DBFABM010000085.1:0-5167 GCA_048194085.1 Collinsella aerofaciens
CCGGCTCCTCTGCTTCTGGTGACGCTGCCGAGGTCTACTTCCTCCAGTTCAAGCCCGAGGTCGACAAGGAGTGGAAGGAGATCGCCAAGGCCTATAAGAAGGAGAAGGGCGTCGAGGTCAAGATCGTGACCGCTGCCTCCAACACCTACGAGGAGAAGCTCAAGTCCGAGATGTCCAAGAGCTCCGCTCCGACCCTGTTCCAGGTCAACGGCCCCACCGGTCTTAAGAACTGGAAGGATTACTGCGCCGACCTGTCCGATACCAAGCTCCGCGGTGAGCTCATTGATGACTCCCTGGCTCTGCAGTCCGACGGCAAGGATGTGTGCATCGACTGGGTTCAGGAGAGCTTCGGCATTATTTACAACAAGCAGCTGCTCGAGAAGGCTGGCTACAAGGCCGAGGACATCAACTCCTTCGACAAGCTGAAGGCTTGTGCCGATGACATCCAGGCCCGCAAGGACGAGCTTGGTGTCGAGGGTGCCTTCACTTCCGCCGGCATGGACGACTCCTCCAGCTGGCGCTACACCACCCACCTTGCCAACATGCCGCTCTACTACGAGTTTGAGAAGGAGCACAACCAGGAGGACGACGAGATCAAGGGTGAGTTCCTCGACAACTACAAGCAGATCTTCGACCTGTACATCACCGACTCCACCTGCGATCCTTCGCAGCTTGCTTCCAAGACCGGCGACGACGCCACCAACGAGTTCGCAACCGGCAAGGCCGTCTTCTACCAGAACGGCTCTTGGGCCTACTCTGACCTCGTCAAGGCCGGCATGACCGACGATCAGATTGGCATGATGCCGATCTACATCGGTGTTGACGGCGAGGAGAACCAGGGCCTGTGCTCCGGCGGCGAGAACTACTGGTGCGTCAGTTCCCAGGCTTCCGAGGATGCCCAGAAGGCCACCGAGGACTTCATGTATTGGTGCGTCACCGCTGACACCCCGACCAGCATCATCGCCGACAAGATGGGCCTGACCGCTCCGTTCAAGAGCGCCAAGGAGACCACCAACGTCTTCTCGCAGCAGGCCGTTGCCATGGCCAAGGACGGCAAGAAGACCGTCGCTTGGGACTTCGTCTACATTCCCTCCGAGGAGTGGAAGAAGAACCTCAAGCAGGCTCTGATTGCCTACGCTGCCGATAACAGCAAGTGGGACGGCGTCAAGAACGCCTTCGTCGATGGCTGGAAGACCGAGAAGGCCGCTTCCGAGTAAGCAGTTGCTGCCCAAGCTATCTGATTAGCGACAGGGGGCGGGCAGACGTAGGTTTGCCCGCCCCCTGCATATTGAAAGGACCCTTTTATGGGCAAAGCACTCAAGCGCTGGTGGCCGCTCTTTATGCTGCCCACGTGCCTGGCGTTTATGATCGGGTTCGTGATCCCTTTTATCCAGGGCTTCTATCTCTCGTTCTGCCAGTTTATTATCATTAGTAACGCGCACTTTGTCGGTATCGAGAACTACGTGCGCGCGCTGTCCGATCCGCAGTTCTCCACGTCGTTCTTCTTTACCGTGGCGTTTGCCTTCCTGTCGACGGTGCTCATCAACGTGATCGCCCTGGCCATTGCGCAGGCGCTCACCCGCAAGGCGCTCAAAGGCACCAACATCTTCCGTACGATCTTCTTTATGCCTAACCTGATCGGCGGCATCGTGCTGGGCTACATTTGGCAGATTCTGATCAACTGCCTGCTCTCCAACGTGGGCGCCCAGCTCATCGCTCTTAACTCTGCTGCTGGCTTCTGGGGCCTTATCATCCTGACCCTGTGGCAGCAGGTCGGCTACATGATGATCATCTACATCGCTGGTCTGCAGTCCATTCCGTCCGACTACATCGAGGCCGCCAAGGTCGACGGCGCTACGGCATGGCAGACGTTTTGGAAGGTTAAGATCCCTAACCTGATGCCGACCATCACCATCTGCCTGTTCCTGTCCATCACCAACGGCTTTAAGCTGTTCGACCAGAACCTCGCCCTCACCGGCGGCGCCCCCGCGCACTCCACCGAGATGCTCGCCCTGAACATCTACAACACGTTCTATTCGCGTGCCGGTATCGCATGGCAGGGCATTGGTCAGGCCAAGGCGGTTATCTTCTGCATCCTGGTCGTGGCCATCTCCATGATCCAGCTTAAGGCCACGAGGTCCAAGGAGGTGCAGCAGTAATGAAACGCGATAAGGTTATTAACCGCGCGCTCTCGATTTTCTTTACGATCCTGTCGCTCGCGTGGATCTACCCCGTGTTTATGATCGCGCTCAATTCCTTTAAGAAAGCGACCGCAATCAGCACCACCACGGCGTTCGATCTGCTCACGCCCGAGACGTTCAACGGCCTTGCAAACTACTTGCACGCTCTTAACGAGCAGGGCTTTGCCTCGGCATTTATGTGCTCGCTCATCATCACGGTCACGTCGGTCGTGCTGATCTTGGTGTGCTGTTCCATGTGCGCTTGGTATGTGGTTCGTGTCAACAACAAGATCTCGAACTTCTTCTATTACCTGTTCGTCTTCTCGATGGTCGTGCCCTTCCAGATGCTCATGTTCACGCTGTCCAATTTGGCGGACCGCATCGGCTTCAACACGCCGTTCAACATCTGCTTTATCTATCTTGGCTTTGGCGCGGGCCTGGCGGTCTTTATGTTCGCCGGTTTTGTAAAGAACATCCCGCTCGAGATCGAGGAGGCGGCCATGATTGATGGCTGCAACCCGGTCCAGGTGTTCTTTAAGATCGTCCTTCCCATCATGAAGCCCACCTATCTTTCGGTCGGCATCCTCGAGACCATGTGGGTCTGGAACGACTATCTGCTGCCCTACCTTACGCTCGACTCCACCAAGTACAAGACCATTCCTATCTTGATCCAGTACTTCCGCGGCGGCTACGGCCACGTCGAGCTCGGCCCCATGATGGCCTGCATCATGATGGTCGTTATCCCCATCGTTATCATGTACATCCTCTGCCAGAAGTACATCATCGACGGCGTGGTGGCAGGTGCCGTCAAGGGCTGATGCCGTAACTGTTTTGCAAGTTTCTGCGGCGCCCCTCAGCGCGGCGCCGCATATCGAAAGGTAAAGACATGGCCGAGATCGTTCTCAAACATGTTCAGAAGGTGTATCCCAACACCGAGTCCAAAAAGAAGGGCTTCTTTGGCAAAAAGAAGAAGACCGAGGAGAAGAAGCACAACCTCAAGGTTACCGAGGACGGTGTGCTCGCTGTAGAGGACTTCAACCTCACCGTTCACGATCAGGAGTTCGTCGTCCTCGTTGGCCCCTCTGGCTGCGGTAAGTCCACGACGATGCGCATGGTCGCCGGCCTGGAGGACATCACCTCGGGCGATGTGCTCATCGACGGCAAGCGCGTCAACGACGTGGCGCCCAAGGACCGCGACATCGCCATGGTGTTCCAGAGCTATGCTCTGTACCCCAATATGACGGTGTACGAGAACATGGCGTTTACGCTCGAGCTCAAGAAGGTCCCCAAGGACGAGATCGACCGCAAAGTTCGCTCTGCTGCCGAGATTCTGGGCATTACCGAGTACCTCGACCGTAAGCCCAAGGCGCTTTCGGGCGGCCAGCGCCAGCGTGTCGCTATCGGCCGCGCCATCGTGCGTGACCCCAAGGTCTTCCTGATGGACGAGCCACTGTCCAACCTGGACGCCAAGCTTCGTAACCAGATGCGTGCCGAGCTCATTAAGCTGCGCCACGAGATCAAGGGCACGTTCATCTACGTTACTCACGACCAGACCGAGGCTATGACCCTCGGTGACCGTATCGTGGTCATGAAGGACGGCGTCGTCCAGCAGATCGCCACCCCGCAGGAGGTCTTCAACCATCCCGCGAACATCTTCGTCGCCGGCTTTATCGGCGTGCCGCAGATGAACTTCTTCGATGCCCAGCTGGTGCGCTCGGGCAACGGCTTTACCGTCAAGACCGAGGATATGAACGTGGCGCTCGCCCCCGAGACTTGCGCTCAGCTTGCCCTCAACTGGGACGGCGGCGACGTGAAGGAGATTACGGCCGGCGTGCGTCCCGAGCAGATCCTGCTTGCCGACAAGGACGAGGAGGGTGCGCTCCAGGGCACCGTCGAGGTGACCGAGCTCATGGGCTCGACCGAGCATGTCCACGTGACCGCTCCCGACGGCCAGTTTGTCCTGATTATCCCCGTCGTCGACCTCGAGGCCAAGGGCGCGCTCAAGGCTGGCGACACCATCTGGTTCAAGTTCGAGAAGAACGCGACCCATCTCTTCGATAAGGTGTCTGGCAAGAACCTTATCTAGGCCCGGTGCATCCGGACCCTCCCTTTGGGCGACTGCGGTATTGCCATCCTTTTGCCGCGGTCACATATAAGGCTCCCCTCCCGTCCGCTGGGCGAGAGGGGAGCCTTTCTTTGTATCGGGGTTGTCTGTAGGTTTGTTTGTCTCGATCTGTAACGGGTAGGGCCGATTTCGGACGTTAGATGTTACAGATCGAGACGGTTCCGCTGAGCTAACCATTTCATCTAAATCTGTAACACCAAAGGTGAATTTCAGCTGCTAGATGTTACAGACTGAGATAAACCCAAGGGGAGGGGCCGGTATGTCTCAATCTGTAACAGCTGGGACCGTTTTTTCCGAGTAGTTGTTACAGATCGAGATTGTTTGGCCGAGTTGGATCGCAGGGTAACGTGCGGGCACAAAAAACGGAGCCGTGTTGCCACGACTCCGTTTCTCAAGAGGATGGGTAAGGAAAGCGAAATTAGTTCAGGTGCCAGATCTCGTCGTTGTACTGGGAGATGGTGCGGTCGGACGAGAAGGTGCCGGCGTTGGCGATATTGATGAGCGTCTTGCGCATCCAGGCGTCCTGGTCCTCGTAGTCGGCCAGCACGCGCTCCTTGGTCTGGATGTACTCCTCAATGTCGAGCAGGGCCATAAACCAGTCCTTGCCCTTAATGTCATCGTGCAGGCGCTGCAGGCGCTCGGCGTTGCCGGTCGCCATAAAGGCCGGGTTGGTGATGAAGTCCACCAGCAGTTTAATGCCGGGCTTGCGGTAGAGCACACCGGCGTCATAGGTGCCGTCGGCATAGAGCTGCTCGACCTGTTTGGACGAGGCACCAAAGGTATAGATATTCTCGTCGCCCACGAGCTCGGCAATCTCCACGTTGGCGCCGTCGAGCGTGCACAGGGTTAGGGCGCCGTTGAG
>DBFABM010000096.1:0-19249 GCA_048194085.1 Collinsella aerofaciens
ATGGACGGATTTGTGCAAGGTTTTGGTCGGCTTTTGGTTTGACCGCTAAAACCGGTTTTGGGGCGTGGCTGTTACAGGGCTCCTTTCCTGACACGATGGTGTTGGGAGGTTTTGCTATGGCGCAGCGCGAACAACACGAACGGGTCAAAAAGATGGACCGCTTGGCGGACAAGCTGCTCGGTCATAAGGCAGTGGTGATGGCGATACTGGTCGTCATTGCGATGTCGAGCGGCTTGGCGATGGCGAACCTTGGCGGCGGTGCCGGCGCCGTGTCGTTTGAGCGCACTGACGGTTCGGGCTCGTTGGTGGAGCCGGGATCCGGTGATGCCTCGAGCGGAAAGACATCCGAAGGTTCTTCGACTAAGGCTTCTGCCGCGGCAGAGGTCTATGTCGATGTCGATGGCGCCGTTGTGTCGCCCGGTGTATATCGTCTCAAGGACGGCGCGCGGGTGGCTCAGGCGATTGATGCCGCCGGCGGGCTGGCGCCCGAGGCAGACGTTACGGGGCTCAATCGGGCATCCAAGGTCGTCGATGGACAAAAAATCCACGTTCCAACGGAAGGGGAGCAGCAGGCGCCCATTGCGGAAGCCGATGTTGATGGTGGGGCTTCCGCGTCATCGGGCGTGAGTAGCGCAACAGGCCTAGTAAACATTAATACGGCAAGCTCGGCAGAGCTACAGACGCTTTCGGGCATCGGTCCCTCCATGGCCCGGTCGATTATCGATGAGCGGACAAAGAACGGTGCTTTTGCCTCGGTTGACGATCTGATGCGTGTGTCGGGAATCGGCGAGAAGAAGCTTGCCAAAATCAAAGATTGCATCTGCGTATGAGTGCGACCGAGCGCGAACATGTGATGCCTCCGCGGCCCCTGATGCCATGGACGATGGCCCTGTGTGCCGGCATGTGCATGAGCTGCGCCTTGGTGCTCAACGTGGCCGCTGATGCGCTGCTGAGGGAGCAGGCGTCGGCGGTCGGGCTGCTATGGGCCATTCCCGTTGCGGCGGCGGTATTCGTTGTGCTGGCTCAATCTTGTGCGTGGCTTGCCCCTTGGAAGTGGTGGCTGTATGCCGCGTCCGTCGGTCTCGTGGCGGGAGCGGTCGTCTCGGCGTGGTGGGCTGTGGGCACGCTCAACGCCTCGAAGGAGCTCGACGGTCGAGCGGCAAGCAGCCTCGAGTTTGTCGTGCAGGGTGATCCATCCATAAACGACGACGTGTATTCCTATACCTGCGAGGCACGCGCGGACGGTAAGAACTTGGCAACGGTTCGCCTATCGTGTGACCGCGAGCTCAAGGTCGGGGCGCACGTGCGTGTTATCGGTCGCGTTTCACGTTTTGAGAACGATGCATATGGACGATCGCGCGTGCTCCGAGGCGAGGTGCGCAAGGTTCAAGCCGTTCGGATTGTGCCGGTCGATGAGGGCTCTCCGGGGCAGCTGCTTCGGCTGCGAAATGGGCTGCTTGCGTCCATTGCGCCTGCGACCGACCCGGCGCGTGCGCTCATAGCCGGTGTCGCCTGCGGTCGTTCGGCCGAGCTGCGCGCCCAGCCGGCGGGCGATTGGTTTTCGGTGACGGGGACGGCGCATCTTATCGCCGTCTCGGGCAGCCATTTGGCTATCGTGGGGTTTGTAATCGAGGGCGCATTGCAAAAGACTCGGTGCTCACGTGGTCTTCAGCGGGCGATATTGGCGATAACGCTTGTGGTCTACGCTGCCTTTACGGGCGCGTCTCCCTCGGCCGTGCGCGCATGCTGCATGGTGTTCGCGACGCTTGTCGTAAACGGCGCGGGGCGTCGCCGGCACGGCGAATCGGCACTCTTCGTAACCATGTCCATCTTTGTGCTACTGCGGCCGACGGTGCTGTTCGAGATGGGCTTTCAGCTTTCATGTGCCAGCGTCTTAGCCATTCTGTGCTTTTGCCCCTATGCGACCTACGCTTTGGGTGAGCTGGGTGTGCCATCGGGCGTCGCCAGCATGCTTTCCGCCACGCTGTGCTCGCAATTGGCGACACTTCCCATTACCATTCCCGCCTTTGGTACGTTATCGCTCATTGCTCCGCTGGCAAATGCGGTCATCGGTCCGGTGGTGAGCGTACTGCTTGCTGTGTCGATTGTGCTGGTTCCCTTTTCGCTCGTGGCACCTTTGCGGACTTGGGCGCTCATTGTGCCCATGATTGCCGCCCGTTGCGCACTGTTCTTCGAGCAGCTGTTTGCCGCCGTGCCGGGTGCATCCGTGAGTTTGCCGCCCGATAGCATGTGGATTTACCTAGTGCCGTGTTTGCTGGCGGTTCTGCTGGTCTGGTGGCCGCGTCCCCGTGCACGTCCTATGGCGGTGGGGCTTGCATGCTTGGTACTCCTGGCTGCGATTCCGTACGTCTACTGGGATCGATTCGCTCCGCCTTCGGTGACGGTGCTCGATGTGGGCCAGGCCGATGCGATTCTTATCCGCCAGGGCGGCGCAGTAGCACTCGTCGACTGCGGGCTCGACGAGCGCATGGTGGCGGCGTTGGTTCGCAATAACGTGCACCATATCGATGCCGTCTTTGTGACGCATTGGGATGAGGACCACTGGGGTGGTCTGCCTGCCGTGCTCGAACAGTTTTCGGTTGGAACGATTGCCGTGGCGGCGGATGCGCTGGAGGATGCTCCTGCCGAGGTATTGAACCGACCTGGCGTTGAGTATCGGCAGGTGCGCCGTGGGGATACGGTCGATATCGGCTCATTTTGCGCCCGCGTGATGTGGCCATTCGAGTCCGTGGATGGCGAGGGAAATGAGGACTCGCTTGTCCTGCTGCTCTCCTATGTTCAGGAAGGCAGGGGCCTGCGTATGCTCCTCACCGGTGATGCCGAGCTCGACCAAGAACGGGAATTCGTGCAGGAGGTGGGGGAAATCGATGTACTTAAACTTGGGCATCACGGCTCTAAGGTTTCAGTCGATGGTGAGTTGCTGGACGTCTTGAAGCCTGAGCTTTCCCTTGCGAGTGCGGGCGAGGGGAATCGATACGGCCATCCGTCCGATGCCTGCATCGATGCCGTTAAGGAAGCGGGCGGTGTGTTCGCGTGCACTATCGAACACGGCGACATTACCGTCACGCCAACTGCGAATGGCTTTGCGATGCGATGCCAGCGACCGTGACGACGTCGTTGGCGTGTGGTGGGCCCCTGGGCTAGAATGGCACGGAACGAATATGAAGGCCTGCGGGAGGGGAGCGCAATGTCCGAAACCAGTCTGTTGCCGGCATATCTGATCGTCGGTACCGACGGCGTCAAGCGCGATCACGCCGTCTCGCGTATGAAAGCGCGTCTGGAAAAGTCGGGTATGGTCGAGTTCAACCTCGACGAGCGCGATATGACCAAAGACCCCGATATCGAGTCGATTATCGGATCGCTCAACACCTTTCCCATGGGCAGCGAGTTTCGCCTGGTAATCCTTGACGGCTGCTCAAAACTCGCCAAAGCGATCTCCGAGCCGCTTGTCGACTATCTGGCGAGTCCCAGCCCCACGACGGTTTGTCTCATCATCGCCGACTCGCTTGCCAAGAACACGCGCCTGTATAAGGCGATCGCCAAGATCGACAAGAAGGCGGTGATCGATTGCTCCGGTACCAAGCGCTGGGAGCTACCGCGCCGCGTGCAGCAGATGGCGACGCAGCACGGCAAGTCGATCTCGACGGCGGCCGCCGAAGAGCTCGTTTCGCGCTCGGGCGAGAACACCCGCATGCTCGATAACGACTTGGCTAAGCTTGCCCAGATGGTCGAGGCGCCCCAGATTGAGCTTGCTGATGTGGAGCGCTGGATTGTGCGCACGGCCGAAGTCCAGCCCTGGGACTTTCTCAATGCGGTCTCGGCCCGTGACATGCGACGCTCGCTCGAGCTCTTCAATCTACTGCCCGCCAAGAGCTACGTGTGGACTTACACATTGCTGTGCGGCCGCATCCGCGAGCTTATCGTTGCCAAGGCGCTCGATGCGCGCGGACAGGGTCGTGAGCTGGCCGCAACGCTTAAGCTCCAGTCCTGGCAGGTCAAGAATCACCTGACCTGGGCACGTCGCTTTTCGATGGCAGAGCTCGTTGCCGCGCTCGAGGGCGCGGTCGATGTGGAGCTCGCGCTCAAGGGTTCGGCCGATTCTCAGACCGCGCTTTTGCTCTGGATTACGTACATCTTGAGAAAATCGTGATGATACCTGCCTATTTGACAAATTCGTTCTATCCCTTTGAGGGGGAGCGTGCTATAGTAGGCGCTTGCATGACCTCACCGTGTCTCAGAGGTGTCATACATTTTTTGCAAGGAACTCGAAAGGAACTCCAGAAGTGGCAAACATCAAGTCTCAGAAGAAGCGTATCCGCACCAATGAGGCAGCTCGCATGCGTAACAAGGCTGTCAAGTCCGAGCTCAAGACGCTGACCAAGCACGTCCAGTCCGCCGTTGCCGAGGGCGACGCCGAGAAGGCCCAGGCTGCCCTCAAGACCGTCACCAAGCGTCTCGACATGGCTGCCGCCAAGCATGTTATCCACAAGAACCAGGCTTCCAACCGCAAGTCCGGTCTTGCCAAGCTCGTGAACAGCATCAACGCCTAAGTTGTAAATTTCACACCACACAGATTACGCGCATAAATGGAGCCTGTTTTATGGAACAGGCTCCATTTTTTGTACCGCTCGGGTAAGATAGTCCGCATGAATACTTCAATTGACATTCCCCACATCCGCAACTTCTCAATCGTTGCGCACATCGACCATGGCAAGTCCACGATCAGCGATCGCATCCTCGAGCTCACCCATACCGTCGACGAACGCGACATGGAGTCGCAGCTGCTCGACACCATGGATATCGAGCGCGAGCGCGGCATCACGATCAAGTCCAATGCCGTTCGCGTGTCCTATGACGCCGACGATGGCGAGACGTATCAGTTCAATCTGATCGATACGCCGGGCCACGTGGACTTTACCTATGAGGTCTCGCGCTCGCTGGCAGCCTGTGAGGGCGCGGTGCTCGTTGTCGACGCCACGCAGGGCGTCGAGGCGCAGACCGTCTCCAACGCGACGCTCGCCATGAACGCCAATCTGGACATTGTGCCGGCCATCAACAAGATCGACCTGCCCTCGGCCCATCCCGACGAGGTTAAGACCGAGATCGAGGATGACCTGGCGATCCCTGCCGATGATGCCGTGTGCGTCTCGGGCAAGACCGGCGAGGGCATCCACGATCTGCTGGAGTCCATTGTCTTTTTGATCTCTCCGCCCAAGGGCGATGCGAACGCGCCGCTCAAGGCACTCATTCTGGATTCGTACTTCGACGAGTATCGTGGCGTCGTCGCCACGGTGCGCATCTTTGACGGCTCCATCAAAAAGGGCGATACCCTGCGCATGATGCAGGCAAAGGGCGACTTTTTGGTCGATGGCGTGGGCGTCAAGCGTCCCGCCGAGACCCCGGTCGACGCGCTCACGGTCGGCGAGGTCGGATACGTGGTCACGGGCCTGAAGGACCCCGAGGCCGTTCGCGTGGGCGATACCCTCACGTGGGCGTCGAATCCCTGCCCCGAGCCGCTTCCCGGCTACCGCGAGGCCAAGCCCATGGTCTATACGGGCCTGTTCCCGATCGATAACAAGGACTACGAGAACCTGCGTGACGCGCTCGATAAGCTGCACGTCAACGACCCGTCGTTGGTGTGGGAGCCCGAGACCTCGGTGGCGCTCGGCTTTGGCTTCCGCGTGGGCTTCTTGGGCCTGCTGCATATGGAGGTCGTCAAGGAGCGCCTGGAGCGCGAGTTCAATCTTGACCTCATTGCCACGAGCCCCTCGGTGGACTATCACGTCTACAAGACTGACGGCGAGATGATTGATGTCCGCAGCCCGCAGGATCTGCCCGAGGCTACGCGCATCGAGCGTATCGAGGAACCCTACCTCAAGGCCAAGATTATCTGCCCGCCCGAGTATACGGGTGCCGTCATGCAGCTCGCTATCGAGCACCGCGGCATTACTACCGACATGATTCATCTCACGAGCAAGTCGGTCGAGATGCGCTTTGATATGCCGCTCGCCGAGCTCATCTTGGACTTCTTTGACCAGCTCAAGAGCCGTACCAAGGGCTATGCCTCGCTCGACTACGAGTTCAACGAGTATCGTCCCTCCGAGCTCGTCAAGCTCGATATCTTGCTTTCGGGCGACGAGGTGGACGCGCTGTCGTTTATCGTCCATAAGGACAAGGCCTATGGCCTGGCCCGTGGTCTGTGCGACAAACTTAAGGAGATCATCCCGCGTCAGCTGTTCGAGGTTCCCATCCAGGGTGCTATCGGCAACAAAATCATCGCCCGTTCTACCGTCAAAGCGCGTCGCAAGGACGTTCTTGCTAAGTGCTACGGCGGCGATATCTCGCGTAAGCGCAAGCTGCTCGAGAAGCAGAAAGAGGGCAAGAAGCGCATGAAGGCCATCGGCTCGGTCGAGGTCCCGCAGGAGGCCTTTATGGCGATCCTCAAGGTGGACGAGTAGGTCTATGGCGCTTTCCGAATACAGCAAGCGGCTGCTGGGCGCCTATGCCGAGCAGCCGTTCCTTATGGCTCCCATGGCGGGCGTAACCGATCCTGCCTACCGCATCATGTGCCGCCGCCGCGGTGCCAATCTCGCCTATAGCGAGATGGTGAGCGTGGCGGGCCTTGCCTATGCCAGCAACAAGACCTGGCGCCTGGTGCTACCGGCCGACGAGGAGCAGCAGATTTGCGTGCAGCTCTTTGGCTCCAAGCCCGAGCAGTTTGCGAGTGCCGTCGCCGCCGTCGAGGAGCGTGTGGGCGATCGCCTGTCATTGATTGATATCAACATGGCCTGTCCGGCTCGCAAGGTCGTTACTAAGGGCGAAGGCTCGGCGCTTATGCGCACGCCCGACCTGGCCGAGAAGATTGTCGAGGCAGCGGTGGGCGCGGCGCATGTTCCCGTGACCGTGAAGATCCGCAAGGGTTTTTATGCCGAGGACCGCAACGCCGCAACGTTTGCCCAGATGCTTGAAGGGGCGGGCGCCTCTGCAGTTGCCGTGCACGGTCGTTGTGCCACGCAGCTCTACACCGGCCAGGCCGATTGGTCGGTTGTCGATGAGGTTGCCGAAGCCGTCGAGATTCCCGTGATTGGTTCGGGTGATGTGTTCTCGGCCGAGGACGCTGCTGAGCATCTGCAAGGCTCGGGTGCCAGCGCGGTGTTTATCGCGCGCGGCATCTACGGAAACCCCTGGGTTTTTGGTGATGCTCGCGCCCTTGCGCTCGATGGCATACCGGTGCCGGCACGCAGCTCCGTCGAGCGCCTGGACGCCCTGCGTGAGCACCTAACGCTGACGCATGAGCTCCTGCCGCTCATGTCGCGTGCCCGCACGTACGCAAGCTGGTACTTAAAAGGCATGCCTCATGCCGCCGCTTGGCGTGCCCATGTGGTGCGCTGTTCCACTTACGAGGAGTTTATGGCGCTGGTCGATGAGATCGAGCGCGATGTGGTGGCCTGCGAGGCTGCCCTTGCCGCCGGCGAATCGGTGCCTCCACATCCGCTGGAGGCTTAAGGGTGGCCGTTACCGCGCTGTACGTGCACGTGCCGTTTTGCGCCCAAAAGTGTCGGTACTGCGACTTTGACTCGCGCAGTTTTGCTCCGTGCGACCTGAGCGCTGCGCTCGATGTCTATTTTGAGCAGTTGTTCGCGCGCCTCGATGCTTTTGGCAAGGCTAGGGCCCTTGAACAGATCCGCACCGTCTATGTCGGCGGCGGTACGCCGTCGCTGGCGGGGGAGCGCCTGGTGGAGCTGGCGCGGCGTATTCGTGCGTGGTGCGCCCCCGTTGAGTTTACCTGCGAGGCCAATCCCGAGTCGCTGACCGCCGAGCTTGCCGCTGCGCTTGCCAAGGTTGGTGTCACACGCGTCTCTCTGGGCGTGCAAACGCTCGATAACATCGAACTTACCGCTATCGGCCGTATTCACGATGCCGATCGGGCGCTCGCCGCCATCGCGACAGTCAAGAACGCTGGGCTTGACGTGTCGTGCGACCTTATGTGCGGACTTCCCGGGCAGACCGCGGCGAGTTGGAGGCGCACGCTCGATGACGTGCTGGCGGCGGCTCCGCATCATGTGTCGGTCTACCCGCTCACGCTTGAGGAGGGGACTCCCCTTTATCGCATGGCGTGCCGCGACGAGTCGGTAGAGCCCGACGAGGATTTTCAAGCTTCGTGCATGGATGTGGCGCGTGAGCGTCTGGGTGCGGCCGGCTATCACCCGTATGAGGTGGCAAGCTATGCGCTCGACGGACATGAGTGCGCCCATAACATTGCCTACTGGACCGGCCAGGGCTATTTGGGCCTGGGTCGCTCTGCCGCGGGCATGCTCGATGCCGAGGATTTCGATCGTCTTGCAGGTTTGTTCCCCGGCGTGTCTTCTCGAGGCGATTCGTACCGCGTGCGTCTGGTGCAACGTGACGATGACGCGACGGCGTTCGAGGCCGAATATCTGTCGCAGCGTGAGGCTGCGGCTGAAGACCTGATGCTCGCTTGTCGCATGACGCGCGGTATTGCGTCCGATCTGTTGGTTCGTGCAGCTTGCGTCATCCCAACGGGCGAGCTGGCAGCTGCCTGCGATCGCGCGCTCGAATTGGGTCTTGCCACTTGGGTGCCCGAGACGCTCGGAGTCCATGAGGGACCCTTCACTTCGGCAGACGTCCTCGCGGGCCATGTCCGTGCTCGTTTAGCGCCCACCCACTTGGGCTGGCTCGATGGAAATGTGCTGTTCGAGCTGTTTTGGGGTCTAGCCTAGGCCGCTCGGGTAGAATTACCGCAATATATACGCTGCTGTGAGCAGGAGGTTGCCGCGCATGGCGACGATGAACGAAAAAGATTACTACGAGATTTTGGGTGTCTCCAAGGACGCCACCTCGCGTGATATTCAGAAGGCCTTCCAGCAAAAGGCCCGCAAGCTCCATCCGGACGTCAACAAAGAACCTGATGCCGAGGAAAAGTTTAAAGAGGTTTCCGAGGCCTACGCCGTGCTTTCGGACGAGCAGAAGCGTGCGCGCTACGACGCCATGCGCTCGGGCAATCCCTTTGCCGGTGCACCGACGGCTTCGCCCTATGGCGGTGGCTATGCCGGCAGCGCCGGTTACGGCAATCCCTTTGACGGCGGTTTCCCCTTCGGGGGCGCCTGGGGCCAGCCGCGTCGCGGGCAGGCTGCCTATAATCCCGAGAACGGCGCCAACGTGGTCGTCGATATTAAGCTCGACGCCAAGGAGGCCAAGGGCGGTGCCCGCAAGACCGTTCGCTATACGCGCTTCGATACCTGTGGTCACTGCGGAGGCTCGGGTTCTGTTTCGTCCGAGCATGCACATACCTGTCCGAGCTGCGGCGGTCGCGGCCACATCGACGTCGACCTGTCCTTCCTGTTCGGTGCCGGCACGTTCCAGTCGGTCTGCCCCGAGTGCGGAGGTTCCGGTAAGGTCGTCGCCGACCCCTGTCCCGATTGCGGCGGCAGCGGTCGAACCCGTGTGACCTCCGAGCAGACAATTGAGTTTCCTGCCGGCACGCACGATGGCGACGAGGTCCGCATTGGCGGCATGGGTCACGCCGGCACCAACGGTGCCTCGGGCGGCGATCTTGTCGGCCGTGCCCATGTTGAGGCCGAGCGTCTGGAAGGCAAGGCCCGTACCGGTTTTTACCTGATGGGCATCGTGGCGCCGTTTTTGGTGCTGTCGGCCATCTCGGGCGTGTTCTCGGCCTTTGCCGTGATGTGCTTTATTCCGTTTGCCATGGGCCTGTTCATGGTGCTCTCGGACGGCGTGCTGCATCGCAGCCTGCTGTGGTGGAAGCGCGGCGCGGTGCAGTTTGCCAACGGTTTTGCCAACGGATTTATGTTTGCGCTCGTGTCGGTTTGGTTTGCGAGCTGCTCGCAACGTGCCATGCTTTCGCCCTACGCAATGCAATAGCATCAAACCCTCTGTTTGCGGCCGGCCCAGCTTGGGTATAGGACGCACTGTGACAATAATGAAAGTCGGAAGGATTCGGTCGTGTCGGAAAATAGGGATTACTACGAGGTACTTGGCGTCGAAAAGGATGCCGACGCGCGGACGATTAAGCGTGCGTTTCTAAAGAAGGCCCGTACCGTACACCCGGACGTTTCGGACGACCCCGAGGCCGAGGCCAAGTTCAAGGAGCTCAACGAGGCATATTCCGTTCTTTCCGACGAGCAGAAGCGTGCTAACTACGACCGTTACGGCACCGCGGACGGCCCCGGTGGTTCCGGCTATGTCGACATTAACGATATCTTTGGCGGCATGGGCATGGACGACCTCTTCTCGTCGTTCTTTGGTGGCGGTGCCGGCGGTGGCGCCCGAAATCGCCGTGAGCGCCGCCGCGGTCGCGATATGGCCATCTCCCTTTCGGTTACGCTCGAGGAGGCGGCACTCGGCTGCAAAAAGACGATCAGCTATGACCGCCTTGCTCCCTGCGAGGATTGCAACGGCACCGGTAGGGCCGAGGGCGCACAGGAAAAGCAGTGCAGCCGCTGCCACGGCACGGGCTATGTCACGACGGTCCAGCGTTCGTTCCTAGGCCAGGTCCAGTCCTCTTCGCCTTGCCCCGACTGCCATGGCGAGGGCACGGTCATCGACCATCCCTGCGAGACCTGCGACGGTCAGGGCCGCACGCCTTCGCACGAAAAGATCGACATCGATATTCCCGCCGGCGTTTCGACCGGTCGCCAGCTGCGCGTGAGTGGCTTTGGCGAGGCTGGCCTTCGCGGCGAGCCCTCGGGCGACCTGATCGTCAACGTGCGCGTCGCCGACCACGAGCGTTTTAAGCGCAACGGTGACGACCTGTACCTCGTGAGCGATATTTCGATTGCGCAGGCTGCGCTCGGCTGCGAGATCGAGGTCGAGGGCATTATGCCCGACGAAGTCGTCAAGGTGACGGTCCCCGCCGGTACGCAGTACGGCGACACCGTGAGCGTTGGCAACTATGGCATGCCCCGTATCGGCGGTGGCGGCTCGCGTGGCCGCTTGGTCGTGCAGCTGCGCGTGGTCGTTCCCACGAACCTTTCCAACAAGCAGCGCGAGCTGCTTCGCGCTTTTGCCGACGAGATGGGCGATGACGTCGCTTCCGGTAAGAAGTCGGTAACCGATCGCATCAAGAGCGCTCTCGACGACATCCTCGATTAAGGAGCCCGCGTGCTCGCACCTCATATCTCTGTCGTCAACCTCGGCTGCCGTGTCAACCGGGTTGAGTCCGACCGTATCACTGCCGATCTTATGCGCCTGGGTTTTGCGATGGTGGAGCCTCAGGATGCCGAGCTGATCGTCATTAACACCTGTGCCGTTACGGGCGAGGCCGAGGCCAAGACCCGTAAGGCCGTTCGCCATGCACTGGCCTATCTAAACGAGCCCTATGTGGTCGTGACCGGATGCGTGGTCAATTTGCACCCCGAGGAGCTTCTGGAGCTTTCGGACCGCGTGATCGCCGAGCCGTCCAAGATCGATGTCGCCGAACGCGTCTGCGAGGTGCTGGGCGTTGAGTCCGATAACGTTCCCGCCTGCAGCGACGGCGAGGTTGTCGACGCACTCGGTCGCTCGCGTCTGGGCGTGAAGATTCAGGACGGCTGCAACCATCGTTGCACCTATTGTATTGTGTGGAAGGCCCGCGGCCCCGAGCGCTCCGTGCCGGTCGAGTCCGTGCTCGAGCAGGTTCGCGAGGCCCAGGAGGCCGGCGTGCCCGAGGTGGTGCTGACGGGTGTGAACCTGGGCGCCTACGATGGCAAGAGCGCGACTGATGAACATGTCGAGATCGATGAGCTGCTCGAGGCGATCATGGAGCGCACATCTATTCCGCATGTGCGCATTTCCTCGGTCGAGCCCATGGATATCTCCGAGTCCCTGCTTAAGGTCATGGCGCGCTATCCGCAGCGCATCGCCCCGTTTTTGCACCTGCCCGTGCAGTCCGGCTGCACAAGGACACTGCATCGCATGGGCCGTCCCTATAGCGCCGAGGACTTCGAGGAGACGGTGCGCATGATTCGCGCCAACTTGCCCCAGGCGTCACTTTCGTGCGACGTCATCGTCGGTTTTCCCGGCGAGACGGACGAGGAGTTTGAGGAGTCGCTGGCGCTGTGCCGCCGCGTGGGCTTTTCGCGTATGCACGTGTTTCGCTATAGCAAGCGTCCCGGTACCCTTGCTGCCGGCATGCCCGACCAGGTGCCGCCCGAGGTTATGGCCGAGCGCAGTCGTCGTATGCGAGCCGCGGCGCAGGAGCTTGCCATTGCCGACGCTCGCCGCCGCGTGGGCACCGTCGAGCGCGCCGTGCTTGAGTATGGCGACAACCTGACGCTCGGTTCGTTCCATCATGCCCGTCTTGACGATACCCGTGGACTCACAGCCCCGTGCCTGCTCGATGTTGCTATCATCGGAGTCGATGATTCCGGCTTGGTCCATGCACGCAGGGAGGTTCATGGAAGCCTCGAAGATTAGACTTACCGTTCCCGAGGGAATTGATCCTTCGCGCGTTTTGGGTGCCGGCGACGGCGTCCTACGTGCGCTGGAGAGCTTGGTTCGCGCCCACGTGGTCGCCCGTGGCGACAGCATCGCCGTGAGCGGTGACCCGGACGAGGTCGAGCTTGTGGCGCGCTTTTTCGACCATGCTTTTCGCGAGGCGGCCGCCGGACGCACGCTTTCTGCCGACGATGTCTCTCGCTGCCTGGCCGTCTTGCGCGACGGTGAGCACGAGGCTACGTCGCTTCGCGATGACGTGCTGCTTTCGTATCGCGGTCGCGTCATTCGCCCCAAGACGCTCGGCCAGAAGCGCTATGTAGATGCCATCCGCTCGCATACCATCACGTTTGGCCTGGGTCCTGCCGGTACCGGTAAGACCTATCTTGCCATGGCGCTCGCCGTTGCCGCGCTCAAGCGTCATGAGGTGGGTCGCCTGATTCTGACGCGTCCGGTTGTCGAGGCGGGGGAGAACCTGGGCTTTTTGCCCGGTACCCTCGAGGAAAAGATCGATCCCTACATGCGTCCGCTCTACGACGCCCTTTTTGACATGATGGATCGCGAACGCACCGATGAGCTCATGGCGCGCGGCGTGATCGAGATCGCCCCGCTTGCCTACATGCGCGGCCGCACGCTGAGCGATGCCTTCGTGGTGCTCGACGAGGCTCAAAATACCACGCCCGAGCAGATGAAGATGTTCCTGACGCGCCTGGGCTTTAACTCCAAGTTTGTGATTACCGGCGACCTCAGCCAGCGCGATCTGGTGGGTCGTCGCGGCGGTCTTGCCGACGTTGAGCAGATTTTGGGCCGTGTCGACGATGTCACATTTTCGCACCTCGAGCGTGCCGACGTGGTACGCCATGCCTTGGTGGGGCGTATCGTCGAGGCATACGATGCTTATGATGATGTGCGCGAGAAATGCGTACGTGACCGAAAGGAGTCCCGTTGAGTGTATTGATCAGCAACGATGCCGAACTCGATACGCTGCTCGACGCGCAGGAGGTGGAGCACATCTGCGAGGTCGTGCTTGCCGCCGAGGACGTTGAGCGTGAAGTCGAGATTTCCCTTTCGTATGTCGATGAGGACGAGATGCACGAGCTCAACCACGAGTGGCGCGGTATCGACCGCACCACCGATGTCCTCTCGTTTGAATGCGACTCGGCCTTTGACGAGGATATTCCTGCCGACGAGACAATTGAGCTCGGCGATATCATCCTGGCCCCGCAGGTCATTGCCCGTCAGGCCCCCGGCTTTGGCAATAGCCCTGCCGACGAGTGCCGCCTGATGCTCGTTCATGGCATGCTGCACCTGCTGGGGTATGACCATATCGAGGACGACGAGGCCGAGGTCATGGAGGCCCGCGAGGACGCCATCCTGCGCGATCTGGCGCTCGAGCGCGGCGAGGACCCCAAACTGGTCCACGTTGGCCCCATAACCAATCATGCCCACGACTAGGAGCCGTCTATGATTCCCGGATCGAACAAGGACCATCCGTCCTTTTTAAAGTCGTTCTCCTACGCCATGGAGGGCTTTGTCACCGCCTTTAAGACCGAGCGCAACATTAAGGTCATGCTCGCTGCGGGCGTGTGCGCCGTCATTGCCGGCTGCATTGTGGGGCTCGACATTGCCGAGTGGGCCACGATTATCATCTGCTGCGGCCTGGTGATTCACGGCGAGCTGTGCAACACCGCCATGGAGGCGATTGTCGATCTGGCGACCCAGGAGCTCCATCCGTTGGCAAAGCGTGCGAAGGATATTGCCGCCGCCTCCGTATATGTACTTTCCATCACCGCCGCGATTGTGGGCTTGCTCGTATTTGCCCACGCGCTCGGCTTTATTTAGAAAGGGATTTTCATGTCCGACAATATGCAGCCTACCGATGAGGTTCTGGACAACGAGGTTCTGGATGAGGTCGAGGATGCCGATTTGCTTGACGGGGTCGAGGAATTCGACCCGTTTGAGGGTATGAGCGACGAGGAGCTCGATGCCCTATGTGACGAGGACGAGACGTCTCTGGGCTTTGGCGATGTGGAGCCCGGTTTCCGCAGCGGCTTTGTGGCCCTGGTCGGTCGTCCCAACGCCGGTAAGTCCACGCTGCTCAACGCCTGCTATGGCAAAAAGGTCGCCATTACCTCGCCGGTGGCCCAGACGACCCGCCGCCGCATGCGCGCCGTGGTTAACCGCCCCGGCTACCAGCTGGTCTTTGTCGATACCCCTGGTATTCATAAGCCCAAAGACGGTCTGGGCTCCGAGCTCAACAAGAGCGCGCTGTTCGAGCTGAACGATGTCGATGTCGTCGCGTTTTTGATTGATGCCACCAAGCCCATCGGCAGGGGAGACGCCTGGGTTGCCGAGCGCGTCAGATGCGCCCGCTGCAAGAAGGTCTTGGTGCTCACCAAGGCCGACGAGGCCGACCCCGCACAGGTCATGGAGCAGCTTAAGGCCGCCCACGAGCTCATGGAATATGACGACGAGATCGTGACGTCGTCGGTCAAGAACTTCAACGTCGATGCCTTCATCGAGACCGTTGCACACTTTTTGCCTGAGGGTCCGCGTTGGTTCCCCGAGGACATGGGTACCGACGCTTCCGACGAGACGCTCGTTGCCGAGTTTGTGCGCGAGAAGGTCTTGCGCCGTACCCGCGACGAGATCCCTCACTCCGTTGGCGTAATTTGCGATGCGCTCGAGCAGACCAAGAAGGTGCTGCGCGTCCACGCCACCATTTACGTTGAGCGCGAGGGCCAAAAGGGTATCATCATCGGCAAGGGCGGCGAGATGATCAAGCATATCGGTATCGACGCCCGTCGCGATCTTGAGCGCATCTTTGGCACGCAGGTCTTTTTGGAGCTGGACGTGAAGGTCAAGGCCGGCTGGCGTGACGATGAGGCCCAGATTCGCCGCTTTGGCTACAACGCCGAGGACTAAGGACGCACGGCGCGCATGGCAGGCTCCCGGACATATCGTACGAAGGTGCTCGTCCTCGACAAAACCAAGCTCAAAGAGACGGACCTGATCCTGACGATGCTTGACGAGCGGGGTCGGCAGGTGCGTGCCGTGGCTAAGGGCGCACGTAAGCCTGGCGGTCGCCTTGCGGCCCGCTGCGAGCTCTTCTGCACCGTTGATATGCTATTGGCGCATGGCCGCTCGCTCGACGTTGTTTCTCAGGCGGAGCTTATTGAGGCGCCGCTCGGTGCTGCTCCTGACTACGAGACGACCTGTGCCGCCAGCGCGATTGCCGAGGTTGCGCGTGTGTGCTCGTTCGAGGATGCCGAGGATCCATTTACCTTTGCCATTACGCAGCGGGCGCTCACGCTTGTCGGTAGCGGGCTCGATTCGGCACACATGGACCTGCTCGTGGCGGCTTTTGTCTTTAAACTGCTGTCGCACGTTGGTTACCGACCCGATTTCTCGGCTTGTGTCTCGTGCGGCGATCCCATGCTCTCGCATTTTTCGGCCCAAGCCGGCGGGCTTCTGTGCGGGTCGTGCGCGTCGAGCGTTCCGGGTGCCGAGCTGGTGTCGACCGGCGAGGTCGCATGGCTGTGCGCCCTCATGTCCATGACCTTCGATGCGCTCATGGCCGAGAGGATCGACCCCCATACCGCAGCCTTTTTGCTGGGGCTTTCGCATGTTTGGGCTGCGACGCACACCGACCAGCGCCTTCGTGCGATGGAATTCATGTTGGGTCGGTGATGATGCGCAGGGGCGGGCTGCTTGTGGTAACATACCGACCTGTTGGTACCTCGACCTTGGTTGCTCGCTCCACCGGCGGCTTCCCAGTCCGAGGCGAATCGAGTCGCCCGTGGGCGACGCAAAACGAAAGGTGAAACAATGACTGTTTCCAAAGAGCGCAAGGCGGAGCTGACTGCCCAGTTCGGTAACACCCCGGTCGACACCGGTAACCCCAAGGTTCAGGTCGCCATCCTGTCCGAGCGCATCAAGGAGCTGACCGAGCACATGAAGTCCCACCAGAAGGACTTCCACACTCGTCGCGGTCTGCTCATGCTCGTCGGCCGTCGTCGTCGTCTTCTCTCCTACATCAAGAAGAACGACATCGTCGAGTACCGTGAGCTCATCAAGGCTCTGGGCATCCGCGACAACATCCAGTAAGGATTTGTACATGCTAAGAGCGTCCTGCGCAGCGGGGCGCTCTTTTTGTGTAAGGGCGCGAACAATCACGCTCTGAAGCGTGGCGGGGGCAGGGGGCCCGCGTCACATGAGAAGCCCGCAGGCAAGGGGCCTGTGGGGTAAAGGAGAACAATGACACTCGTATCCAAGACCTTTGAGCTGTACGGCAAGACCTACACCTTTGAGTCGGGCGAGCTTGCCAAGCAGGCCACCGGCGCCTGCCTGGTCAAGCAGGGCGACACCACGATGCTCGACACCGTGGTCGTCTCCAAGGAGCGCAAGAACTACGACTTCTTCCCGCTGACCGTCGACTTCAACGAGAAGATGTACGCCGCCGGCCGCATCCCGGGTGGTTACCTCAAGCGTGAGGGCCGTCCCAGCGAGAAGGCCACGCTCACCGCGCGCATGATCGACCGTCCGATTCGCCCGAGCTTCCCGGACGGCTTCCGCAACGAGGTGCACATCGTCGCCACCTCGCTCGTCGCCGACCAGGTCAACCCCTTCGACGTCATCAACGTCATGGGTGCTTCTCTGGCCATGACGCTCGGCGGCGTGCCCTTCGAGGGCCCGCTTGCCTGCGTGCGCATCGGCCGTAACGTGGAGACCGGCGAGTTTATCGTCAACCCCACCTACGAGGAGCGCGAGAACTCCGATCTGGATCTGGAGCTGGGCGGCTCTGCCGACTTCATCTCGATGGTCGAGGCCGGCGCCGAGGAGATCTCCGAGGACGACATGCTCGCCGCCATGAAGTTTGGCCAGGAGGCCCTTGCTGCCTTCTGCCAGGCCCAGGACGAGTTTGTCGCCGAGTGGGAGCAAGTCAACGGCCCCATCGTCAAGAAGGAGTACCCGCTCGACCAGCCCGTCGAGGAGGTCCAGGAGCGCATCTTCGCCCACTACGACGAGATGGCAGCTGCCCTTCGCGACGCCGACAAGCTCTCCCGTATCGGTAAGGTCGAGGCTCTGAAGGAGTCCATCCGCGCCGAGTTTACCGAGGAGGAGCAGGCCGCTTGGGAGCGCGAGATCCCCGTGGCGCTCAAGAAGCTCGAGAAGAAGGCCATGCGCACCATGGTCGTCGAGACTGGTGAGCGCGTCGACGGCCGTGCCGCCGATGAGATCCGTCCCATCATGGTGAAGGACAACTACCTGCCGCTCGTTCACGGCTCCGGCCTGTTCCAGCGCGGCCAGACCCAGGTGCTTTCCGTCCTGTCGCTCGGCATGCTCAACGAGGGCCAGCGTCTGGATACCATCGAGCCCACCGAGGGCAAGCGCTATATGCACCACTACAACTTCCCGCCGTTCTGCACCGGCGAGACCGGCCGCATGGGCAGCCCCAAGCGCCGCGAGATCGGCCATGGCAACCTGGCCGAGCGCGCTCTGCTCCCGGTGCTCCCCGACGAGAACGAGTTCCCCTACGCCATCCGCGTCGTCTCCGAGGTCATGGAGTCCAACGGCTCCTCTTCGATGGCCTCGACCTGCGGTTCCACGCTCGCCCTTATGGACGGTGGCGTGCCCATTAAGCGCCCGGTCTCCGGTATCGCCATGGGTCTGATCCAGGAGGAGGGCAAGACCGTGGTCCTGTCCGACATCCAGGGTCTCGAGGACTTCCTGGGCGACATGGACTTTAAGGTCACCGGCACCACCGAGGGCATCACCGCCCTGCAGATGGACAACAAGGCCACCGGTCTTACCTTCGACATCCTGGCCCGCGCCCTGCAGCAGGCCAAGGAGGGTCGTGCCTTCATCCTGCAGAAGATGCTCGATGTGATCCCCGAGCCGCGCCACACCACGCGCAGCACCGCTCCGCGCATCGTTTCCATCCAGGTTCCGACCGACAAGATCCGCGATGTCATCGGTTCCGGCGGTAAGGTCATCCGCGGCATCCAGGACGAGACCGGTGCCTCGGTCGATATCCAGGAGGACGGCACCGTCTTTGTCGGCGGCACCGGCGAGTCCGTCGACCAGGCTGTCGAGCGCATCAAGCTCATCATCAAGGTTCCCGAGCCGGGCGAGGAGTACACCGGTCGCGTGGTCTCCATCCAGCCCTTCGGCGCCTTCGTCAACCTGCTGCCCGGCAAGGACGGCCTGCTCCACATCTCCCGCGTCGCCAAGGGCCGCGTGGAGAAGGTCGAGGACGTCCTCAACGTGGGTGACGAGGTCAAGGTCGTCGTCATCGAGGTCGACGATCGCGGCAAGATCTCGCTCGATCGTCTTGACAAGCCCGAGGCCCCGGCTCGCGCCGAGGGTGCCTCCGAGGGCGACGGCGAGCACTTCCAGCGCCGTGAGCGTCCGCGTCGCGAGCGCTCCGAGCGCAGCGACCGCCCGCGCCGTCCCGGCGACAACGGAGGCCGCAAGCCCCGCCGTCACCACGACGCCGAGTAACAGCTAAACATAAGCAGCTCAACAAGGGCGACTCCGGACAGGGGTCGCCCTTTTGCTATTCCCGGCGGGGTCCGCGGATAAAGTTTCCTGCTCTACAGTCCTGCTCACGACGGAGGCCACATTAAGTGGCCTCCTGTTCGTGCGGAACTCGCGATAAACTTTACCCGCGGCCCCCGCCGGGAATAGCAAAAGGGCTGGTTGGTGCGGGTTTCGATTTTGTCAGATGGTCAATTCAGCTTTCCTTTTTTCTGAATTGTCGATAGCTGCACAC
>DBFABM010000097.1:0-2779 GCA_048194085.1 Collinsella aerofaciens
CGCTTTACTTTTAAAATTAGAGCGCTATAGTTTAAGCAACGAACGGAATCCTTCCGCACAACAGGATCGACCGTTTGGGGACGGTTTTGTTTTGGCGGGTTGGATATCGGTATGGCCGGTGCGCGCCCGCGCCGGATAACCTGCCAAAGCAAACCCGTCTCCAACCGGAAGCTCTAGAACACGAAAGCGAGGACTTTGATGGCACAGTATCAGCTGCCCAACGACTTCTTCTTTGGCGCTGCTATGTCCGGCCCGCAGACTGAGGGTCAGTGGAACCAGGGCGGCAAGCTCGAGAACCTGTGGGACACCTGGTCCATCCAGGATCTGGGTTCGTTCTACAACTGCGTTGGCTCTTATGCCGGCAATAACTTTATGACCAAGTACCAGGAAGACTTTCGCATTTTGAAGGACTTGGGCCTGAATACCTATCGCACTTCCATCCAGTGGAGCCGTCTGCTCGATGCCGACGGCAACCTTAATGAGGAGGGCGCTGCGTGGTATCACGAGCTGTTCCGCGCCTCTCGCGAGGCCGGCCTGGAGCCGTTTGTCAACTTGTACCACTTTGACATGCCCACCTACCTCTTTAACCGTGGCGGTTGGGAGAGCCGTGAGGTCGTCGAGGCTTACGCGCATTACGCCGACGTCGCCTTCCACGAGTTTGGCCAGGAGATTAAGTACTGGTTCACCTTTAACGAGCCCATCGTCGAGCCCGAACAGCGCTATCAGGAGGGTGTGTGGTTCCCGCAGCTCCACGATTTTAGCCGCGCCCGCACCGTGCAGTATCACATTTCGCTGGCGCACGCGCTGGCCGTGGCCAACTACCGCCGCGCCTATGACGAGGGCGCCGTTCGCAGCGATGCCAAGATTGGCATGATCAACTGCTTTACTCCGGTCTATACCAAGGAGAACCCCAACGAGGCAGACCTCGAGGCCGTGCGTATGACCAGCGGCATCAACAATCGCTGGTGGCTCGACCTTATTACCAAGGGCGAGCTTCCTGCCGACGTGCTCGGCAGCCTGGCCGAGGGCGGCGTTAAGCTCCCGTTCCGTGCCGGTGACCAAGAGATCCTCAAACAGGGTGTTGTCGACTGGCTCGGCTGCAACTACTACCACCCCACACGCGTTCAGGCGCCGTCGAGCAAGATCGACCAGTACGGCCTGCCGCACTTTGCCGACGAATACGTATGGCCCGACGCTGTCATGAATGAGAGCCGCGGCTGGGAGATTTACCCGCAGGGCCTTTACGACTTTGGCATGGACTGCGCCAAGAACTATCCCGACCTTGAGTGGTTTGTTTCCGAGAACGGCATCGGCATCATGGACGAATACAAGAACCGTGACGCCGAAGGAATCATTCAGGATGACTACCGCGTCGACTTTGTACGTCAGCACCTGGAGTGGGTGGCCAAGGCCATCGATGAGGGCGCCAAGTGCCGCGGATACCATTATTGGGCCGTCATCGATAACTGGTCTTGGGCCAATGCCTTTAAGAATCGCTATGGCTTTGTCGAGGTCGATCTGATGGATGGCTACAAGCGCCGCCTTAAGAAGTCGGCAGCCTGGCTCAAACAGGTTGCCACGACCCACGTGGTTGATTAGCGTCCGGACGAACGCCCAGACCGCGCGCCGCCGCGCGCAACACATGGCACATCTGGTGGCAGAGGGCGACAGACCACCGTGCGCATAGGAAAAGGCCGGATTTGAAAGTTAGGAGCAATCATGGCCAGTGACAACGGAAAGAGCTTCCTCGACAAGTTTGCCGAGGTCTCTGCGAAGGTGGGAAACCAGGTTCACCTGCGTTCCCTGCGTGACGCCTTCGCGACCATCACACCGCTCTATATCCTTGCGGGTATCGCGGTTCTTATTAACAACGTCGTGTTCCCTCTGTTCCCGCTCGATGCGGCGGGCCTTGCCAACCTTCAGACGTGGGGTTCGGCAATTACGCTGGGCACCCTCAACGTCTCTGCCATTATCTTGGCCGGATTGATTGGCTACAGCCTCGCTAAGAACAAGCGTTTCGATAACCCGCTCGCTTGCGTGGTCGTCGCTATCTCTGCTTTCGTCATCATGATGCCGCAGCAGATCACCGCCTCGCTTGCCGCTACGAGCCCGCTGCTCACCGACAAGATCACCTCCGCCGAGGTCACGGGCGCCCTTTCGACTGCCAACACCGGCACCAACGGTCTGTTCTCGGCTATTATCATCGCCCTGCTCTCCGTCTCGCTCTTCATCAAGATTTCTGGCGTCGAGAAGCTCAAGGTTAAGCTGGGCGAGGGCGTGCCTCCCGCGGTCTCCAACTCCTTCAACGTCATGATCCCGATGCTGCTCAACCTCGCGGTCTTCGCTCTTGCCGCAGCCCTGCTCGCCGTGTGCGCCGGCACCGATCTGTGCGCCATCATCTCCACGTGCATCTCCAACCCGCTCAAGAGCATCATGAACGCCGGTCCGTGGGCTGTTATCCTCATCTACACCCTTGCTAACCTGCTGTTCTGCGTCGGTATTCACCAGTCCACCATCTCTGGCGCTACCGTCGAGCCGATCCTGACCATGCTCATCGTCGACAACATGGCTACCTTTGCCGCCGGTGGCACCATCCAGCCCGATCACTACATGAACATGCAGATCGTTAACAGCTTTGCCCTCATCGGCGGCTCGGGCTGCACCCTCATGCTGCTGCTCGACACCTTCCTGTTCTCCAAGAACAAGGCCTCCAAGACCGTTGCCAAGATGGCCATTCTGCCTGGCCTGTTCAACATCAACGAGCCGGTCATCTACGGTT